>NZ_JBBXMW010000002.1:0-437857 GCF_038442325.1 Methylorubrum subtropicum | reverse complement strand
TAGACGGTGCGCCAGGGCAGGAAACCTTCGGGCAGCGCCCGCCATCCGCCACCTGTACGCAAGTGCCAAGCAATGGCCGCCATCACCGCCCGCGCCGGCTTGGCGTCGGATCGGGTTGGCGGGTCTGTCCGCCCGAGGAAGCGGGCCACCTCCTCCAGGCCCGCCTGCATCACTACATCCTTCAAGCGTGTCTCATGACGCGTCCGATGTCGGTCCGTCCACATCTGCTCTCTCCTCCGTCCTGCCAGACGGATGTGTGTTGATGACACGAGACAGATGGGGACGGCCGGCAGAGGATCTCAAACAGGCTCTCAGGATGAGGGCAGTGGGTGGGAGGCGGCTTCGCGATGTGCTTCGAACGGCTCGATCGGTCTCAGTATATCGGCTCGTCCGAAGGCCCGTGCGCGGGCATCGGTTCCGCCTCATCCTCGGTGGTGGGAGCCGCGGCCACCCGCGGGCGGGGCGGCGGGGCGGCGGCGTAGGCGGAGGGGGCCGGCGGGCTCGGGGCTCGGGCGTAGCGAGACCCGCCACTGCGCGAAGATGTCGGCGACAGGCCGTAGGGATCGTCCTCCTCCACGTCGATCGGCGCCTGGGGGGCGGCCGGCTGGCGGGCGGGCGGACGGGGTGTCGCCATCGGCCGCGGCGTGCCGTCGGCGGCGTAGAGTTGCGACTCGAACTTCAGCAGCGGTTTGCACACCCGGCGCAGGCCCCGCGGGTCGTGGCGGGCGAGATCGACGTGGATGTGGTCGTAGTGGAAGACGTTGGAGCCCGGTGCCAGCACCGTGGTGAAGCGGGCGCAGGCTCCGACGAACACCTCGCGCAGGAAGTTCTGCTCGGCTTCCGTGCCGCGCCAGCCGCCCTTGACGGTGATGACGTGGCCGTCGGCCAGCGTGAAGGACATGATGTCGACGGCGTTGCCGAAGGAATGCTCGGAGAGCTTGGCGCCGACCTGATTGTTGCGCCCGCGGCACGAATAGGAGCCGGCGTTGATCTCGGCGACGGGCACGCCGAAATACAGGTTGGCGGCGGGCTGGATCGTGTCGGCGAGCCACGCCTCGGCTTCCGCCAAAGCCGGGCAGGCCAGCGTCATCCGCTGCTTGAGCGCGACCGTGCCGTTGCCGAGCCGGGTGACCCGGTAGGGCTGCTGCATGCCGCAGGGGCCCGGCCCGTCGATCTCGCGCGCCAGCGAGACCCACGAGGTCGGTTGGACCAGCTTCCGGGCGATGCAAGCCTGCTCCGCCTGGTCGCGCCACGCCTCACGGCGCTCGAACCGGTTGATCGCGCAACCGGTGAGGCCCGCGCCGAACAGCGCCAGGGCCGAGAACGCAAACACTTTACGCCACATAAGGGCGACGATGCGGGCGATTCCGTAAACGGGGCGCTAACGCTGCGGGCGGATGCGCCGCCACCGTGTCTTTGCGGTATCGGGCCTGTGGAGCGGTGTTGACAGGGGCGGCCCCCACGCCTCACCCCGAGCGCATGATCTCGCTCGTCGATCTCCGCGCCCGCATCGAGACCGGTGCCCTTTCGCCGGACGCCGCCATCGCCGAGGCGCGCGAAGGAATCGCCGAGCGCGACAAGAACCTCGGCGCGATCCTGCGCACGGCGCCGGAGGGGCCGGTCCCGGCGGAAGGCCCGCTCGCCGGCATTGCGGTCGGCATCAAGGACATCATCGACACCGCCGACATGGCGACCGAGCACGGCTCGAAGATCTACGAAGGCTGGCGCCCGCGGGCCGACGCGGCGGTGGTGGCGCGGTTGCGCGCGCTCGGCGCCGTGCCGCTGGCCAAGACCGCGACCACGGCGTTCGCCGGGCTCGACCCGTGCGGGACGGTGAACCCGCACGATCCCGCCCGCACGCCGGGCGGCTCGTCTTCGGGTTCGGCCGCCGCGGTTGCGGCCGGTTTGCTGCCGCTGGCGCTCGGCACCCAGACCGGCGGCTCGGTGATCCGCCCGGCCGCCTTCTGCGGCGTCGCGGCGATCAAGCCCTCGTTCCGGCTGATCCCGACGGTGGGGGTGAAGACCTTTTCCTGGGCGCTCGACACGGTGGGCCTCTTCGCCCGCGGCGTGTCCGATCTCGCCCGGGCGCTGGCGCTGATCGTCGAGCGGCCGGAGATCGAGAGTGCGGAGACCGGCGGGCCGCGCATCGCCCTCTGCCGCCAGGAGTTCGCGGGCGAGGCCGATGCGGACGCGCTCGACGCGCTGGCCCGTGCCGCGCGGGCCGCCGAGCGGGTGGGCGCCACCGTGTTCGACCTCACGCTGCCCGAGCCCTTCGCCCGCGCCTGGGCCGCGCATCCGACCGTGCAGGATTTCGAGGCGCGCCAGGCGCTTGCCTGGGAATACGCGACGCACCGCGCCGCGCTGCCGCCGGTGCTCGGGCCGCAGCTCGACCGGGCGCAGGCGCTGACGGCGGCGCAATACGACGCGGCCCGCCGCGACGCCCACCGGGCGCGGCGCCAGCTGAAGGAGATCTTCTCGGGGTTCGACGCGATCCTGACGGTGTCGGCGGTCGGCCGCGCGCCGCCCATCGCCACCACCGGAGACGCCCGCTTCAATCGCCTCTGGACCCTGATGGGCGTGCCCTGCGTCACCGTCCCGGTGCCGGGCGATCGCCTGCCCCTCGGCGTGCAGATCGTCGCCCGCTTCGGCGACGACGGGCGGGCGCTGGCCATCGCCGGGATGATCGAGGCGGCCCTGCGGGCGGAAGGCTGACCGGGATGGAGCGCGACGGCGTTCCCGCGCACGGCGTCACGCTCGCCGAGGCGGCCCGCGTCTGGGCCCGGATCGCGCTCCTCAGCTTCGGCGGCCCGGCCGGGCAGATCGCGGTGATGCATCGCATCCTCGTGGACGAGAAGCGCTGGATCGGCGAGGCGCGCTTCCTCCACGCGCTCTCGTTCTGCACCCTGCTGCCCGGCCCCGAGGCGCAGCAGCTCGCCACCTATGTCGGCTGGCTGATGCACCGCACCGCGGGCGGGCTGATCGCGGGCGGACTCTTTGTCTTGCCCGGCCTCGTCTCGATCATGGGCCTGAGCCTGATCTATGCGGCTTACGGCGGCGTCGGGATCGTCGGCGGCCTGTTCTTCGGCCTCAAATGCGCGGTGCTCGCCATCGTGCTCCAGGCGGTGGTGCGGGTCGGCGCCCGCGCCTTGCGCAACACCGCGATGCGGATGATCGCGGCAGGCGCCTTCGCGGCGATCTTCCTGTTCGACGTGCCGTTCCCGCTGATCGTGCTCGCGGCGGGTCTGATCGGCTATCTCGGCACGCGCAGCGGCGCCCAAAGCTTTCGCGCCGGCGGCCATGGCGGCGCGGCGGAGAAGGGTCTCGCCGACGCCGACAGCCTGCTCGGGCTCGGCGTGCCGGCCCATGCCCGGCCGAATCTGCGCCGCACGCTGGCGCTCGCCGGCGTCTTCCTGGCGCTCTGGCTCGGGCCGGTGCTGGCGCTGGTGGTCGGGCTCGGGCCGGACCACGTCTTCAGCGCCATCGCGGTGTTTTTTTCCAAGATGGCGGTCGTCACCTTCGGCGGCGCCTACGCGGTGCTGGCCTATGTCGCGCAGGCCGCGGTCGATACCTATGGCTGGCTGAAGCCCGGCGAGATGCTCGACGGGCTGGGCTTGGCCGAGACGACGCCGGGCCCGCTCATCATGGTCACGCAGTTCGTCGGCTTCCTCGGCGCCTTCCGGCAGGCCGGGGGGCTCGATCCGTACGTGGCCGGCGTGCTCGGCGGGCTGCTCACCACCTGGGTGACGTTCCTGCCCTGCTTCCTCTGGATCTTCGCGGGCGCGCCTTACGTCGAGGCCTTGCGGGAGAACCGGGCGCTGTCGGGGGCGCTGTCCGCCATCACCGCGGCGGTGGTGGGGGTGATCCTCAACCTCGCGGTCTGGTTCGCGCTGCACCTGCTGTTTTCGGAAACCCGCCCCCTGCATCCGGGGCTCGGGCTGCGGCTCGACATGCCGGTCTGGTCGAGCCTAAACGCGCCGGCGCTGCTGCTCTCGGGAGCGGCGATCCTCGCGGTGTTCCGCCTGCGCGCAGGCGTGATCCCGACGCTGCTCGCGGCCTCCGCCGCGGGGGTGGGGCTGCATCTGGCGGGGTTTGCGTGACACCCGATGTCCCACCCACCCCCTCATCCTGAGGTGCCGCGAAGCGGCCTCGAAGGAGGGCTCCAGAAGTCGCTGAGCGAACTGGAGCCCTCCTTCGAGGCTTCGCTACGCTCCACATCTTAGGATGAGGGGAATGGGTGGGAGAAGCGATCAATCCGCCTTGCCCGACACCCCCGCCTGCTCGAACGTCGCCATGTCGCGATGGCAGGCGAGTGCGCCCTTGAGGAGGCCCATGGCGAGCGCCGCGCCGGAGGCCTCGCCGAGCCGCATGCCTAGCGACAGCAGCGGGGTGAGCCCGAGCCGCTCCAGCACCTCCGCATGCGCGCCCTCCGCCGAGAGATGGCCGGCCACGCAATGGTCGAGGGCGCTCGCGTCGAGGGCGTGCAGCACGGCCGCCGCGGCGGTGGCGACGTAGCCGTCGAGCACCACCGGCACCCGCTGGAGGCGGGCGGCGAGGATCGCCCCGGCCATGGCGGCGATCTCGCGACCGCCGAGGCGGGCCAGCACCTGCAGCGGGTCGTCGAGATGGCCGGCATGGGTCGTCAGCGCCAGCCGCACGGCCTCCGCCTTGCGGTGAAGGCCCCCCTCGTCCACCCCCGTGCCGCGCCCGACCCAGTGGGCCGGATCGCCGCCGTAGAGCGCGGCGTAGATCGCCGCCGCGACCGTGGTGTTGCCGATGCCCATCTCGCCGATGGCGAGCCCGTCGGTGCCGGCGGCGACCGCCTCCATGCCGAAGGCCATGGTGGCCACGCACCCCTTCTCGTCGAGCGCCGGGCCCTCGCAGATGTCGCCGGTCGGCAGGTCCACGGCGAGGTCGAACACCCGGAAGCCGAGGCCGTAGGCGGCGCAGAGCTGGTTGATGGCGGCGCCCCCGGCGGCGAAGTTGTCGAGCATCTGCCGGTTGACCTCGGCCGGGAAGGCCGAGACGCCGCGGGCCGCCACCCCGTGGCTGCCGGCGAACACGCAGACCAGCGGCCGGTCGAGGCTCGGCTTGCCCTTGCCCTGCCACGCGGCGAGCCATTCCACGAGGCTCTCCAACCGCCCGAGCGCGCCCGGCGGCTTGGTCAGCGTCGCGTCGCGGGCGCGCACCATCGCGACCGCGTCGGCATCGGGGCCGGGCATGTCGGCGATCAGCCGGCGGATGTCGGCGAACGGCGCGGCGGAATCGGTCATCGCGGGGCCTCTCGGGGATCGTGGGCCGCCTTGCGGAAAAATGCGGCGGGGACGGCGGGCGGGGCGCGTAGCGGGCGGGAACGTGCCAGCGCTATAGAAGCGTGCGGGCCCGCGGTACAGGCGGCCGGGTGTCCGCCCGACGAAGGAAGCCGGAATGGTGGAGCGCATGAGCGGCGATCCCGGGCCGCCCTTTCCGGGCGCCGATCTCGTCTACGATCTCGCCGCCTGCCTGCGCTTCTTCACGCGCCTGCCGATCCCGCCGCTGCCCGACGAGCCCGAGCCCTACGGCATCCCGGATTTCCGCACCGTGCCGCGGATGCTGCCCGTCGCCGCCCTGCTGCTGGCCTTGCCCGCCGCCCTCGTGCTGGTGCTGGCCTGGGAAATCCGGCTCGGGCCGTTCGTGGCTGCGGCGCTGGCGCTCGCCGCGCTCGCCCTCGTCACCGGGGCGATGCACGAGGATGGGCTGGCCGACGTCGCCGACGGCTTCGGCGGCGGGCGAAACCCGGAGCGCATCCTGGAGATCATGCGCGACAGCCGCATCGGCGCCTTCGGCGGCACCGCCCTTTTTCTCGGGCTGGCGCTGCGGGCGGCGACGCTCGCAACGCTCCTCGACCGCTCCGGCGCGCTCGCGGCGGCGGCGCTCCTCTACGCCGCCGCCGTCTCCCGCAGCGCCGCGCTGGTGCCGATCGCGTGGCTCGCCCCCGCCCGCCCCGGCGGCTCGGGCGCCGCGGTCGGCCGCCCGAGCCGGGCGACGCTCCTGACCGTCGCCGGCCTCTGCCTCGCCCTCGCGCTGGTCGGCGCCGGCCTCGGCCTGCCCCCGCTCGGCCTCGTGTTGGGCCTCGTCCTGGCGCCCTCGGCTGCCTTCGCGCTCTCGTCGCTCGCGCGGAAGAAGATCGGCGGCCAGACCGGCGACGTGGTCGGCGCCTGCCAGCAACTCGGCGAGATCGCGGTGCTGCTCGCGCTGGTGGGGGCGACAGCGTAGCCCTTGATTCGCAGGCGAACGATACGTATCACCGCACGTATCGTTCGTATCGGAAGTCTCCCATGTCCCGATCCGGCTTCAAGGGCTCGATCACAACAACCGGCCGCTCCGAGGCGCTGCGGCTCGACAAGGCGCTGTTCAAGGCTCATCCCGAGTTCCGGCAGAAGGCGAAGCTGCGCGCCTACGTCCTCGGGCCGGGCACGATGCTGGTGACCCTCGACCGCGACGAGGCGGCCGACGACGATGCGGCCGAGCGCGACCCCGTGGTCGCCGCCTACCTCGCCTTCCTCGAGCGCGACATGGCCGCCCATCCCGAGCGGTTGCAGCCGTTCACGCGAGGCGAGGTCGCCCGGATCGAGGCGCTGACCGCGGGCGTGAGCGTGTCCGACGACGACGCGATCCCGGACGACGTCACCCTGTGACCGACGGCCCCTTCGCCAAGCGCAACGGCTGGCGGCTGTTTCGCGCAACGGCCTTCCGCGCGAGCCTCGACCCGCTCACGGCGGAGGTCGAACGGCTCGCCGCCGCCGACCCGGAGGGCTACCGCGCCCATCCCAAGGCGAAGCTGCTCGCCCGCATCCGCGACCTGATCTTCGAGGAAATCCCGCGCGATCCGAACGCGCCGACCTACGCGCTCGGCAACACCCTCGGGCCGGCGCACCGGCACTGGCGGCGGGCCAAGTTCCTGCAGCGCTTCCGCCTGTTCTTCCGCTTCGACAGCGCGAGCCGCATCATCGTCTATGCCTGGGTCAACGACGAGAACACCCTGCGCAAGGCGGGCGGGCGCAGCGACCCCTACGCCGTGTTCGCCCGGCGGCTCGATGCGGGCGACCCGCCCGATCACTGGGACGATCTCCTGGTGGATGCGGGCGGGCCTTGATTCGGAGCGCCTTCGCGGCCCATCTGCCAGGGCCATGACCGCCCAGCCCTCCGCGAAACCGTCCTCCCCCTGCACCAAGGTCTGCGTGCTCGATGCCCGCACCGGTCTGTGCGAGGGCTGCGGGCGCACGCGCGACGAGATCGGGCGGTGGGGCTCGCTGTCGGAGCCGCGGCGGCAGGCGATCATGGCGACGCTTCACGAGCGGCTCGCCAAGGCCTATCCGGGCCGCGGGGCGCTCACGAAATGATGTGGGTCGGGCTCGCGATCCTCGGGGTCGGCCTCGCCGTCCTGATCGCCAACCATGACGGCGGACCGGTGATGGGGCTCGATCCCGACCAGTTCGCCGGCCTCGTCTCGCTCTCGGGCCTGCTGCTCCTGCTCACCGCCGGGCGCTGGCGCCACGCGCTGGCGATGCCGGGCGACACCGTGCGGGCGGCGCTGATCTGGCTCGGGCTCGGGGCGCTCGCGGTCGCGGGCTACACCTATCGCGACGACGCGCAGCGGATCGGCGCGAACCTGATCGGCGCGCTACGCCCCGGCACCGCCGTGGTCGGGCCCGGCGGCGAGGTGACGATCACCCGCCGCGCCGACGGCGACTTTTCGGTGATCGCCGAGGTGAACGGCCGCGCCGACCAGCGCTTCGCCTTCGACACCGGCGCCAGCAGCGTGGTGCTCACCGCCGAGAACGCCGCCGCGCTCGGCATCCGCCCGGCGGAGAGCGATTTTTCGCTGCGCGTCTCCACCGCCAACGGCATCGCGCTGACCGCGCCGATCCGGCTCGATTCGATCCGGATCGGGCCGATCACCGAGCGCAACGTCGATGCCGTGGTGAGCCGGCCCGGCGCGCTCTCCGGCAACCTGCTCGGCCAGAGTTTCCTGACGCGGCTGCCCTCCTACGAGGTGCGCGGCGACCGGCTGATCCTCAGGAGCCGGTAGAACCAGTGCCGGAGCGGGCGGCGTTCGCCATGGTGACCAGCACCTTGCGCAAAGCCCCCATGTCGCGCACTGGCTCGGGGTAGGGCACGCGGGCGGTGCGGTCGCCCGCGAGCAGGTCCATCCCCTCCGGATCGAGCCCGGTGAGGCGCCAGCCGCTGCCGGCCTCGCCCACGCCGGCGGCGTAGAGGGCGAGCGCATCCGTATGGTCCTCGTTCATGTGCTCGACGGCGCCGCGCTCGCCCGAGACCAGCGTCTCGGCCCCGGTCAGGTCGAGGAGGAGTTCGTCCCGCGTCAGGGTCGCGGCCTTGGCGAAACCGCCGTTGAGATGGCCGGCGGACGGGTCGAGGGCGAAGAAGCCGAAATCGGGGAAGTCGGCGTAGAGCTTGGCCTTCGGATGGCGCGCGAGGAATCGCTCGCGGATGCGCGGTTCGTCGGTGCGGATGGCCCGCCCCGTCACGGTCAGGCGCGGATGGGCGAGCGGGTCGCCCTTGCCGCCCACCGAAAACAGCAGCGAGCAGCGCGGGTCCTTGTCGAGGTTGCGCGTATGGCCCGAGAGCCGGGACATCAGCATCAGCGGCGTGCCGTCGTGGTCGGTCGCGATGGTGACGAGCGAGGCGAAGGGCGTGCCGTCGCCCGCGTCGATCGTGGCCAAGGCGCCTGCCCGCACGCCGCGCAGGAGTTGGCGGGCGAGCCCGATCGCGTCGAACGGCGCCTGCGCCGCGGGCAGCGGCTCGGCCGGGCCGCGGCGCTCGGGGCCTGCGGGTGTCGCATCGCTCATGAAAAACTCCCTGCCGGAGGCCGGGTCTTGTCGCGCCCGGATATCCCCGGAGCATACCGCGCGGCAGGAGAGCGGACAGCACGCGCCGGGTGCGGCATCCTGCCGGGCGAAAAAGCCGGACGGACCCGTCTGTTACGGCCAAGCTTAGACACCCGCTCGCTTTTTTCGAACGATGGTCGTAAAGGACGAGACCCGCCGCGGGGGAGGAGACCCGCTCCCGAGGCGGGGTGCGTGACGCATCGCCGGGCCCTTTCGGGGCGCGCGGCGCCGCGCCGTCCAGTCAGGGATTCCGCATGCCGACCATCGCCCTCGTCGACGACGACCGCAACATCCTGACCTCCGTCTCGATCGCGCTGGAGACCGAGGGTTACCGCATCCAGACCTACACCGACGGCGCCTCGGCCCTCGACGGCCTGCGCCATTCCCCGCCCGATCTCGCGATCTTCGACATCAAGATGCCGCGCATGGACGGGATGGAGCTTCTCCGACGCCTGCGGCAGAAATCGGACCTTCCGGTGATCTTCCTCACCTCGAAGGACGAGGAGATCGACGAATTGTTCGGCCTCAAGATGGGCGCGGACGACTTCATCCATAAGCCGTTCTCGCAGCGCCTGCTGGTCGAGCGAGTGAAGGCGGTGCTGCGCCGCTTCGCCCCGAAGGACGGCACCCCCGGCGCCCCGGCCCGCGACGCCGACGCGGCGGCCGCCCGCTCGCTGGAGCGCGGCCAACTGATGATGGACCCCGAGCGCCACACCTGCACGTGGAAGGGCGAGCCGGTGACGCTGACCGTCACCGAGTTCCTGATCCTCCAGGCGCTGGCGCAGCGCCCCGGCGTCGTGAAGAGCCGCAACGCCCTGATGGACGCGGCCTACGACGATCAGGTCTACGTCGATGACCGCACCATCGACAGCCACATCAAGCGCCTGCGCAAGAAGTTCAAGGTGACCGACCAGAGCTTCGACATGATCGAGACGCTCTACGGCGTCGGCTACCGCTTCAAGGAAGGCTAGAATCCGCAGCCAGAAGGCCACACCGCGGATGCTCGCTCCCCTGTTCCGATCCCCCGACCCGAAGCACGGCGCCGGCCGCCGCGGTCTCGCGCGCCTCGTCGAATCCTTCGCCCGCCCGCCGCTGACCTGGCCGCGCGACCTGTGGAACGCGGTGGGCCAGCGCGCCTCCTCCAGCTTGACGCGCCGCATCGTGGTGCTCAACCTCGTCGGGCTGATCGTCCTGCTGTTCGGCTTCCTCTACCTGAACCAGTTCCGGCAGGGGCTGATCCAGGCCCGTGTCCAGAGCCTGCTGATCCAGGGCGACATCATCGCCGGCGCCATCGCGGCCCAGGCCTCGGTCGACACCGACACGATCCGGGTCGATCCCGACAAGCTCCTGCAGCAGCAGGCTGGCGAGGGCCGCGACTTCGACGACGACCCGTCCTCGCTCGCCTTCTCGCTCAACCCGGAGAAGGTGGCCCCGCTGCTCCGCCGCCTCGTGACGCCGACCGGCAACCGAGCCCGCGTCTACGACCGTGAGGGCAGCCTGCTGTTCGACACCCGCTCGCTGTTCGCCCGCGGCGAGGCCGGGCGGGCCGACAGCGTGGTGCGACCGCCCAAGCCCAACGTGCTGGAACGGGTGTGGGATTTCGTCGGCACCCGCATCATCGGCCTCGTCGTCAGCGAGCGCGCGGGGCAAGGGGGGGGCGGCGGCGATGCCGGCCAGGAGGCCGGCCCGCAGGACGGGCGCGGCTTCCGCGAGGTCCAGGCGGCGCTGACAGGCGCGCGCGGCACCATCGCCCGGCGCAACGAGCGCGGCGAGACCATCGTCTCGGTCGCGGTGCCGATTCAGCGCTCGGGCTCGGTGCGCGGCGTCCTGATGGTCTCGACGCAAGGCGGCGACATCGACCGGGTCATCGCCTCCGAGCGGTTCGGCCTGCTGCAGGTCTTCCTCGTCGCCGCCGCCGTGATGCTGGTGCTGTCGATCCTGCTCGCGGGCGCCATCGCCGGGCCGGTGCGACGCTTGGCCGACGCCGCCGAGCGGGTGCGCAGGGGCATCAAGTCGAGGCAGGAGATTCCCGACTTCACCAACCGCACCGATGAGATCGGCCATCTCTCCGGCGCGCTGCGCGACATGACCCAGGCGCTCTACCGTAGGCTCGACGCCATCGAGAGTTTCGCGGCCGACGTCAGCCACGAGTTGAAGAACCCGTTGACCTCGCTCCGCAGCGCGGTCGAGACCCTGCCGCTCGCCAAGACCGACGAGTCGCGCGGGCGCCTGCTCCAGATCATCCAGCACGACGTGAAGCGCCTCGACCGGCTGATCTCCGACATCGCCGACGCCTCGCGGCTTGACGCCGAACTCGCCCGCGCCGAGGCGCGCCGGGTCGATCTCGGCAAGCTCCTGACCACCGTCACCTCGGTGGCCAACGAGCGGCGCCGGGCCAAGGCGGCGCTGATCCGGTTCGACATCGAGCGGCCGCCGGGCGACGTGGAGGAGCCGTTCCGCATCATCGGCCACGACAGCCGGCTCGGTCAGGTCGTCAACAACCTGCTCGACAACGCCCGCTCGTTCTCGCCGCCGGGCGCCCAGGTGCGAGTGGCCCTGCGGCGCCTCAAGAACGAGGTCGAGTTCATCGTCGAGGACGAGGGGCCGGGCATTCCCGAGCACGCCCTGGAGCGCATCTTTGAGCGCTTCTACACCGACCGGCCCGAGCAGGGTTTCGGGCAGAATTCCGGGCTCGGCCTGTCGATCTCGCGCCAGATCATCCAGGCGCATCACGGCACGATCCGGGCCGAGAACCGCCCCGGCCCGGCGGATGAGGAGGGGCATCCGACGGTGCGCGGCGCCCGCTTCATCGTGCGCCTGCCGGTGGCGCCGCGCGCCGACCGCTTCGGCGACGACCTCGCGGCGTGAGCGATCCGACCGCCTCGCTCACCGTCCATGCGAGTTGCGTCCTCCTCGGCGAGGCGGGTGTCCTGGTGCGGGGGCCGGCGGGCTCGGGAAAATCCTCGCTCTGCCTCGCGCTGCTCGACCGCGCCGATCTGGAGGGTCGCCACGCCGCCCTCGTCGGCGACGACCGCATCCGGCTGGAAGCGTATCACGGCCGCCTCGTCGCCCGGCCGCATCCGGCGCTGGCCGGGCTGATCGAGATCCGCGGCCACGGCATCCGCCGGCTCGCCGCGCCTGCGGAAGCGGCGGTTCTGCGCCTCGTGGTCGACCTCGTCGAGACGGCCGAGCGGATGCCGGCGGAGCCGGTTGCGACCGAGCGTCTCCTCGGGGTCAGCCTGCCGCGCCTCTCCCTTGCAGGGGGTCAGCCGAGGGAATACCTGATTCGCGAGGCGCTCGACGCCAGCGTGGCCGTTCGGACGCACCCCGCCGCTCTCGTGCCCGCAGGGGCTCGCGACCTGTAGCGCGGGTGTTGCCGCCATGGCATGGTGGTGCATCGCATCGAGCAAATCGCCGCGATCGGGTTGCGCTTCACCTTGCGCTGCACAAGATGGCGTCTCCGCTCACAGGGCGTCGGAACACGCTTCGATGATTGGAATGGTGCTCGTCACCCACGGCCTGTTGGCGACCGAGTTCAAGGCCGCCCTGGAGCATGTCGTCGGCCCTCAGAAGCAGATCGAGACGATCACGATCGGCCCCGAGGACGATATGGAACTGCGACGCGGCGACATCATGACCGCGGTCGGCCGCGTCAACACGGGCGCGGGCGTCGTCGTGCTGACCGACATGTTCGGCGGCACGCCCTCGAACCTCGCCCTGTCGTGTATGAACGGCGGCCAGGTCGAGGTGGTCGCCGGGATCAATCTGCCGATGCTGATCAAGCTCGCCAGCGTGCGCGACGCCGAGAGCCTGGGCGACGCGGTGCTCCACGCCCAGGAGGCGGGGCGCAAGTACATCAACGTCGCCTCGCGGGTTCTTGCGGGCAAGTAGCCCGGTCGCCCGCCGCTTGCGCCTTCCCTTCGCCCGAGAGCCGGCTTAACCACGCTTTCCCCATCCGGGAGGAGCGCGAGGCCCGATGAGCGAGAGCGTGGACGACGAAATCGAGCCGCAGCCCGAGATTCCCGAGGGCGGGTTCTGCCGCATCCTCCCGATCATCAACCGCCGCGGCCTGCACGCCCGCGCCTCGGCCAAGTTCGTGCAGACGGTGGAGCGCTTCGGCGCCGCCGTCACGGTCACCCGCGCGGGCGAGACCGTCGGGGGCCGCTCGATCATGGGCCTGCTGACGCTGGGCGCGGCCAAGGGCACCACCATCGCGGTGGTCGCGCTCGGCGACGACGCCGAGGCCGCCCTCGACGCGATCGAGGCGCTGCTCGCCGACAAGTTCGGCGAAGACGAATAATCCAGGGTTTCGAAAGGGGGCACCCCTGTCGCGCGGTCTGGGGCGGAGCCTCTGAATCAGCCCCCGGGAATCGCCAGCGGATTCTCCGTCAAGGCAGCCCGATCCGGCGTGTCGATGGCGGGTTTGCCGAGGAACGCATCCCAGATCCGGCGCACGAAGTCCGGATCGAGGTCGTGGACGATCATCACCAGCCGCGAGCGCCGGTCGGCGTCGGGCCAGGCCGGCAGCGTCGTGGGGGCGTGGACGACGTGCTGCACGCCGTGCACCACGACGGGCCGCTCGGGATCGTCGGCCAGTGCCACGAGACCCTTGAGGCGCAGGAGCTTGGGCCCGTGAGCCGAGCGGACGAGGTCCAGGAACATCTCGAAGGCCGGGCGCGGCACCGGCACGTCGCTGGTGAGATGGAAGGCCCGGATCGCGGCGTCGTGCCGGTTCACGTCGTGATAATGGTGCCCGTGATGATGGTCATGGGCGTGCCCGTGGTCGTACTCCTTTGCCGGCCCGAGCCACGCCCGCACGTCTTCGCCCTTGCCGTCGAGCCCGAACAGGCCGCCGAGCAGGCGCTCCGCCGGCACGTCCGGCCCATGGATCGACGCGCCCGGATTGAGGGCGGCGAGCCGAGCTTTGAGCGCGTCCGGCGCGGCGTCGGGCAGGTCGGCCTTGGTCAGCACGAGATGGTCGGCCACCGCCGCCTGCCGCCGGGCCTCTTGGTGGGCGTCGAGGGTGCCTTGGCCGTTGACCGCGTCGATCACCGTGACCACGCCCTGCAACTGGAATCGCAGCGACAGGTAGGGGTGGTAGATCAGCGCGTGCAGGATCGGGGCGGGGTCGGCGAGCCCGGTGGTCTCGATCACGACCCGGCGGAACGGACCGATCCGGCCGTTGTCGCGCTTCCGCAGCAGGTCTTCGAGCGTGTTGATGAGGTCGCCCCGCACGGTGCAGCACAGGCAGCCCGCGCCGAGCAGGATCATCCCGTCGTCCACCGTCTCGATCAGCAGGTGATCGAGGCCGATCTCACCGAACTCGTTGACGATCACCACCGTGTCGGCGAGCGCCGGATCGGCCAGCCACCGGTTGAGCAGGGTGGTTTTTCCCGCTCCGAGAAAGCCGGTGAGGACGGTGAGCGGGATCGGGGCGGGGCGGCGGGGGTCGGTCTGGGTCATGGGGCGGCGTTCCAGAGAACTCTGTCGAGAACCGCCGCTCCCCCCTCTCCCCGCACGCGGGGAGAGGCCTGCATGGACCTTGTTGTCCATGCAGGGAGCGGAGGCGAAGCCGGAGCGAAGGTGAGGGGGCTTGGACGGAAGAGTCTCATCCGTCCAAGCCCCCTCACCTTCGGCTGCCGCCTCGCCGCGCCGACGACGGGGTCGTCGCGGCCCTCTCCCCGCACGGCGGGGAGAGGGGATGCGCGGTCGGTGAGGTGAATCGCCTTAAGCGTCGTCGTCCTTGCCCTTGGCCTTCTTCGCCGCGGGCTTGGCTTCGGTCTTCTTCGCGGCGGGCTTGGCATCCGCCTTGGTCTCCGCCTTCTTCGCCGCCGGCTTGTGCGCGGCCTTCGGGGCCTCGGCGGCGGTGTAGGCGCTGGCGGCAGCCGGGACCTTGTCCTTGGCGGCGGTCTTAGGCTTCGGCGCCGTCACGGCGGCGGCGCGGGCCTTGGCGGCTTTTTCCGCCGCGGCCTGCTTGTGGGCCTCGGCCTTCGCGGCCTGGGCGGCCTTGGCCTCCTCGCGCTTCTGGCGGGCGGCCTCGACCTTGGCGGTGCGAGCGGCCTCCTTGGACGCCTGGGCCTCCTGCTCGGCCTGGGCCAGCGCGGCGGCGCCCTCGGCCGGGCTGCGGCCGGTCCAGACCGCGATCGGCTGGAGCGGCGCCCGCGGCGGCAGGCTGCGCCCCCGGACATTGGCGGCGCCGAGCGCGGCGAAGGCGAGGTTCGAGGTGTCGGCGGTGGCCGAGCCGAACAGCTGGGTGGCGGTGCCGTCGGCGCCCGCGGTCAGGGCGCCCGGCCCCTCATCGACGGGGATCGGCTTGCGCTTGTCGCAGATATAGGGCCGCAGATCCGGCGGGGCGGCGAGGTTTGAGGCCGGCAGGGTTTCGAGGGTCTGGGCGGTCCAGCCCGCGGACTGGCCGAAGCCGTAATCGAACAGGTCGGCGGCCTTGATGTCGCGCTCGCGGGCGCTCGGCTGGCCCATCACCACGGTGATGATGCGGCGCCCGTTGCGGGTCGCGCTCGCCACCACGTTGAAGCCGCCCGAGCAGATGAAGCCGGTCTTCATGCCGTCGGCGCCGGGATAGCGCCCGAGCAGGCCGTTGTGGTTGGCCATGACGGACTTGCCGAACTGGATCGCCGAGATCGAAAACAGCCCCTGCTGGTCGGGGAAGTCGCGCATCAGCGCGCGGGCCAGGATCGCCATGTCGCGGGCGGTGGTCCATTGCCGCGGCTCGGGCAGGCCGTTGGGATTGTACCAGCGGCTCTCGCGCATGCCGATCCGGTGCGCGGTCTCGTTCATCATGTCGGCGAAGCCCTCGGCCGAGCCGCCGAGGCCCTCCGCGATCGCCCAGGAGATGTCGTTGGCCGACTTGACCATGATGATCTTGAGGGCGTTGTCGAGGGTGATCTGGGTGCCGGGCTTGAAGCCCATCTTCGAGGGCGGCTCGGCCGCGGCCTCGGGCGAGATGGTCAGCAGCGTGTCGAGGGAGACTTTGCCCTGCCGCACCATGTCGAGGGCGACGTAGGTCGTCATCAGCTTGGTGATGGAGGCCGGGTACCACGGATCGGTGGCGCCCTGGCTGTAGAGCACCTTGCCGGAATCGGCCTCGACCACGAGGATCGGCGTCGTCACCGCCGCCGCCGGGACGGCCAGCGCCGCGAGCGCGGCCAGCGGTGCGATCAGGCGTCCCCAGACTCGGTTCACCATCGGGTTCATCTCGGGCAAGGGGGCAGGAAGGGTTTTGGAAAAGGCGCCGGGCGTCGCGCCGCCTACGGGTAGGCGGCACCGATGGGATCGGCGCGAGGATTGGCCGATCATCAACGTGCCCTCCGTGGCGAGAGCATGGCAGAAACCGCCGAACGCCCAACGGATAAGCTCGCCGGCAGGGTTGCACCCGCGGAATCGTGACCGGCGTGACAGGGTTCCATGCGCGCCTGTATGGGCAGGGCCTCATCTTCAGCGATTTTTGCGATGTCCTACGCGGTCAAGGAACTGTTCCACACCCTCCAGGGCGAGGGCGCCCAGGCCGGGCGCGCGGCGGTGTTCTGCCGATTCGCCGGCTGCAATCTCTGGTCCGGCCGCGAGGAGGATCGGGCGGGCGCCGCCTGCACCTTCTGCGACACCGACTTCATCGGGATGGACGGCGAGGGCGGCGGGCGGTTCGCCGACGCGGCGGCGCTGGCCGAGGCCATCGCGGCGACCTGGGGCGGGGGTGCCAGCAACCGCTACGTCGTCTTCACCGGCGGCGAGCCGCTGCTGCAACTCGACGCCGCGCTGATCGAGGCCGTTCACGCACGCGGCTTCGAGGTGGCGGTGGAGACCAACGGCACGCTTCCCGCGCCGCCGGGCATCGACTGGATCTGCGTGAGCCCCAAGGCCGGCAACCCGCTCGCCCAGACCTCGGGCCACGAGTTGAAGCTCGTGTTCCCCCAGGCCGAGGCCCCACCGGAGAGGTTTGCGGAGTTACCCTTCCGCCACCGCTTCCTCCAACCGATGGCCGGACCGGAGGCCGCCGCCAACACCGCCGCCGCGGTGGCCTATTGCCGGACGGATGCGCGCTGGCGGCTGTCGCTGCAGACGCACAAGATCATCGGGATTCCGTGAGGCCCGCATCCCAGGAGAGCTTCGATGAACGCTGTGACGAAGGCCGATCTCATCACCGTCGATGATGCGTTCGAGGCCATGCGAGTGTTTCTCGAAGCGTACTGGCGACGCGGCGACGCGTGCTCGGATGATATCGCAGTCCTGCTCGGCTTCCTGAACAGGAACCGCGAAGCGAGCATTCTTCCCCTCGATCCGGCGCAATACGAAGATTGGTTGGACGCCGTGTCGGTCGTCGTCAACGCGAGCTAGAACAGCGATGGTCGCCGTGATGGTCTCTTCCCTGGCGGATGCGCGCCGGCGGCTCTCGCTCCAGACGCGCAAGATCCTCGGGATTCCGTGAAGTTCACGGAATCACCCGCGTGGCCCGCAGCCGTTCGAACAACTCGAAAAACGCGTCGTCGGTCGCCTGGTAGTCGAGGAAGCCGAGGCGGCGGCTCTTGCTCATGTCGGTCACGACCTCGATCGGGCGGCCGAGATCGGCGTCCGTGTGCCACGCGGAGGCGAGGCGGCTCAGGTCGGGCTCGATCAGGCCGTGGCGGGCCGCGATCTCCGTCCAGAGCGGGGCGGCGCCCGCCATCTGCATCTCCAGCGGGTTGGGCTGCCCGTCGAAGGGGGCGGGCTCGACGCCGAACCATTCGGCGATCCGGCCCCACATCCAGCTCCAGCGGAAGACGTCGCCGTTCACCACGTTGAAGGCCTCGTTGCGGGCCTCGGGCGTGGTCGCGGCCCAGGTGAGGTGTCGAGCGAGCAGCCGCGCGTCGGTCATGTCGGTCAGCCCGTTCCACTGCGCCGCCGATCCGGGGAAGCGGAACGGCCGCCCGGTCTCGCGGCAGAGCGTGGCGTAGACGGCGAGCGTCACGCCCATGTTCATGGCGTTGCCGAGCGCGTAGCCGATGATGGTGTGGGGCCGGTGCACGCTCCAGCCGAACCCGTCGCGCGCGGCGGCGGCGAACACCTCGTCTTCTTGCGCGTAGTAAAAGTTCTCGACGTCGAGGCGGCCCTGCTCCTCGCGGAAGGGCGTGGCCGGCAGCGTCCCGTGCCCGTAGGCCTCGAACGGGCCGAGATAGTGCTTGAGGCCCGTCACCAGCGCGACGTGGCGCACGCTGCCCGCGGGGCCCACCGCGTCGAGGAGGTTGCGCACCATCGCGGCGTTGACCCGGATGTTCTCGGCCTCCGTCTCCTGGCGCAGCCAGGTGGTGATGAAGACGTGGCTGGGTTTCACCTCGGCCAGCGCCGCCCGCAGGCTGTCCGGATCGAGCAGGTCGGCCGCCACCGGCTTAACGCCGTCGAGGTCGGTGGGCGGGCGCCGGGCGAGGCCGTGGACCGTGAAGCCCACGCCGACGAGATGGCGGGCGAGGTTGTTGCCGACGATGCCGCTGACGCCGGCGATCAGTGCGGTTTCGCTCATGAGGGCTCCGGGCCTTCCGGCCGCTGCGCTTGACGCTTTTTGGGATTGGGCCCGCGGGCCTCGGAAGCTTCACGAACCGGTCGGTGCGGGTGACGGTTCCTGCGGGTCAGGTATGGGCCAGAGGACTCCGCCTCGGGCTACGGATACGACGATGGGATCCCGAACCTCCCCCGTCATTCCGGGGCTCGCCGAAGGCGAGAACCCGGAATCCACGACTGGCCGCGACGGTTCGACTTCGGCCGGGCATCCCGCATCACGGGTGGATTCCGGGTTCCGCTGCGCGGCCCCGGAATGACGGGGGAGGGTGAGGAAGGCTCCCGCGTGCATTCCGGTCGCTTCGGTGACATATCGGCGGTTCAAAGCCCCAATTCCGCCCACCCGGTGCCAGCCCCATGCGGCCGGCTGAGACAGTCATGAAGATCACCCAGGCCTTCACCTTCGAGGCGGCGCACCGCCTGCCCAACGTGCCCGTCACGCATCGCTGCCACCGCATGCACGGGCATTCCTACCGCGTCGAGCTGACGGTCTCGGGCGAGATCGACGCGACCACGGGCTGGGTCGTGGATTTCTACGACATCGAGAGCGCCTTCGCGCCGCTCCTGGAGCGGCTCGACCATCATTGCCTCAACGAGATCGAGGGGCTGGAGAACCCGACCGCCGAGCACATCGCGGCCTGGATCTGGCATCGGGCCAAGCCCACGATCCCCGGCCTGTCGAGCGTGCGCGTGTTCGAGACGCCGTACTCCTGGGCCGAGTACGAGGGCGAATGACGATGGCGGACGAGGCGGATTCCGGCGCCCTGGTGCTGTTTTCCGGCGGGCAGGATTCGGCCACCTGCCTCGCCTGGGCGCTCGACCGCTTCCCCCGCGTCGAGACGCTGGGCTTCGATTACGGCCAGCGCCACCGGGTCGAGCTGGAGCGGCGCGAGGCCCTGCGCAAGGGCATGACGGCGCATGACCGGACGTGGTGGCGCCGGTTAGGCCGCGACCACACCCTCGACCTCTCGGCGCTCGGCGAGATTTCCGAGACGGCGCTGACCCGCGAGAGCGAGATCGCGCTGGAGCGGGACGGGCTGCCCAACACCTTCGTGCCGGGGCGCAACCTCGCCTTCCTGACGTTCGCCGCCGCGCTCGCCTACCGGCGGGGCCTGCGCCACATCGTCGGCGGCATGTGCGAGACCGATTACTCGGGCTATCCCGATTGCCGCGACGACGCGATCAAGGCGATGCAGGTGGCGCTCAACCTCGGCATGGAGCGCCGCTTCGTGCTGCACACGCCGCTGATGTGGCTCGACAAGGCGCAGACCTGGGCGCTGGCCGAGGAACTCGGCGGCCGGGCGCTGGTGGACCTCATCGTCGAGGAGAGCCACACCTGCTATCTCGGCGAGCGCGGCGAACGCCACCCCTGGGGCTACGGCTGCGGCACCTGCCCGGCCTGCGACCTGCGCGCCAAGGGGTTTTCGCGCTATCTCGCCGCCAGAGCCGACTGATTCCGTCCGGGAAAAGGAGCAGCCCATGCGCGCCGACGCCTTTTTCGAAGTCGTCAAAGCCCTGCCGGTGGCGGGGTTCGAGACCCTCGTGCCGGAAGGCGGCCTCGTCGTGGTCGCCCCCCACCCGGACGACGAGAGCCTGGGCTGCGGCGGCCTGATCCTGCAGGCGCTGGCAGGGGCCCGCGCGGTCCGCGTCGTCATCATCAGCGACGGCTGCGGCTCGCATCCGAACTCCAAGGCCTATCCGCACGACCGGCTGCGGGCGTTGCGCGAGTCCGAGACGGTCGCTGCGATGGCGGCGCTCGGGCTCGGGGCGGAGCACATCCACTTCCTGCGCCTGCCCGACGGCGGCGTGCCGAGCGAGGGCCCGCAGGCCGAAGAGGCCGCCGCCCGGATCGCAGAGATCGCGCGGGAGGCAGGCGCCAGCGCCGTGTTCGTGACGTGGAAGCACGACCCGCATTGCGACCACACGGCATCCGCGGCCATCGTCGATCTCGCCCGCAAGCATCTGCCGGGCGCGGCGTTCCACGCCTACCCGGTCTGGGGCTGGACCCTGCCGTCGGAGCGCGAGGTCGGGCCGGCGCCGACCGGCTACCGCCTCGCGGTCACGGACGACGAGCGCGCGGCCAAGCGCCGGGCGGTGGAAGCCCACGCCTCCCAGGTCTCCGGCCTGATCGAGGACGATCCCGAGGGCTTCCAGTTGCAGCCGGACATGATCGATCGGCTGACCGGCCCGCACGAGTGGTTCATCGCCCTGCCGGGCTGACGGCGCCGACCAAGAAAAAAGGCCCGGAGCGTTTCCGCTCCGGGCCTTTTTCTTCTCTGTCGCCTTACTCCGCGGCGTCCGGCGTATCCGTCGGCTCCGGGGCCGGCTCGCCGTCGGTGCCCTTGTAGCGGGTGCGGGTGCGGCGGCGCTTCGGTGCCGGGGTCTCGTCGGCGGGCGCGGTCGGGGCGGCCTCGGTGGCGGGCGGCGTCTCGCGCTGCGGGGCCGGGCGGGGCGCCTCGGCCTCGTCGGCGGCCGGCCGGTTGCGGGTGGCGGTCATCAGGAAGGCCGGCAGCGCGCCCGGATCGGCGACCTCGGCGACGGGGCGGGGCTCGGCGCGGCGGCGACCGCGGGTCGGCGCGTCGGGACGCACCGGACCCTCGGTGCGAGGCTCCTGGCGCACGGGCTCCTGACGGACCGGTTCCTGGCGCGGGGCCTCGGAGCGGGGCGCGTCCTGATGGGCCGGCTCCTGACGCGAAACCTCCTGGCGGGGCGCGTCGTGCTCGCCGCGACCGCCCTCGAAGCGGTTGTTCTCGAACCGGTCCTGCCGGTCTTGCTGACGATCCTGGCGGTCGTGCTGGCGGTCCTGCCGATCCTGGCGGAACTCGCGGCGGCCCTGGCCCTGCTCGGGGCGCCCGTCCTGCGGGCGGCCGCCGTCCTGCTGGCCGTAATCGGGCCGGTAATCCTGCCGCCCGCGGTCGCCACGGTCACCTCGATCCTGGCGATCCTGACGGAAGTCGCCGCGGTCCTGGCCCCGATCCTGGCGGTCGCCGCGGAAATCCTGCCGCGGCTCGCCGCCCCGATTGTAGTCCTGGCGATCCTGCCGGTTGCCGTCGAAGCGCTGGCCCCGGTCGTTGCGGTCGTTGCGGTCGCGGCCCTGGAAGCGCTGCTGACCGCGATCGTTGCCGCGGTCGTTCCGGTCCTGGCCGCGATCCTGGCGGCGCGGGTCGAAGTCGTGGCGCTCGAACGGCTGGGGGGCCTGGGTCGGGTCGCCGTACTCGTCGGTGCCGTAGCCGAAGGGCTGGCGACCGCCCTCGGGTGCGCCCTGCACGCCCTCGTCGTCGCCGTCCTCGTCCTCGTCGAAGCCGTTGCGGGCATAGCCCTGGGCGGCCTGAGGACGGCCCTGCTCCTGGGCGGCACCGGTGATGATGCGGAAATAGTGCTCGCCGTGCTGAAAGTAGTTCTCGGCGGCGATCGGGTCGCCGCTCGCCAGCGCGTCGCGGGCGAGCTGGGCGTACTTGTCGGCGATGTGCTGGGCGTTGCCGCGGATTTTGACGTCGGGCCCGTTCGACTCGTAGGAGCGCGTCAGCGGGTTCGGACCCTTGGGCCGGTTGTTGTTGTTCCGGCCCCGCATCCGTCGGTTCTGGTTTGGTCTCATCGGCCTCGATTGACCCTCGTTACCTGTCGCGTGGCGTGACTGACAGCGTTGCGGCCTTGCATGGACGACGCATCCGGCGCCGTCGGCGCGCCCGCGCTGTCTGCCGCTCGTCCGGTGGCCGCGCTCTCAAGGCGCGCCGCGAGACATCCCTCGACTGTCAGGTTCGATCCCACCGAGCCTGACCGCGCTTGCCGGGCTGCGTCCGCTCGATGGTGGGAAGACCGTCCGAACCCGGAGGAAGCGGTCAAAACCGATCCTACCGCAGCCCATCTTAACGGGCCGTTCGCGGTCTGCACCTGTAAGCTAGTGACTGCCGCCCGCGACAACAAGCATTTTTTCCGATTTTTCGCGGGATTATCCCACTGTCTCGGGGGCTTGCCGGTGCCGCGTGTCCAGTCCCGCCGTCATCCCCTGATCGACAAGGATGGCCGAAGCGTGACGACCCGCGGATGCCCGGCGAGATCGCGGTTCAGCGTGATATCGGAAAATCCCGATTCGGCACCCAGCGCCATGACGGCCTCGGCCTGATCGTAGCCGATCTCCAGGGCGAGCGCGCCGCCCGGCGCCAGCAGGCCGGGCCGTCGCGCGATCTGCGAAAAAATCGCCCGGTAGGCGTCGAGCCCGTCCGGCCCGCCGTCGAGGGCGGCCAGGGGGTCATGCCCGCGCACCTCGGCGTCGAGGGTCGGGATCACGGACGCCGCGATGTAGGGCGGATTCGAGACGATCAGGTCGAACGGGCCGGCCAGTGCATCCAGCCAGGAGCCGCGCAGAAAAACCGCGCGGGTGCCGATGCCGTTCGCCTGCGCGTTGTCCCGGGCGGTCGCCAGCGCGTCCTGCGAACGGTCGAGGCCGATTCCGAAGGATTTGGGGCGCTCGTGCAGCAGGGCGACGAGGATGCAGCCCGAGCCGGTGCCGAGATCGACGATGCGCAGGGGCCGTGCCGGATCGGGGAAGAGCCGGAGGGCGGCCTCCACCAGCGTCTCGGTGTCGGGCCGCGGCACCAGCGTCTCGGGAGAGAGCCGGAACGGCAGCCCCCAGAACTCCCATTCGCCGAGGATGCGCGCCACCGGCTCGCCCGCCAGCCGCCGCGCGGCGGCCTCGCCGAGCGCCTGCGCGCCGGATTCACCGAGGGGGTGCTGGCCCTGCAGGATCAGCTCGGACGAGGACAGTCCCAGCGCGTACTCGGCGAGGAAGCGGGCATCGCCGCGCGGGTTGGCGAGACCGGCTTCGGCGAAGGCTTGGGTGAGCCGGCGCAGGGCTTCGGCGCGGGGGAGGGTGGGGTTCATGAAAAGGGGCGGGACGTTCCCGCTGCATCTCCCTCTCCCCTCCGCGGGAGAGGGTGGCCCGCGAAGCGGGTCGGGTGAGGGGAGCGACGGTTCCGAGGATTTCGCGGAAGAGGCGGCCAAGCGGAAGCGTGGTTCCCCTCTCCCGTCCGCTCCGCGGACACCCTCCCCCGCAGAGGGGGGAGGGTTGGGTGCTTGCGCCTCACGCCATCCCCTCGGCGGCCAACAGCTCCGCCTGATGCTCGGTCACCAGCGCGTCGATCACCTCGTCGAGCGCCGGGCCGGCCATGACCTCCTCCAGCTTGTAGAGGGTCAGGTTGATGCGGTGATCCGTGACGCGCCCTTGCGGGAAATTGTAGGTGCGGATGCGCTCCGAGCGGTCGCCTGAGCCGACCTGCGCCTTGCGGTCGGCGGCTCGCGCCGAATCCTTGGCCGTGCGCTCGGCGTCGAACAGCTTGGCCCGCAGCAGCGCCATGGCACGCGCGCGGTTCTTGTGCTGCGAGCGCTCCTCCTGGACGAATACCACCACGCCGGTGGGCAAGTGGGTGATGCGGATCGCCGATTCCGTCTTGTTGACGTGCTGACCGCCGGCGCCCTGCGCCCGCATGGTGTCGATCTTCAGGTCGGCGTCGTTGATGGCGATGTCGACCTCCTCGGCTTCCGGCAGCACCGCGACGGTGGCCGCCGAGGTGTGGATGCGCCCCTGCGTCTCGGTGTCGGGCACGCGCTGGACCCGATGGGCCCCGCTCTCGAACTTGAGGCGGGAGAACACCGAGCGGCCCTTCACCTCGGCCACGACCTCGCGGAAGCCCCCGACGGTGCCCTCGCTCTCCGAGATCACCTCGACGCGCCAGCCCTTCGACTCGGCGTATTTGGCGTACATGCGGAAGAGATCACCCGCGAACAGAGCCGCCTCGTCGCCGCCGGTGCCGGCGCGGATTTCGAGGATCGCGCTCTTCTCGTCGGCGGCGTCCTTCGGCAGCAGGATGAGCTGGAGGGCGCGGTGGGCCCGCTCCAGCGCCTCTTCGGCCTCGGGCTTCTCGTCGGCGGCCAGTTCGCGCATCTCGGGATCGCCGCCGGGCTCGTCGATCAGCGCGCGGATGCCGGCGAGGTTGGCCTCCGCCGCCCGATAGTCGCGGATCGCCGCCACCACGCCGTCGAGCTCGGACAGCTCGCGGGAGAGCTGCACGATGCTCTCGGGCGAGCCCGCGCCGTCGGCGAGCTGCGCCGTGACGAACTCGTGCCGGGCCAGGATGGCGTCGAGGCGCTCAGAGGGGATGGGTGTCACGGGGTCTTCGATGTCACGTCGCGGGAAGGGGGCTTCCCTACTTCACTGCCGCGCGGAGGGCGAGTGCCCCGAGAGGCGGGCTGCCGCTCTTGCAACGCGTGGCGCGCTTCGGCAACCAACGGTTCCTCACGAGCCGTTGTCGCCCGACGCCATGCCCAGGCCGCGCGTGATCCGACCCCCGCCCTCATCCTGAGGTGCGGAGCCGAAGGCGAAGTCTAGAAGGAGGGCTCCAGGGATCGCCGAGCGAACTGGAGCCCTCCTTCGAGGCCGCTTCGCGGCACCTCAGGATGAGGGGGTTGGGTTGGATGAGCCCGTCGAACAGGCTCTCACACCGGCACGCCGTGTGACTTGGCGTAAGCTGCGAGCGCGGGCCGGAGCGAGGCCCCATCCGTCACCTTGGTCAGCTCCGCGTCGATTAGCGCGGCGACCTCGCCCGCGTCGGCCGAGAGCACCATCGCCTTGATCGGGCCGATGGCGGCGGGCGACATCGAGAAGTCGCGAAAACCCAGACCGATCAGCGCGAGCGCTTCGAGCGGGCGCCCGCCGATCTCGCCGCAGACCGTCACCGGGCAGTTCTGGGCGGCGGCGCGCTGCGCGATGAGGCGGAAGGCCCGCATGGCGGCGCCGCAGAGCGGGTCGAAGCGGTTGGCCACGCGCCGGTTCTCGCGATCGACCGCGAACAGGAACTGCATCAGGTCGTTGGAGCCGACCGAGAGGAAGTCGGCCTCGCGGGCGATCTCGTCGATCTGGAACAGGAGCGAGGGCACCTCGACCATGGCACCGAGGCGGCAATCGCTCGGCAGGGTGTAGCCGTGGCGGCGCAGGTGCGCCTTCTCGCGCTCGACGATGTCGCGGGCGCGGGTGAATTCCTCGACCGTCGCCACCATCGGGAACATGATCTTGATCGGCTTGCCGGCCGCTGCCTTCAGCAGAGCGCGCAGCTGCACCCGCAGGAGGGCGGGCCGGTCGAGGCCGATGCGGATCGCGCGCCAGCCGAGCGCCGGGTTCTCCTCTTCCAGCGCCGGCATGTAGGGGAGGATCTTGTCGCCGCCGATATCCAGCGTCCGGATCGTCACGGGCAAGTCGCCGGTGGCTGAGAACACCGCCTCGTAGAGCGCCTGCTGCTCGGCCGCCGAGGGCATCCGCTCGGCCACCATGAACTGCAACTCGGTGCGGAACAGGCCGACGCCCTCCGCGCCGGTCTCGTGCAGGTGGGTGAGATCGACCAGCAGGCCCGCGTTGAGATGGAGGCCGATCCGCACCCCGTCGCGGGTGGCGGCGGGCACGGCGCGCAGCGCCCGGTACTGCTCCTGCCGCCGGGCGCGCAGGCGCACCATCTCGGCGTAGGAGGCCTCGATCTCCGGCGTCGGCCGGATCTGCACCTCGCCGGAGAGGCCGTCGACGATGATGGCGTCGCCCGAATCGCACAGGCCCGTGGCGTTGGCGATCTCGCCCACCGCCGGGATGCCGAGCGCGCGGGCCACGATGGCGATGTGGCTCGTCGGCCCGCCTTCCTCCAAGACGACGCCGCGCAGGCGCGCCCGGTCGTAATCGAGGAGCGCGGCCGGACCCATGGAGCGGGCCACCAGAATCGCGTTCTCGGGCAGGCCGTCGGCGCCGCGCCCCTCCTGGCCGACGAGGCGGCGCAGCAGGCGGTTGGCGAGGTCGTCGAGGTCGTGCAGGCGGTCGCGGAGATACGGGTCGCTCTGGCGCAGCATCCGGGCGCGGTTGTCCGACTGCACCCGCTCGACGGCGGCCTCCGCGGTCAGGCCCGACTGGACCGCCTCGCGCATCCGGCGCAGCCAGCCCTTGTCGTGGGCGAACATCCGCACGGTCTCCAAGACCTCGCGGGATTCGCCCGAACTGAGCCCGTCGCCGCGCTCCACCAACTCGTCGATGGCTGAGCGCACCTCCTCGATCGCGGCGTCGAGCCGCTCGACCTCGCGCTCGACGTTCTCGGCGATCAGCGTCTTCACGACGATGCGCGGCTCGTGCAGCACCACGTGGCCGAGGCCGATGCCGTCGGCGAGCGCCACGCCGCGGGGGCTGACCGGGCGGCGCGCCGCCGAGCCGGCCCCGGGGGCCAGCGCCTGCAGCTCGCCCGAGGCGATCATCTCCGAGAGCACCATGGCGGTGGTCTGGAGCGCCTCGATCTCCTCCTCGGAATAGACCCGGTAGGTCTTGTTCTGGACGACCAGGACGCCGAGCGTGTTGCCCGCGCGCAAGAGCGGCACGCCGAGGAAGGCGTGGTAGATCTCTTCGCCCGTCTCCGGCCGGTAGGAGAACGAAGGGTGCGACTGCGCGTCGGAGAGCGCCAGCGGCTCGGCCGTCTTGGCGATCAGGCCGACGAGGCCCTCGTCGGCGCGCAGGCGGGTGATGTGGACCGCGTCGCGGTTGAGGCCCTCGGTGGCGAACAGTTCGAGAGTGTTGTCGTCGCGCACGACGTAGACCGAGCACACCTCGGCGATCACGTTGGCCGCGATCAGGACGACGATCCGGTCGAGGCGCGCCTGCGGAGAGACCGGCTCCGCCATGGCTTCGCGGAGCCGGCGCAGCAGCAGGCGCGGGCCTCCGGGCGCAGCGGGCATCGGGTCGTCAATCCGGGTCGGCTAGAGCGCCGAAGCGGCGCCCTAGACTGGAAGTTTCACGTCGGCCGGTCCCGTTCCCGCAAGGCCCGCGTCTCGGGCCGGGATCGGCGCAACCCTCACGTGCGGGCGCGCCGACGGGTACGGTCAGGCCTTGTCGAGGCCGTATAGCGAGTGGAGCGTGCGAACGGCAAGCTCCGTGTAGGCGGCGTCGATGAGCACCGAGAACTTGATCTCGGAGGTGGTGATCGCCCGGATGTTGATACCCTTCTCGGCCAGCGCCCGGAAGGCCTTGGCGGCGACGCCCGCATGCGAGCGCATGCCGACGCCGATGGCCGAGACCTTGACCACGTCGGTGGCGCCCTCGATCTGGCCGAACCGGATCGTCTCGCGTTGCGCATCGAGGATCGCGCGGGCACGCTCGTAGTCGGCGGCCGGGACCGTGAAGGTCATGTCGGTGGTCGACTGGTCGCCCGACACGGTCTGGATGATCATGTCGACGTTGATGTTGGCGTCCGCCAGCGGCCCGAAGATCGCCGCGGCGATGCCGGGGCTGTCCTTCACGGCGCGGAGCGTAATCTGGGCTTCGTCCTTGGCGAAGGCGATGCCGGTGATGGTCTGCTGTTCCACGATCTGATCCTCGTCGCAGATGAGGGTGCCCGGCCGCGCGGCATCGGGGGGATCGAAGGAGGAGCGCACCGTGGTCGGCACGCGGTGGATCATGGCGAGCTCGACCGAGCGCACCTGAAGCACCTTGGCCCCGAGCGAGGCCATCTCCAGCATCTCCTCGAAGGTCACGCGCTCCATGCGCTTGGCCTTCGGCACCACCCGCGGATCGGTGGTGTAGACCCCGTCCACGTCCGTGTAGATGTCGCAGCGCTCCGCGCCGATGGCGGCGGCGATGGCCACCGCGCTCGTGTCCGAGCCGCCGCGCCCCAGCGTCGCGATCCGGCCGGTCTCGGCGTGCACGCCCTGGAAGCCCGCGATCACCGCGACCTCGCCGCGCGCGAAGCCCGCGTCGAGGTTCTTCGGGTCGATCGCCTCGATCCGGGCCGAGCCGTGGGCGTCGGAGGTGTGGAGCGGGATCTGCCAGCCCTGCCAGGAGCGGGCCTTGATGCCCATCTTGTTGAGCGCGACCGCCAGCAGCCCCGAGGTGACCTGCTCGCCGGACGCCACGACGGTGTCGTACTCGGCCTCCGAGTAGAGCGCGTCGGCGTCCTTCACCCAGGCGACCAGCTCGTTGGTCTTGCCCGACATCGCCGAGACCACGACGGCGACCTCGTAGCCGGCCGCGACCTCGCGGGCGACGTGGGCCGCCACGTTGCGGATGCGCTCGACGTTGGCGACGGAGGTGCCGCCGAATTTCATCACCAAACGGGGCATGTCGCGTCCGCGCCGATTGCCTGTATGGAAGATCGAGGGTGCAGGACACCGCATCGATCACGATTCCGCGCCGGGAGCCGTCGGCTCGGGCGACCTCTCAGCGGGGCACTGCGCCGGTAATGGGGCGGATGCGGCCTGTCAATCGCTCGACCCCGGGCGGGATTGTGGTAGGGCCATCGTGCAACTTTCGTGGACGGCAGTCCCGACGAGGACGTAGCTTCGTCGCGTGACACCTGACCGAGCGAGCGGACTTGGCGAGACAGCGGCCACCTATCCCCTGCACGCTGCCCTTCACCTACTGGGTCTTCGGACGGCCGATCTCGCAGCAGGCGCAGGACGGGAAGAAGCCGGCCGCGCTGCCACGGTGGCGCGCCACCGTCGAGGCGGCGCTTCTCGAAGCCATCGAAGCAGCGTCGGGTCGGCGCGGCTTCGTGCCTTTCGAGGGCTTCGTGGAGGTGCAGGTCTACTGGCTCAGCCTCGATCCATCGGATCGCTCCCAGCCGGACCTCGACAACGTGCTGAAGCCCCTCATCGACGCCTTCAACACGCGGGTGATCGCCGACGACGGGCAGGTGCATCGCATCCTGGCCGAAAAGGCCTCGATCAACGATCCGCCCGCGGCGGTGCGGGATGTGATGGACGAAGTCCAAGACGATCCGCTCTATATGCGGACGGGAGAAGTCACCATTGTGAGACTCCTCGATCTCACGCGCGAGGCCTCGGCATGACGACGGAACATGCGGTCCCGGACGAGCTGATCGCCGACTATCTGCGCAACGGATGGCACCGTGAGGACACACGCCTCGCGCGTTCCGCTCTCGATTTCGAACCGGATGTCCTCCTTCGCAAAGGCGATGAGTTTCTCGTCGTTGAGGTGAAGCGTTCGGGGCGCGAGCCGGAGCGGTCGATCGCGGAGATGCGCAGGCTCGTCGAACGGCGGCCCAACTGGCGCTTCGCCGTGAAGCTGCTGACTCCCCAGCCGCCACGTTCGAACGACGAGATCGACGATGCCGATGTCGCGACCCGCCTGAGTCTCGCCGAGGATCTTCTCAGGGACGGGCATGTCGCGGAGGCCGTGCTGATCGCCTTCATCGGCATCGAAACCGGCCTTCGCCGCCTCGTGCCCAAGCCCTTCACCCCACCGAGTGAGGCGGCCCTGCCTCGCCTGATCCGTGATGCCTACGAGGCGGAAGCGATCTCGGACGGCGAACTTCGTGCGATCAATCGATCGTGCGAGGTCAGGAACCGCATCGCCCATGGCTTCAAGGTCGATGTGTCCTCGCAGGACGCCGACGCCATCCTCGCCCTGGCCCGCACCGTCGCCGGAAAGGCCGACCTTGCCCCGGCAGGGACAGCCGCTATGACGCCCTGAACCGACCCGCAGTTTCGGGACGGCCACAGTCAGGAATGGACGGATGAGCGCCTCGATCGATCGGGACGAAGTGGCGCGCTTCGATGCGCTGGCCGCGCGCTGGTGGGACCCGCGCGGGCCGATGGCGGTGCTGCACAAGTTCAACCCCGTGCGGGTCGGCTACATCCGCGACGAGGTCTGCCGCACGTTCGGGCGCGACCCGGCCGCGCCGTTCCCGCTGGAGGGCCTCAGCGTGGTCGATATCGGCTGCGGCGGCGGCGTGCTGTCCGAGCCGCTGGCCCGGCTCGGCGCGAAAGTGACCGGGCTCGATCCGGCGAGCGCCAACATCGCGGCTGCCCGCGCCCACGCGGAAGGGGAGGGGCTCGACATCGATTACCGTGACGAGACCATCGAGGCGGTGGTGGCGGGCGGCGCCCGGTTCGACGTGGTGCTCGCCATGGAGGTGGTCGAGCACGTCTCCGACCGTGCCGGCTTCTTGCGCGCGACGTGTGAGGCCGTCAGGCCCGGCGGGCTCCTGTTCGCGGCCACCATCAACCGGACGATGCGCTCCTTCGCGCTCGCCATCGTCGGCGCCGAATACGTGCTGCGCTGGCTGCCGCGGGGCACCCACGACTGGGAAAAATTCGTGACGCCGGCCGAGCTGACCGCCGACATCGAGGCCGGCGGGCTGACCGTCACCGATACGACCGGCGTGGTCTACAACCCGCTCGGTGACTCCTGGCGGGCGAGCCGTGACATGGGGGTGAACTACATGCTGGCGGCGCACCGCCGCGCCTGAACGAAGCGGCCCGCCCGCCGTTGACGTGTCCTCAAGGCTCAGGACGGGACGCGTCATCATGTTGGAGAAGCTGCCGCACGCCGTCGGCGCGGCCCTGTCGAACGTCAGGGCCGGCCTCGAGAAGGCGGCGTTCCATACGGTCGCGGCGCAGGCGCCCGAAAGCTTACGGGTGACGAGCCCGGCCTTCGCGGACGGCGCGCCGATTCCGGCCCGGTTCACCGCCGACGGCGCGGGGGTCTCGCCGCCGCTCGCCGTCGCGGACGTGCCGCCGGAGGCCGCCGCCCTGGTGCTGTTCGTGGAGGATCCCGACGCGCCGTCCCTGCATCCGTTCGTCCACCTGATCGCCTGGAACCTGCCTCCGCGGGACCAGGAGTTTTCCGAGGGCGCGTTCGCCAGCCCGGCGGGCGAAGGCGCCCGGCACGATCTCGGCCGCAACTCCTTCCTCAAGGACGGCTGGCTCCCCCCGGACCCGCCCACCGGCCACGGCCCGCACCGCTACCTGTTCCAGGCCTTCGCGCTGGCCCGCGCGCCGGACCTTTCTGCCTCGCCCGGCCGCAGCGCGTTGTTGGAGGCGCTCGACGGCAATGTGATCGCTAAGGGGTGGCTGACGGGCATTTACGAGCGGGCGTGAGCGCTTGCGCGACGGGCGTGGCGGTGGGCATGAAAGAAGGGAGTCAGGCGCGCCCCCTCCCCCTTGCGGGGAGGGGGCGTGCAGAAGGCACCGTAACGGTTCCTCCTGAGCCACCCCCACCTCCTGTCCTCCTCCCCGCAAGGGGGAGGAGAGACCCGCGCTCGGCCCGACGAACGGACGGAAGTCGAAGACGATGAAAGCCCTGCTATGCACCCGGCTCGGCGGGCCGGAGGATCTTACGGTCGAGGATGTGGCCGATCCGGTGGCCGGTCCCGGCGAGGCGCTGGTGCGGGTGCGGGTCGCCGCGCTCAACTTCTTCGACACGCTGATCATCGCCGGCAAGTATCAGGTGAAGCCCGAACTGCCGTTCTCGCCCGGCGGTGAGGCCTGCGGGATCGTCGAGGCGCTGGGCGAAGGCGTCGAGGGGTTCGAAGTCGGCGACCGGGTGATGATTCATGTTGGTTACGGCACCGCGCGCGAGCGCATCGCCGTGCCGGCGGCGCGGCTCGCCCGCGTGCCGGAGGGCGTCTCCGACGAGGTCGCAGCGGGGCTCTCCATCACCTACGGCACGACGTTGCACGCCCTCGTGGACCGCGCCCGCATCCAGCCCGGCGAGACGCTGGTGGTGCTGGGCGCCTCGGGCGGGGTCGGGCTCGCGGCGGTGGAACTCGGCAAGCTGCTCGGCGCCCGCGTGATCGCCTGCGCCTCTTCGCCGGAAAAGCTGGAGGTCGCCCGCGCCCACGGGGCCGACGACCTGATCGACTACCGGGCCGACAACCTGCGCGAGGCACTGCGCCGCCTCGCGCCCGACGGCGTCGATGTCGTCTACGACGCGGTCGGCGGGGAACTGGCCGAGCCGGCGATGCGGGCGCTCGCCTGGAAGGGCCGCTTCCTCGTGATCGGCTTCGCGGCGGGCGAGATTCCGAGATTTCCGCTCAACGTCATCATGCTCAAGGGCATCGACGTGCAGGGCGTCCACTGGGGCGCCTTCGTCGAGCGCGAGCCGGAAGTGCATCAGCGGAACCAGACCCAGCTGCTGGCCTGGGCGGCAGAGGGCAAGCTGACCGTGAAGGTGCACAGCACCTACCCGCTCGATGCCTACGAGGAAGCGCTCGGCATCCTCAAACGCCGCGAAGCCAGCGGCAAGGTGATCCTGAAGGTCACCTGACGGAGTCGTGTCGGGTGTCCAGAGGGCAAGCCCTCTGGCGGGTCGTCAGAGCAGAGCCCTGACATTTGCAGGGTTCCACCCTGCACCCGCGAAAGGGCGAGCCCTTTCGAAACCCCTGACTCGCCTCAGCCCTGCCGGGCCAAAGCCGCCGCGATGCGGGCCGCGCCCGGCCCGCTGCCCGCGGGCACGGCGCTGCGGCGGTTGAGTGCCGCGCGGCCGCGATGGCTGGCGTGGGTGATCGCGATGGCCAGCGCGTCCGCGGCATCGGCGAGCTTGAATTCGGCCTTGGGCAGTAGGAACCGCACCATCGCCTGGATCTGGGTCTTTTCGGCGTGGCCCGAGCCGGTGACCGTCTTCTTGACGAGGTTGGCGGCGTATTCCGCCACCGGCAGCCCGGCGAGCGCCGGCACGAGCAGGGCGACGGCGCGGGCGTGGCCGAGCTTGAGCGTCGCCTGCCCGTCCTTGTTGACGAAGGTCTCTTCCACCGCGACCTCGTCGGGCGCGTGGTCGGCCACCACGCGGGTCAGGCCCTCGTGCAGTTCGCGCAGGCGGAGCGCCAGGGGCAGGTCGCCGTCGGAGGTCACGACCCCGCAGGCGAGGTAGGACAGCTTGCTCCCGCGCGCGACGATGAGGCCCCAGCCGGTGCGGCGGAGGCCCGGATCGATGCCGAGGATGCGCACGTCGTCGGTCATCGGGCTCTCCGGTCAGGCGCCGCCGCGGCGCGCGACCTTTGTGCGCACATATCGTGAACGAAGGGTTCCGGCAATGAAGTTGCCGGTCTCTTGGCTGGCCTCAAGCGCCGGCGGCCGCGTCCGCGGCCTTAGGCTGCTCGCTCCGCTAGACGCCTCGGCAGAGCCGAGGCCGCTGCGCGGGGCGCTCTTCGCGCCCGGACATCCGGTGTGCTGCCGTACGACTCACTGAACGGCCTGTTCGATCCCTCACTCCACCGCCTTGAATTCCCCCTCCAGCCGCAGCGCGACCTCGTCCCCCAGCACCGGCAGGAAGGCGTTCACGCCGAAGTCCGAGCGCTTGATCACGGTCCAGCCGTCGAAGCCGACGGTGTAGAGCTTGTCGACCGGATGCGGCCCGGCTTGGTTGAAGGTCGCGTCGAACGAGACCGGCTTGGCCACGCCGCGCAGCGTCAGGGTGCCGTTGACGCGGGCGGTGGTCGGGCTCGTCGGCTCGATCGAGGTGCTGACGAAGGTCGCCTCGGGGTACGCCTCGACGCTCAAAAAGTCCGGCGCCTTGAGGTGGGCGTTGAGTTTTTCGTGGAGCGCGTTGACGCTGGCGGTGGCGATCTTGACCGAAAGGCGGCTCTGGGCCGGCGCCTTGGGGTCGAGGGTCAGTTCGCCCGTGACGTCGGTGAACTGGCCGTAATAGGTCGAGTAGCCGAGATGGCTCAGCGACCACGTGATCTTGCCGTGGGCCGTGTCGAGGCGGTAGCGCCCGGCCTTCACCTGTCCGGGGTCCTTGGTGAGCGCGGCAGGAGCCTCTGGTTTGCTCTCCTGTGCCATCGCGGGGGCGGCGGCGCCCACGAGGAGGAGGGCGGCGAGGAGCGTGCGCTTCATGCGGTCACCTTGTCGGTTGGGCCGCCCTGACGGATATGGCGTTCGGGCGGGCGCGGCAACGAGGGGCCGGGCGCCGATCCCGACATTTGATCGGTGTTTTTCGGATGATCGGCAAGCTCAAGGGACTGGTGGACTCGTACGGCGAGGATTTCGTCATCCTCGACGTGAACGGCGTCGGCTACGTGGTGCATTGCTCCGCCCGCACGCTCCAGCGCCTGCCCCCGCCTGGCGAGGCGACCGACCTCGCCATCGAGACGCACGTGCGCGAGGACATGATCCGCCTCTACGGCTTCCGCTCGGACGCGGAGCGGGAGTGGTTCCGCCTGCTCCAGACCGTGCAGGGGGTCGGCACCCGCGTCGCGCTGGGCGTGCTCTCGGTGCTGGAGCCCGGCGCGCTGGCCTCGGCCATCGCCACCGGCGACAAGGGCGGGATCGCCCGCGCGCCGGGCGTCGGCCCGCGGCTCGCGGCCCGGCTCGTGGCCGAACTGAAGGACAAGGCGCCGGCCTTCGCCCCCATCGATCCGGCGCTCATCGCGCTGACCGGCGCCGTCGAGGACCGCACCGCGCCCCAGCCGGTGGCCGACGCAATCTCGGCGCTGGTCAATCTCGGTTATCCCCAGGTTCAGGCGTCCGCCGCCATCGCCGCCGCGCTGAAGGCGGGCGGGGAGGGGGCGGAGGCCAAAGTGCTGATCCGGCTCGGCCTCAAGGAGTTGGCGAAGTAGCGATCGTCGCGAAAATAAAGCCGCTCAGAAACCGTCGTCGAACGGCGGCGGTTGCAGCCTCTGCCACGCGGCGGCGATCTTCTCCGGCTTCACCTCCAGCGCCTGCGCGCAGGCGACGAGCCGCAATTCCTCGCCCATCACGTGGTCGAGCACGGCCGTGAGGAAGCCCGGATCGCGGGCGCTCTCGCGCAACGTACCGGGGTCGAGCCCGCTCTCGACGACGAAGCGGGTGAGCCGCTCGTCGTCGCCCGCGATCCAGCCCAGCACTTCGACCGCGAGACGCTCGTCGCCGGCCGCCGTATGATCAAGTTTGCGTTTCATCAACGAGTAGCAGTTTAAAGAGAGTTCGAGGGCTGTGCCAGGTGATGGAGCGCGGTCGGACCGCCTCGGAGCAGGTCATGAAGAAAACCGTTCTCATCGTTGAGGACAACGAGCTCAACATGAAGCTCTTCAACGACCTGCTGGAGGCGCACGGCTACGCGACGCTGAAGACCGCCAACGGCATCGAGGCGATCGAGCTGGCCCGCGCCCACCACCCCGACCTGATCCTCATGGACATCCAGCTGCCCGAGGTGTCGGGGCTGGAGGTGACCAAGTGGCTCAAGGACGACGACGACCTGCGCGACATCCCCGTCATCGCCATCACGGCCTTCGCGATGAAGGGCGACGAGGAGCGCATACGCGAAGGCGGCTGCGAGGCCTACCTCTCGAAGCCGATCTCGGTCGCGAAGTTTTTGGCAACGGTTCGGCGGTACATTGGCGAGGACGGCACCGCCTGATTCTCGAAAGACCCCGTCTCGCGAGAGGACCCGGGCGGCCGGTCAGCCGCGTAGCGGAGGAACGATGTCGGCCCGCGTCCTGATCGTTGACGACCTCTATCCGAACGTGCGGCTGCTCGAAACGAAGCTGTCGCTCGAATATTTCGACGTGGTCGTCGCCATGAACGGGCCCGACGCCCTGACGATCTGCGAGCGCGGCGCCTGCGACGTGGTGCTGCTCGACGTGATGATGCCGGGCATGGACGGCTTCGAGGTCTGCCGCCGCCTGAAGGCGAACCCCAACACCGCCCACCTGCCGGTGGTGATCGTCACCGCGCTGGATCAACCCGCCGACCGCCTGCGCGGCCTGGACGCCGGGGCCGACGACTTCCTGACCAAGCCCATCGACGACACCGCCCTGATGACGCGGGTGCGCAGCCTCGTGCGGCTCAAGGCCGTGACCGACGAGCTGCGCTCGCGCGCGCTCGCCACCCGCGCCATCGGCGGCGTCGATCCGCTGGCGCTCGCCGCCGCGGATACGGGCGAGAACGCCAAGGTGCTCCTCGTCGAGGATCGCGCCAGCGCCATCGACCGGATCGGCACGGCGCTCGCGCAGCACCATCGGGTCACCGTCGAGACCGATCCGCATCGCGCCCTGGTGCTGGCGCCGGACGGCGGGTTCGAGGTGGCGCTGGTCAGCCTCGATCTCGAAGGCTTCGACGGGTTGCGCCTGTGCAGCCAGCTCCGCTCGCTCGAGCGCACCCGCAACCTCTCGCTCATCATGCTGGGCGAGATGGGCGAGAAGACGCGCATCACCCGAGGCCTCGAATTCGGCGTCAACGACTACCTGCTGCGCCCGATCGACCGGAACGAGCTGGTGGCGCGGGTGCGCACGCAGGTGCGGCGGCGGCGCTTCACCGAGACCCTGCGCGGCGCGCTCCAGGCCTCGATGGAACTCGCGATCACCGACGACCTGACGGGCCTGCACAACCGGCGCTACCTCGACCGCCAGATCGGCCCGGTCTTCGGCGACGCGATGCTGCACCAGAAGGGGCTGGCCTGCCTGCTGCTCGACATCGACCGGTTCAAATCGATCAACGACACCTGGGGGCATGAAGCCGGCGACGAGGTGCTGCGGGCGTTCGCCGAGCGCATCCGCGCGCAGGTCCGGCCGATGGACATCTTGGCCCGCTACGGCGGCGAGGAGATCGTGATGGTGGTGCCCGGCGTCGATCTGCCGGAGGCCCAAGCCATCGCCGAGCGCATCCGCGAGCGCGTCGAGGCCGCACCCTTCGCGGTCCAGCGCGGCACCCGCGATATTACGGTCACGGTCTCGATCGGCGTCGCCGTCCGCCGCCCGACCGACACCAGCCCGGCCGATATTCTGGGAAGAGCCGACGCAGCCCTGTATCGGGCGAAGTCCGCCGGGCGGAACCGGGTGGAAGCGGCTGCGGCTTAAAGGACATGGCACCCCTCCCTCCCCCGCAGAGGGGGGGCTTCCGTGTCAGCCCGTGCCGGGATCGGTCTCGTCGCCCTGGCCCGGTACGCCGGGCTTGCCGTCGGTCTTCTCGTTCGGGTCCTTGACGGCGTCGGGCGCCGAATTGGCCGGCTTGCCGCCGTCCCGGTCCGTCTCGGACGAATCCCTGTCGCGCTCGCTCATCGCTCCCCCCGTCGCTCTCAAGATTGTTTGGCCCGGTCGGGCTCACCGGCCACCGGCTCGCCCGCGCGCGGGCCGGCCGAGGCCTTGCGGTCGGAATGGCCGCCGGAGGAGCCGCCGATGGCCGGCGGCGTGCGGCCCTCTTCCGAGCCGCCCCATTCACCGGTCCGCTCGTCGTCGCTGCGCCCGCCCGAGCCCTGCCCGGTGATCGCCGCCTGCTGCGGCGTCTGATGGCCGCCGCCCGCGGGGCTGGGGCCGGGTGAGCCGACCGCGTCCTCGGGCTTGCGGGTGCCGACGTTGGTCAGATCCTCGTCGGGCCGGTTCTCATTCCCCATCGCGGCCTCCCTGGACCGGCGGCTCGTCGCTGCCGACGGCGGCGGTGGCGCGCTCGATCGCCTCCTGCGCGGCGGCGTCGGGCTTCTTCAGAGTGCCGTCCTCACGATCCGCGGCTGCGTCCTCGGGCGAGGGGCGGGGGGTATCCGTCATGAAAAACTCCTCGGATTCGCCGGGACAACAGTCCGGAACCCGAGGAGTTGCCGCGCGGGCCTGCGACAGGCCCGCCGGTCTTGAAATGTTGCGCTGCCCCCGACCTTCGGTCGAGCGCAGCGCGTCCGGCGGACGACCGCCGCCCCACCGTCGCGGGGGCGACCGGCGATGAGTGGATCATCGCCGGTCGAGCTGAGCCAAAAAAGACTAGCCGATGCCCTCGAACAGCACCGACGAGATGTAGCGCTCGGCAAACGAGCAGGCGACGGTGACGATCCGCTTGCCCTGGAATTCCGGCCGCGCGGCCAGTTCCAACGCCGCCGCGACGTTGCCGCCGGTGGAGATGCCGCCGGGGATGCCCTCGAACTTGGCCAGATCGCGGGCGGTGTCGACCGCCTGCTGGTTGGTCACCTGCAGCACGCCGTCGAGCACGTCGGTGTGCAGGTTCTCGGGGATGAAGCCCGCGCCGATGCCCTGGATCTTGTGCGGGCCCGGCTGGCCGCCGGAGATGACCGGCGAATCCACCGGCTCGACCGCGAACACCTTGAGGCCCGGCAGACGGGGCTTGAGCACCTCGCCGACGCCCGTCACCGTGCCGCCGGTGCCGACGCCCGCCACGAACGCGTCGAGCTTCCCGTCCGTATCGTTCCAGATCTCTTCGGCCGTCGTCTTGCGGTGAATCTCGGGGTTGGCCGGGTTGGCGAACTGTTGCGGCATCACCGCGCCGTCGATCTCGGCCAGCAGTTCTTCCGCGCGGGCGATGGCGCCCTTCATGCCCTTCGGGCCGGGGGTGAGTTCGAGCTGCGCGCCGAGGAAGGCGAGCATCTTGCGCCGCTCCAGCGACATCGTCTCGGGCATGACGAGGATCAGGCGGTAGCCGCGGGCGGCGGCCACGAAGGCCAGCGCGATGCCGGTGTTGCCCGAGGTCGGCTCGACCAGGGTGCCACCGGGCTTCAGGCGGCCCGAGGCCTCCAGCGCGTCGATCATGTTGACGCCGATGCGGTCCTTCACCGAGGCGATCGGGTTGAAGAATTCGAGCTTGAGCAGGATTTCGGCATCGACGCCGCGCTCCTTGGTGAGCCGGTTGAGGCGCACCAGGGGGGTGTTGCCGATGGTCTCGGTGATCGAGCCGTATACGCGGCCGTGTCCGGCTTTGCGCGCGGTGTCTGTCATGGCGGTCCACTCCCTGGGCGGAGAAATCGAGGGGCCGGCGGCACGATGACCAAGTGCCGATCCGCCCCCGCTGTCCGGCGCAGGGCTGTAGCCGATTTCCCAAGGAGCGTCGAGGTTTACGAAGGTTTTGCCAGGGAGTTCCGCATTCGCGCGGCGGCGGGGAATAGTCTTCTCCCGCCGGCTCTTACGACGACAACAATATCATCCGATGGGCCGGTCCCGCATCCGAGATGATCTCCCGTATCGTCGGCGCCGTGTCAGGCCGGCCCGAGGGCGGCGGCGAGCACCAGCAGGGCGATCGCCGCGCTGGTCGCCCAGGCGGCCAGCAGCGCGGCGCCCTCGTGGTGGGCGCGCATGAAGGTGTAGCGCGGCAGCGCGACCGCGTGCGGCACCACCTTCGGCACCACGCGCTGGTGAACCCGGCCGATCCGCATCCCGTCCTCCGCTGGAAGACCGGTCGCGCGGGGGCGCCACCGGTTGCGGGTTTAGGAAACGGCCGCGACGCCTGACGAGGCGTGAATCCGCGGGCGCGACCGTGGATCGTCGTCAATGGCGGGTTAAAGGGCGCGTTCGAACTTCAGCTCGCCGTTCTGGGTGCGGATCACGAGCTGCGAGCCGACGAGGTCCCAGGCGCCCGAGGTGCGCAGCGCGATGAAGAAGGACTGCTCGGCGGCGGCGAGCGCCTTGTCGCAGCTCTTCTTGGTGAGCGCGAGCGGGCCGACGGCGAGGTTCTGCTCGCGCAAGGGGAAGGCGGTGGCCGTGAAGGTGTTGCAGCCGCCGTAGCCGCGGGCCCGGTACTGGCTGTCGATGATGAAGGTCGGGCGGTCGTTGCCGCTGAACGGCTTGCCGTTGAGGCTCACTGCGGTCCACGTGGCGCCGAGCGGGAACATCTTCTCCTGGGCCTTGGCCCCGGGGACGTATTGCGGCTTCTTCTCCGGCGCGCGTCCGCCCTGGCCGAAGCCGGTGATCGCGTTGGTGCCCTGCTGCGCCAGGGCCGGCCCGGCGGCCAGCGTGGCGACGGCGACCGCGCCGGCGGCCAGCGCGGCGGTCAGCTTTCCGTTCATGTCCTTACGACCCCCTTCGCTCGCTCGGCTGCTTCTGGGTTTGAAGTCATGTCGCCGATGCCGTGGCACGCACATCGGCGCAAGATCGTCGAAGGCGATTCGCGTGGACCGGCGGCGGAACGGGAAATCGTCAGAGATTCAAGCACAATTATGGTCGCGGTCGCTCCGCGCGCCGCCGTTCACAGGTGAAGGCGCCGCCGCGACGCTTATCTCGCGCCCGCGCCGAAACGATTGCCGCGCCTGCCCCGTTGTCCGGCAGACGGGCCACGCGGCCGGACAGAGTTGAGCAGGAGAGCGGTTTGACGGGATCGGACGAAGCGGGCGCGAGCGGCACCAGCGGCGAGAACCTCAACACGATCGGGCCCGGCCAGTCCCGGGCGGCGCGCGGCCTGCTCGGCTGGAGCGTGGCGGACCTCGCCCGGGCCTCCGGCCTCGACGAGGGCTTCGTGACGGGCTTCGAAGCCGGCAGCGGCGATCCGGCCTCTGGCCAGATCGAGGCCCTGCGCAGCGCGCTGATGCGCGAGGGCGTGGTCTTCACCGGCGGCGACGGCGTGCGCCTGTCGGAGCGCCAGCGGGGCGGCGACGAGGGCACGCGGCTGGGCGACCTGACGACGGAGAACGATCGCTGACGACGCTCAGGCGGTGGCCAGCGCCTTCAGATCGAAGGCCGGGTCCGCCGCCTGCTCCGGGGTGAGCGAGCGGCCGGCCGCGATGATCCGGCGGGCCGCCATGTGGTCGGCCGGGCGATCGACCGATTCGACCGCGGCGAGGCGCCCGTCGCGGAAGCGGAACACGGAAAAAGCCCCGCCGGCCCGGCGCAGGACGCTGGCGTCGTCAGGGCTGCCGAGTCCGGCGATCTGCAGCTTGCGCGGGCCCTGGTCGCTCCAGAACCACGGCACCGCGTCGTAGGCGGTGGGGCGCCCGGTGAGGCGGGCGGCGAGGCAGCGGCCCTGATCGACCGCGTTCTGCACCGATTCGATCCGCACCCGGTCGCCGCCGGGCAGGCCCGCGGCGAAGCGGGTCGGGAAGCGGGCGCAGTCGCCGATGGCCGAGATCGCGGGATCGTCCGTCGCCAGGAAGGCATCGACCGCGATGCCGTCCTGCACGGTCAGCCCGGCCTGCGCGGCAAGCTCTTGGTTGGGCACTACGCCGATGCCGACGAGCACGAGGTCGGCCGGAAGGTTCTCTCCATTCGCCAGAGCCACGGACGTGACGTGTCCGTCCGCGCCCTCGATGGCGCTCACCCCGGCCCCGAACAGGATCGTGACGCCGGCCGCCTCGTGGAACTCGTGAAACGCCTGCGAGGTCTCCGCCGAGACCGCCCGCGCCATGACGCGGGGCGCCGCCTCGATCACCGTGACGGACAGGCCGCGGGCGGCGCAGACGGCGGCGAATTCGAGCCCGATGAAGCCCGCCCCCACCACGACGATTCTTCTTGCGCGTTCCAGTGCACTTTTGAGCGCGTCGGCCTCGTCGAGCGAGCGCAGGCTGTGGACTCCGGCAAGCTCCGCGCCCGGCACCGGCAATACCCGGTTGCGGGTGCCGGTGGCGAGGATCAGGTGGTCGTAGGCGAGCGCCTCGCCGTCCTCCAGCCGCACTCGGCGGTCCGCCCGGTCGATGACGGTGGCGCGGGCGCGGCGATGGGTGATGGCGTGCTCGGTGAAGAACGATTCGGGCCGCAACAGCAGGCCGCGGGCATCGGTCTTGCCGGCGAGATAGGCCTTGGATAGGGGCGGGCGCTGGTAGGGCGGCTGCGCCTCGTCGCCGATCAGCGTGAGGGGGCCGGTGAGGCCCGCCTCCCGCAGCGAGGCGGCGGCCTGGAAACCGGCCTGACCCGCGCCGACGATCAGGATGCCGCTCACTCGCCCGCCTCCGCGGCGAGGTCGGCCTCCGCGTTGAGCCGCGGCGCCATCTCGGCGGCCATGCCGGCGAGCGCCTCGTCGGGCAGGCGCGGCAGGAAGCGCCGGCCCTCGCGGGACAGGTAGTCCCAGAACGCGTCGGCCGCCGGACCCAGCACCTTGTCGGAGCGGCGCACCACGTACCAGTCGCGGCGGATCGGCAGGCCCTGCACGTCGAGGAGCGCGAGGCGCCCGCTCTCGACCTCGGACGCGACCGTGTGGCCCGACAGCAGCGCGATGCCGAGGCCCGCCATCACCGCCTGCTTCAGCGTCTCGTTCGAGCCGGCATCGATCCCGAGCTTGGCCCGGCGGATCATCACGCCGCTCATGAACTCCTCGAACACCGAGCGCGTGCCCGAGCCCTCCTCGCGCACGAGGAAGGACTCTTCGGCCAGATCCGAGCGGCTCAGGCCCCGGCGCCCGGCCAGCGGATGGTCCGGGGACGCGATGACCACGAGCGGGTGGGGGCCGAAGGTCTCGGCCTCGATGGCGAAGTCGCGCGGCGGGCGGCCCATGATCGCGAAATCGATGTCGTAGTTGCGCAGGGCGTCGATCGTGCCCTGGCGGTTGCCCACGGTGAGCGCGATCTCGACCTTCGGATGGCTCTCCATGAAACCCGCGATCACCGCCGGGGCGAAATATTTGGCGGTGGAGACCACGCCGAGCGCCACGCGCCCGCCGCCGCCCCCTTTCAAGGTGCGAAGCCTGTCGGTACAGGTCTCCAGCACGGTGTTGATGCTGTTGATCGCCCACAGCATCTCGCGGCCGGCGTCCGTCGGCTTGAGGCCGGTGGGCGTGCGGTCGAACAGCAGGAGCCCCGCCTCTTCCTCCAGTTGGCGGATGCGGGCGTAGAGCGCCGCGGAGGTGACGTTGAGCTCCTGCGCCGCCCGCGTCATGGTGCCGAGCCGCGCCACCGCGGCGACCGCCTGGAGCTGCTTGAGCGAGAGATTGCGCATGATTCGCTTTTAGTTTTTTTGCGCGGCACCACAAGTTTTTTCAAAAACCTTCCCCGACTGTGTTGCGCCCGCTGGCGCAGGCGCCACGGCACGGGGTATCATCGGGCTGAGAAATCCGCCGGGCCGGCGGTGACGGGAGCGAGCGCGACAAGCCGATGACGAAGCCGACCGGGTCCTCCCTCGACGCGTTTCTCGACGCCGAGGTCGCGCGCGACGCGACGCTCGCCGATACCGCCGCGACGATCCGCGCGCTCAGCGCCGCCGCCATCGACGTGAGCGAGACCTGCGGGCGCGGGGCGCTGGCCGGCGATATGGGCGCGCAGGGCGAGCACAACAGCGACGGCGACGTGCAGAAGGCGCTCGACGTCATCGCCCACAAGCGCTTCATGCAGGCGCTCGAACAGGCCCCCGTCGCCGAGGTCGCCTCGGAGGAGGCCGACGACGTCGTGGTGCTGAACCCCGACGCACCGCTGGCGGTGGCGATCGACCCGCTCGACGGCTCCTCCAACATCGCGGTCGGCATGGTGGTCGGCACCATCTTCGGCATCCGCCCGAAGGTCGTCGCGAAGGGCGATCCCAACGCCTCGTTCAAGACGCCGGGCACCACGCAGACCGCGGCCGGCTTCGTCGTCTACGGCCCAGCCACGACCTTCGTGCTGACGCTCGGCGACGGCACCCGCATCTTCACCCTGGAGCGGGCGGAGGGCGTGTTCCGCCTCACCCACGATGCCCTCAAGGTGGTGCCCTCGGCCAACGAATACGCCATCAACGCCTCGAACGCCCGCCACTGGGACGGCCCGATCAAGGCCTTCATCGAGGATTGCCAGCGCGGCACGGACGGTCCGCGCGACCGCGACTTCAACATGCGCTGGACCGCGGCGCTGGTGGCCGACGCGCAGCGCGTGCTGATCCGCGGCGGCGTGTTCCTGTATCCGGGCGACAGCCGCAAGGGCTACGGCCAGGGCCGCCTGCGCCTGCTCTACGAGACCGCGCCGATGGCCTTCCTGATGGAGCAGGCCGGGGCCGCCGCCACCGACGGGCGCACCCGCGTCCTCGATCTCGTGGCGACCAAGATTCACGAGCGTTCGCCGCTGGTGTTCGGCTCGACCGAGGAAGTCGCCGCCGTCGCCGCCTATTACGACGGGCGCCAGCCCGCCGCCGGGCGCTCGCCGCTGTTCGGCCAGCGCGGCCTGATGCGCAGCTAGCCCGAACGATGATGATCGCTCATCATCGTTCGCCCGCGCGACTGCGCGGCGGCGGTCGTCCGCCGGACGCACGAAACAGGACCATCGGTCCTGTTTCGTGCAACCTATAAGATCTTAGAGCGCGTCTTCATCTCAGTCCCAAAGCATCAATGTCGGCGCGTCACCCCATCATCTCGGTCACCGGCTCCTCGGGCGCCGGTACCACCTCGGTCCGCAACACCTTCGAGCAGATTTTTCGTCGCGAGGACGTGAGCGCGGTCTACATCGAAGGCGACGGCTTCCACGCCTACGACCGCGACACGATGCGGGCGAAGATGGCGCGCGAGCCGACGCTGAGCCACTTCGCGCCGCGCGCCAACCTCCTGCCCGAGCTGGAGGAGGTGTTTCGCAGTTACGGCGCGAACGGCACCGGGCGGACCCGCCACTACGCCCACGATGCCGACGAGGCCGCCCGCTACGGCATTGCCGAGGGGAGTTTTTCCGAGTGGGAAAACTTCCAGCCGGGCTCCGACCTCCTGTTCTACGAAGGGCTGCACGGCTGCGTCGTGGACAACGCGGTCGACATCGCCCGCTATCCCGATCTCAAGATCGGGGTGGTGCCGGTGATCAACCTCGAATGGATTCAGAAGCTCCACCGCGACCGCTCGACCCGCGGCTACTCCACCGATGCGGTCACCGACGTGATTCTGCGGCGGATGCCCGACTACGTGCAGACGATCTGCCCGCAATTCTCGTGGACGGACATCAACTTCCAGCGGGTGCCGATGGTGGACACCTCGAACCCGTTCATCGCCCGCTGGATTCCCACCGCCGACGAATCGATGGTGGTGATCCGCTTCAAGGACCCGAAGGGGATCGATTTCTCGTATCTCGTGTCGATGATCCACGACAGCTTCATGAGCCGGGCCAACTCCATCGTCATCCCCGGCGGCAAGCTCGATCTGGCGATGCAGCTGATCCTGACGCCGATCATCATGCAACTGGTGGAGCGGCGGCGGCGGCTGGCCTGAGGCGCAGCTCCCTCCGATACTCCTCTCCACCGTCATTCCGGGGCGCCGAAGGCGAACCCGGAATCCACGACTGGCCGCGACGGTTCGATTGCAACCGGGCACCGCGCATCACGGGTGGATTCCGGGTTCCGCTGCGCGGCCCCGGAATGACGGGGAGGGTCAGGCGGGCGCCTCGGCCCCCACCCGTGGCCCCCACGCCCCCAACGTCGCCACGCTCCCCGGTACCAGCCGCTCGTCGAGCCCCGGAAGCGCGGCATCGGACGGCTCCGTCACACCCGCCGCCGCGAGCGCCCGCGCCATCGCCGGGTCGGCCCGCATCGCCGCGAGTCCGGCCCGGTCGAGCGCGGTCAGGCGACCTCGCTCGAACCGCGCAAAGACCCGGCCGGTGTCGCGCTCGGCGAAGCGCACGGTGTCGAGCCGGCGCAGGATCGCCCGCAGGAAGGCGGCGTCGCGCTCCGGCTCGAGCGCGGCGCCGCGATAGACCTCGTCCGGCGCGCGGGCGCCGATGTCGATGCGGCGGTAGCGCTCGATGCTCATCAGGGCGCGGGCGTCGAGGATGGTCATCTCGCCGTTGCCGCCGAAGGCGATGGTCAGCGGGCGCGCCCCTCTTCGCACGTCGTTGTCGAGAAACTCGAAGAACACCGCCCGGTCGCGGCGCAGGGCCCAGGTGAAGAACAGTCGCGGCATGCCGGTGAAGGCCTCGACGTTGTGGGCGAGCAGGTCCTCCACCGCCTTGTAGCGGCCGAATTCCTCGCCGCGCTTCCACGCCCGCTCCACCGTCTCCTCCGGGGGCGTCACCATGAACTGCAGGTAGACCCGCTGGCCGAACCGGGTCAGCAACTGGCCGGTGCCGTCGCCGCTGGGCTCGACCGAGAAGCTGTCGAAGCGGAAGCGGTCGATCAGCAGATGCGACAGGCGCCCGGCGGCGGCCTTCGCCGTGATGTGGCGGTCGAGCTTGGCGTCCACGATCTCGACCTCGTGGCCGGCGAGCGGCCCGGCATAGCGGCGCTGGGGGCCGAGGGCGTCGTAATCGAGCAGGAACTTGCGCCAGACGTCCGGCGTGACGACGGCGAAGTCGGACCAGCCGGCGCCGATCCGCCCGGCGAGGTCGCGCTGGTAGGGGCGGATCGTGCTCTTGCCGGAGGCGGAGGCGCCCTTGACCGTCATCACCACCGGCTCGGCCTGGGGCGCCAACTGCCGGTAGCCGTGGGCGCACACGACCGCGTCCATCCACGGCGCGATCAGCGCGCCGATGCGGCGGCTGCCCTCGCGGTTGGCCACCAGGATCAGGGCGAGGCGCGCCAGCAGCGCCCGGTCGCGGATCAGCGTGCCCTGGCGGGCGATGACGGCCGAGACCACGGTGCGCAGCGCACCGCGCACCGCCCCCTCCAGGCCATCCGCCTCGCACGCCGCCTCGCTCGCTTGGCCGCAGCGGGCGTCGAGCCGGGCGAGCGCCCGCGCCTGCCAGTCGCTCGGATGGGGCGGGAGGCCGGGCTTCGGCGGCAGCAGGCCGAGCCAGCGCCGGGGCGCGGGCGGTTCGGCGGGCTCGTCGAGGAGGATCGCGAGTTCCTGTGCCAGCAGCGCTTCGGCCTCGCGGCGCAACGCCTCGAAGGCGGCCTCGACCTGGGCCATCCGCGGGGCGACGCCCTCGTTCAGGATCGCGGTGACCATGGCGCGGAAGTTGACGCCGAGATCGGCATAGACCTCGCCGACCGGCACCGAGAGGTCGGCCATCACGCGGATCAGCACCTCGTGCACCGCGAGCCGCCGGGGCCTGAACGGGGCCAGCCGCGTCGCGGGCAGGCCGCTGAAATCCGACAGTTCGAGGATCTCAGAGAGCGGCAGCGCCACGTTCTCGGGCCGGAAAACGGTCGCGAGCGGCATCAGGGCGCGCGGCAGGCCGGGTTCGAGGCCGGGGTTCCAGGCGTCGAAAGCCGGCTCGGTCACGGGCGCCGGGGAGGCCATGGAAACGTCCTCCCCCAAGTCGCAAAAAAATCAGGCGGCGGAGGCGTTGTCGATCGCCTCGAAGCGCATCTGGTAGCGGTCGCCCCAGAGCGTGTCGGCGCGCGAGGTCCATTCGGCGTCGAAGAACAGCTTGGCGCAGAACGTGCTCTTGAAGATGCACACCGCGATGATCCGCTCGTCGAGCACGCGGATGTGGCGGCTCTCCAGGCCCGCGGCGATGCCGTTGCGGGGCAGCATGTCGACGCTCGACATCCCGAACTCGTTCTCGCCGGGGAAGACGATCGGGCATTCGACGACGACGAGGTGCTTCATCTCGGGAGCCTGTTGCGGCGAGGACGGTGTGGTCGAAGGATTGTTCATGAGACGACTCCGGCGGCACGCTCGATCGTGCGTTCTCCCGCGCAGTCCCAGATGCTCAGGATCGCGCTGACGCGGCAGGACTCCATCAGCGCGATATGATCGACCTGCCGGTCGCAGAAGGCGCGCAGGCGCTCCTGGGCGGAGGCTCCGACGTCGACGGCGGGGAAGTCGTGATCGGTGATGAGCCAGACGCTGCGACCATACACGTCCGGCCCCTCCGCGGCGACCGCCCGGAAGATGTCGCGCTGGGTCAAGAGGCCGATGACGGGGGCGTCCGCGCCCGTTCCCTCGACCACGACGAGGGCGCCGAGACCGGGCTCGGCGAGCGCCTGCATCGCCTCCGCGACCGAGCGGTCGCGGTGGATGGTGCGGATGCGGGCAGAATCCTGCTGCATCGAAGCCGGCACGGCGCTCCTCCGATCCGGGCGCTCTGGCGGCGTCCCTGACCTGAGACTGGTATACAGAATACCTGTTGTCAATTCTGGATTTTGAATTATGGTGCTGGTCAGCGCCGCCGCACGTTTGGGCAAGAGGCCTAATCCCGGCGCCGCTGAATTAACCTGCCGGCCTGCCACCCACCCACGCGCGTCCCGCTTCAGGGACCCGTGCCGCGTCGGGGCGTAGCCGATGCAGCCCGGACAACCGGGCGCACCCCCTGGAGAGACGTCCCATGTCAACGCTCACCGCGACGCCCGTATCCCCACCCGCATCGCCACCGGTCAACCGCTGGCTTCAGCTCGTCCTCGGCATCGTCTGCATGTGCATGATCGCCAACATGCAGTACGGCTGGACCTTCTTCGTCAACCCGATCCAGGAGCGCCACGGCTGGGACCGCGCCGCGATCCAGGTCGCGTTCACGATCTTCGTCGTCACCGAGACCTGGCTCGTGCCGATCGAGGGCTGGTTCGTCGACAAGTACGGCCCGCGCATCGTCACCCTCGTCGGCGGCCTGCTCTGCGGGCTGGCCTGGGTGATCAACGCCTACGCCGACTCGCTGTTCATGCTCTATGTCGGCGCCGCGATCGGCGGCACGGGGGCGGGCGCGGTCTACGGCACCTGCGTCGGCAACTCGCTCAAGTGGTTCCCGGACCGTCGCGGTCTCGCCGCCGGCCTCACCGCCATGGGCTTCGGCGCCGGCTCGGCGCTCACCGTGGTGCCGATCCAGGCCGTCATCCACCATTACAGCTACGAGCACGCCTTCTTCTGGTTCGGCCTCGGCCAGGGCCTCGTCGTGATGGCGGTGGCGCTGCTGCTGTCGGCGCCGAAGAAGGGCGACGTGCCCACCATCGCCCGCGTCAGCCAGAGCAAGCGCGACTACGCGCCGGCCGAGATGGTCCGCACCCCGATCTTCTGGGTGATGTACGCGATGTTCGTCATGATGGCCGCGGGCGGCCTGATGGCGACGGCGCAGCTCGGCCCCATCGCCAAGGACTTCCACATCGCCGACACCCCCGTGAGCCTGATGGGCATCACGCTGCCGGCGCTCACCTTCGCCGCCACCATCGACCGGGTGCTCAACGGCGTGACGCGTCCGCTGTTCGGCTGGATCTCCGACCATATCGGCCGCGAGAACACGATGTTCCTCTCCTTCGGCATCGAGGGCGTCGGCATCTACATGCTGAGCCAGTTCGGCCAGGACCCGTTCATGTTCGTGATCCTGACCGGCCTCGTGTTCTTCGCCTGGGGTGAGATCTACTCGCTGTTCCCGGCGACCTGCGGCGACACCTTCGGCTCGAAATACGCCGCCACCAATGCCGGCCTGCTCTACACGGCCAAGGGCACCGCGGCCCTGATCGTGCCCTACACCAGCATCCTCACCACGATGACCGGCTCGTGGCACGCGGTGTTCCTGGCCGCCGCCGCGCTGAACATCCTCGCGGCCTTCATGGCGATCTTCGTCCTGAAGCCGATGCGCCAGGGCTACACCAAGGCGCAGGCCGCGGGCGAGACCGAGGTGAAGACCGCGACCGCCCACTGACGGGAGAGAACCCGGCCGGCTCATGCCGACCGGTCGAGACGGAAGCGCGCCGCGGCGGACCCCGCCCGGCGCGTTTTTCTCGGGACGCGGACGAGGTTGCCGAAGCGCTCGCCGCCTCTCAGGGGCGACCGCGCAGGGAGGCCGGCTGGCCCGGCAGCGCGAGCCGGAAACCGGTCTCCCGGATCGTCTCCCCCTCGATCCGGTACACGCCGAGGCTGCGATCGGTGTAGTTGCCGATATAGACGTAGGCGCCGCTCGGGTCGAAGGCGATGCCCTGGACCACGGCACCGGCCGGCGCCTCGCCGAGCCGGCGCAGCATTCCCTCCGGCTCGATCGCCACCAGCACCGCCGCGCTGTCCGGGGTGTAAGCGGGGCTCGCCTGCGGCGCCGCGGAGCCCTTCACCACGGCGATGGCCGCCCGGCGCCCGTCGGGGCTGATCGCCAGGGTCTCGGCGGTGTCGCCGACCCCGGTGTGATCGAGCACGACCGGCCGCGCGGTGCCGGCCCGGATCAGCGCGACCGTGTCGGCATGGCCGTCGCTCGGCGCCGGGCCGGTGTTGCCGGCGAGCGCGAAGGCCCCGTCCGGCGTCACCTCCAGGCCGTAGGTGCCGGGGCCGACCGGCATGTCGAGGGCGGGATCGTGCCGCCACTGCCCGTCCGCGAGGGTGAGGAGGCCGACCGTGCCGGCCTTGTTCTTGGCCACAAAGGCCCGCCGCCCGTCCGGCGCGAGGGCCACCGCGGCGGCCTCCGCCCCGACATCCACCTCGGCCACGACGCGCACGCTTCGGCCGGCGATCGCCAGGACCGACACGCTGCGGCCCTCGCGGTTGGCCACCAGCGCGACATCGCCCGCCTTGGCAATCGCCAGGCCCGAGGGCTGCCGGCCGACGCGGATCGTCTCGATCAGGGCGGGCGGTTCGGCGGCGAGATCGACCACGTGCAGGCGGTCGTCGCCTTGCGCCCACCAGTTCTCGCCCTCCTGCCGCATGGCGACCGGGCTGGTGACGAGGCCGAGGCGGCCGTCCGGCGTGATCTGCAGGTTGGTCGGCGGCCCGTAGACGGAGGTGTCGAGCCTCACGACATGAGCCAGCCGCGGCCGGGCCGGGTCGGCGATGTCGATGACGGCGAGCCCGTCGCGTCCGTTCGGCCCGTTCACCGAGCCCTCGGGCCGGAAGAAGGTCTTTCCGTCGAGGCCCGCGATCAGGAAGGCGCGCCCCTCCGCCGCCCGTGCCTCCCCGGCGAGCAGCAGCGCCACCGAGAGCAGACCGGCCTGCCAGCGCGGGCGGACCCGCTTCACCTCGCCCTTGCCGAACATGCCGTGACGATCCCCCGCGCCGGAAACGGCCGATCCTTCGGCCAGCCGGCGCCGGGGAGACAAGATGGTGTGGCGCCGCGCAGCGGCGAGAGCGGAGGCGCTGCCTCCACCGCTCGGCGACCGGCACGATAGCACGTCCGGTACGCTTTTTTATTCCTGGTATATTGTATGCCTTGTGACATTATGCATGATGCCGCCCCGAGGGGTCACCGGACGCCATAAGAGGAATACCGGGATGGAACGCCAGACGGCACCGCGGGAGGCGCAGGACGCCTCTTCCGCCAAGTGGTGGCAGCTCGCCTTCGGCGTGCTCTGCATGGCGATGATCGCCAACCTGCAATACGGCTGGACGCTGTTCGTCGATCCGATCGACCAGACCCACCATTGGGGTCGCGCCGCGATCCAGCTCGCCTTCACGATCTTCGTCGCCACCGAGACGTGGCTGGTGCCGGTCGAGACGTGGTTCGTGGACCGCTACGGCCCGAAGATCGTGGTCTGCTTCGGCGGCGTGATGATCGCCCTGTCCTGGGTGCTCAACGCCTACGCCGACTCGCTCTTCCTGCTCTACACTGCGGCCGTCATCGGCGGCATCGGCGCGGGCTCCGTCTACGGCACCTGCGTCGGCAACGCGCTGAAGTGGTTCCCGGACCGCCGGGGGCTGGCCGCCGGCGCCACCGCCGCCGGCTTCGGCGCGGGCGCGGCCATCACCGTCGTGCCGATCGCCAGGATGATCGCCTCGCACGGCTACGAGCAGGCCTTCCTCACCTTCGGCATCGGCCAGGGCCTCGTCGTGGTCGCCCTGTCGTTCCTGCTGCGCAAGCCCAAGGTCGCGATCCCGGTCAAGCGCAAGAGCCTGCGCCTGCCCCAGACCAAGGTCGACCGCACCCCGAAGCAGGCGGTGCGCACGCCCGTGTTCTGGACCATGTACGCCATGTTCGTGATGGTGGCCTCCGGCGGCCTGATGACGGCGGCGCAGATCGGCCCGATCGCCCACGACTTCCACGTCGCCGACGTACCGGTGAGCCTGTTCGGTCTGCAGATGGCCGCGCTGACGATGGCGATCTCCCTCGACCGCATCCTCGACGGCTTCGGCCGGCCGTTCTTCGGCTGGGTGTCGGACAATATCGGTCGCGAGAACACGATGTTCGTCGCCTTCACGGTGGCGGCGACCGCCTGCCTCGTGATGTACGGCTACGGCCGCAACCCGTACGTCTTCGTCTTCGCGACGGCTGCCTACTTCGCGGTGTTCGGCGAGATCTACTCGCTGTTCCCGGCGACCTGCGGCGACACGTTCGGCTCGAAGTATGCGGCGAGCAACGCCGGCCTGCTCTACACCGCGAAGGGCACTGCGGCCTTCCTCGTGCCGATGGCGAGCCTGCTCTCGGCCGCCTATGGCTGGCCGGCGGTGTTCGCGCTGATCATCGCGCTCAACATCACGGCCGCCGCGCTGGCGGTGTTCGTCCTGAAGCCGCTGCGCCGCCGCTACCTCGCCTCCGAGGCCGAGACGGCCGAGGCCACCGAGGCGAGCGCCGTGCGCCTCGCCTGAGGGCGGCTCGGCCGCCCGACATCGCAGGACTCCTCCTGAACGCGCGGGCCTCGTCACCCGCGCGTTTCGTTTGACCGCCTAATTGGTATTTGGTATACCAAGCCTGTCGCGACAAGACTCGCAGGCCGGAACGCACGGCCCGGCGCCCTCGGGCGCCGCAGATCGAAAGAATGCGAGGCACCTCCCGAGGGCCCGCACATCGTCCAAAAAACCAGCGACGAAGAATTCAAGCCAAAAGGGAGAACGCCGCATGACCGTCCAGGCCCAGAACATCGACGCGATCACCGCGGGCGCCATGCCCCACGAGGAAGCGGAGCTGACCGACGGCTTCCATCTCGTCATCGACGCGCTCAAGCTCAACGGCATCGAGACGATCTACAACGTCCCCGGCATCCCGATCACCGATCTCGGCCGCCTCGCCCAGGCCGAGGGCCTGCGCGTCGTCTCCTTCCGCCACGAGCAGAACGCGGGCAACGCCGCGGCCATCGCCGGCTTCCTCACCAAGAAGCCGGGCATCTGCCTCACCGTCTCGGCCCCGGGCTTCCTCAATGGCCTGACCGCGCTCGCCAACGCCACCACCAACTGCTTCCCGATGATCCTGATCTCCGGCTCGTCCGAGCGCGAGATCGTCGACCTCCAGCAGGGCGACTACGAGGAGATGGACCAGCTCGCCATCGCCAAGCCGCTGTGCAAGGCCGCCTTCCGCGTGCTGCACGCCCAGGACATCGGCATCGGCGTGGCCCGCGCCATCCGCGCCGCCGTCTCCGGCCGTCCCGGCGGCGTCTATCTCGACCTGCCCGCCAAGCTTTTCTCGCAGGTGATCGATGCCGGCCTCGGCGCCAAGTCGCTCGTCAAGGTGATCGATGCGGCCCCGGCCCAGCTCCCGGCCCCGTCCGCGGTCGCCCGCGCCCTCGACCTGCTCAAGACCGCCGAGCGTCCGCTGATCGTGCTCGGCAAGGGCGCGGCCTACGCCCAGGCCGACGAGGCTGTCCGCGCGCTGGTGGAGGAGTCCGGCATCCCCTACGTGCCGATGAGCATGGCCAAGGGCCTCCTGCCTGACACCCACCCGCTCTCGGCGGGTGCGGCCCGCTCGACCGCTCTGAAGGATTCCGACGTCGTCGTGCTGGTGGGCGCGCGCCTCAACTGGCTGCTCTCCCACGGCAAGGGCAAGACCTGGGGCGAGCCCGGCTCCAAGCGCTTCATCCAGATCGACATTGAGCCGCGCGAGATGGACTCGAACGTCGAGATCGCGGCCCCGCTCGTCGGCGACATCGGCTCCTGCGTCGAGGCGCTGCTGGCCGGCATCCGCAAGGATTGGAAGGGCGCGCCGCAGCCCTGGATCGAGACCATCCGTTCCAAGCGCGAGGCTAACATCGCCAAGATGGCCCCGAAGCTGATGAAGAACTCCTCGCCGATGTGCTTCCACTCGGCGCTTGGCGCGCTGCGCACCGTCATCAAGGAGCGGCCCGACGCGATCCTCGTCAACGAGGGCGCCAACACCCTCGATCTCGCCCGCGGCATCATCGATATGTACCAGCCGCGCAAGCGCCTGGACGTCGGCACCTGGGGCGTGATGGGCATCGGCATGGGCTTCGCCGTCGCGGCCGCCGTCGAGACCGGCAAGCCGGTGCTCGCCGTCGAGGGCGACTCGGCCTTCGGCTTCTCCGGCATGGAGGTGGAGACCATCTGCCGCTACGACCTGCCGGTCTGCATCGTCATCTTCAACAACAACGGCATCTACCGTGGCACCGACATCGACCCGACCGGCCGCGATCCGGGCACCACGGTGTTCGTGAAGGACAGCCGCTACGACAAGATGATGGAGGCCTTCGGCGGCGTGGGCGTCAACGTCACGACTCCGGACGAGCTGAAGCGGGCGGTCGATGCCGCCATGGATTCGGGCAAGCCGACCCTCATCAACGCGGTGATCGACCCGACCGCCGGCAGCGAGAGCGGCAACATCGGCAGCCTCAACCCGCAGAGCACGCTGAAGAAGAAGACCGCCTGAGGCTTTTTTGACTTCTGCCGCTGAGTAGCCGGACCGCGGTGCCGCGAGGCGCCGCGGTCTTCTTCGTTTTACGACTCCGCCCGCCTTCCGATTCGTTCGCCCAGATTGCAGGGGCGCTCTCCTCCCCCTTGCGGGGAGGAGGTAGGAGGTGGGGGTCGGGCAGAAGGCACCGGAGCGGTTCCTCCTGAACCACCCCCACCCCTACCCCTCCCCGCAAGGGGGAGGGGAAGCGCGCTGCCCTCAGAGGAAGCGGGTGCCACCAGGGACACGCCCATGGCCTCCTCCGCGACCGATCCGACCCTTCCCCTCGACCCGCGCCTCGCCGGGCGGCTGTCGTTCCTGCCGCGGTTGCCGACGAAGCCGGCGCTGGGGCCGGGGCGCCACGCCCTCGGGCTGTTCGAGACCCGCGACGCGGTGCTCTGCGTGCCCGAGCACGTCGATCCGCGTCTGCCGACGCCGCTGGTGGTGCTGTTCCACGGCGGCGGGGGCAGCGCGGACAAGATCCTGCCGATGCTGGAGGGGCACGCGAAGGCGCGCGGCTTCCTGCTGCTCGCGCCGCAATCGCTGCACCCGACCTGGGACCTCGTCATCGCCGGCAACGGGCCGGACCGCGAGCGGCTCGACCGGGCGCTGGCGGAGGTCGCTGACCGCTTCCTGATCGATCCCGGCCATCTCGCCTTCGCCGGCCATTCCGACGGCGGCAGCTACGCGCTCTCGCTCGGGCTCACCAACGGCGACCGGGTCAGCCACCTCATCGTCTCGTCGGCCGGTTTCATGTCGGTTCACGTGCAGGCGGGCGCGCCCAAGATCTTCCTGTCGCACGGGACGCGCGACGAGCAGATCGGCATCGACCGCAGCGCCCGCCACCACGCCCGCCTGCTGCGCGGCGCCGGCTACGACCTGACCTACGTCGAGTACGACGGCCCGCACGCCTACGACTCGTCCGTGGTGACCCAGGCGGTTGATTTCTTTTTGGGTGATTTTTTCGCCTGACGCGAGGGCGAGGGTGGAAATCTACGGTTTCCCGCTCTGTTCGCGTCGGATTTCACCTCACCCCGTCATTGCGAGGCGAAGCCGAAGCAATCCAGGGCTCCGCACCATCCGGAAAGGTCGCGCGACCGTTTCGTCTGCGCGGTCTTGCCTTCTCCGGAAAGGTCGCGCCCTGGATCGCTTCGGCTCCGCCTCGCGATGACGGCGCGGGGCGGTCTCCGAAGCGGCCGACCGGAAAGGGTATCGTCGCGGAATCAAACAGCCCCTAAGCGAGCCCAGCGGCGAGGTCGGGCGGCACGCCCTCAGTGCGGGCTCGCGCCGCGGCGCCGGCCTGCGGCGGCTCCGCGGTGCGGTTGGCGGCCTGGGCCACGAGCGTTTCGATCAGGTCGGACTGGGCGACGACGCCGCACAGGCGGTCCTCCGCGCCGACCACGGGCAGGTGGTGGTGCCCGCCGCGGGCCATCCGCACCGCGACTTCGGCGAGCGTCATCTCCGGGCGCAGGCACACCACCTCGGACGTCATCACGTCGGCGGCGCAGCCATGCGGGGCGCGGCCGCGGCCGAGCGTCAGTTGCCAGCGCCGGGCCAGCCCGAGGCGGGGGCCGCGACTGTCCCACTCGGCCTTGTCCATCAGGTCGGTCTGGGTGAGGACGCCGAGCACGCGGGCGTTCTCGTCTGTGACGGGCAGCATCTTGATGTGGTGGCGCCGCAGCAGCGCCAGCGCTTCGCTCAGCGGCGCCTCGGGGGCGATGGCGACGACATCGCGGGTCAGGATCGAGGCGCAGGTCTCAGGGCCGGAGCGGCGCACCAGGGCGCTGAGCTGGGCGCGCCGCAGCAGCGCCTCCAGATCGCCCCGGCCGATGTCGAGCACCTGATCGAAATCGGCGAGCGCCGCGTCGATGTCGCCCGCGGTCAGGCCCATGCCGGAGGAGGGCGCCGGAGCCTGCGGCGCGGCGGCCGTCGCGTGCGGGTAGGAGCGGCCGGTGAGATTGTTGAACGCGATCGCCACGCCGAGGATCAGCAGGGAATTGGCGCAGACCGGCCACAGCACGAAGCCGTAGCCGAGATCGTGGATCGCCGGCCCGCCGAGGACGGCGGTGAGCGCCACCGCGCCGCTCGGCGGATGCAGGCAGCGGAAGGCCATCATCAGGCCGATGGCGAGCCCGCCCGCGATTCCCGCGGCGATGAGCGGATCGGGCACGAGACGCCCGAGGCTCACGCCGACGAGCGCGGCGATCAGGTTTCCGCCGAGGATCGACCAGGGCTGCGCCAGCGGGCTCGACGGCACGGCGAACAGCAGCACCGCGGAGGCGCCCATCGGCGCGATCAGCGCCGGGAGCGCGGCCCCGTTGCCGATGGCGGCACGCGCGACGAGCCCGGTGATGAGGAGCCCGATGAGCGCCCCGCAGGCGGCGCGCACGCGCTCGCGCAGGCTGACGGGGGCCTGCTGCGGCAGCAGGCGGCGCAGCAGGGGATGGGTCAGGAATGCAGTCACCGGCAGGCACCGTGAGTCGAGGCGCGGACGGGGAGGGGCGTCGATGGAGCGGTGTCGCGAAAAGACGCCGGAAACAAGAAAGGCCGGACCGTAGGGCGGCCCGGCCAAGTCACACGGAGGAGAAAAACAGCCCGGACTCTAAGGGAGTCCGGTCAGACACTCCCGGGGCGCTCGCCGACCCGGGAGGATTCTTTGGAGCGAGACCGGCGCGCGGTCTTAAACCGCGCGGGACTCGTGCATCGCGGCGATCTGCTCGGGCGAGTAGCCGAGGTCGGCCAGCACTTCGTCGGTGTGCTCGCCGAGCAGCGGGGAGGCCTTGATGTCGACCTTCAGGTCCGAGAACTTGATCGGTGAGCCGACGGTCAGGTACGAGCCGAGCTTCGGGTGCGGGACCTCGACGATGGTGCCGCTGGCGCGCAGCGACGGATCGGCGGCGATCTCCTTCATCGACAGCACCGGCGAGCACGGGATGTCGAACTTGCGCAGGATGTCGACGGCCTCGAACTTCGTCTTGTCGGCCAGCCAATCCTCGATGAAGGCGAAGATCTCGAAGATCTTGTCCTGGCGGGCGCGGGCGGTGTTGTAGGCCGGATCCTCGATCCACTCCGGCTTGCCGAGCGCCTTGCAGATCGGGGCCCAGGCATGGCCCTGGATCGTGAAGTAGATGTAGGCGTTCGGGTCCGACTGCCAGCCCTTGCACTTGAGCACCCAGCCCGGCTGGCCGCCGCCGCCCGCGTTGCCGCCGCGCGGCACCACGTCCGAGAACTCGCCGTGCGGGTATTGCGGGTACTCTTCGAGGTAGCCGATGGCGTCGAGGCGCTGCTGGTCGCGCAGCTTCACGCGGCAGAGGTTGATCACCGAATCCTGCATCGACACGGCGACCTTCTGGCCCTTGCCGGTCTTGGTCTTGGCGTGCAGCGCGGTGAGGATGCCGATGGCCAGATGCATGCCGGTGTTCGAGTCGCCGAGAGCGGCGGCCGACACGGTGGGCGGGCCGTCCCAGAAGCCGGTGGTCGAGGCGGCACCGCCCGCGCACTGCGCGACGTTCTCGTAGACCTTGAGGTCCTCGTAGTGGTGGCCGTCGGAGAAGCCCTTGACCGAGGCGAGGATCATGCCGGGGTTGAGCGACTGGATGTGGGCCCAGGTGAAGCCCATGCGGTCGAGCGCGCCGGGGCCGAAATTCTCGACCATCACGTCGGATTCGCGGATCAGCTTCTCGAGCACTTCCTTGCCCTGGGGCGTCTTGGTGTCGAGCGTCAGCGAGCGCTTGTTGGAGTTCAGCATCGTGAAGTACAGCGCGTCCGCGTCCTCGACGTGGCGCAGCTGGTTGCGGGTCACGTCGCCGGCGCCGGGGCGCTCGACCTTGATCACGTCCGCGCCGAACCACGCGAGCAGCTGCGTGCAGGCGGGACCCGCCTGGACGTGGGTGAAATCGATGATCCGGATGCCCTCGAGCGGCTGGGACATGATGGCATTCTCCCTATGACGACTTCGTTGAAGGTGAAGTGAAGTCTTGAAACGAAAGGTCTTGTTCTTGTTGTGAACTTGGGCCCGCCGGATCAGGCGAGCACGAGGGTGCCGAGCGCTTCCTCCAGCTCCGCCATGCGGCGGCGCAGGCGGCGCTCCTCCTCGAAGCGCTCGGTCTCGTCGCGGATGACCGCGACGATTCCGCTGACCTCCCCGTCCGCCCCGAACAGGAGCGAGACGGTGAAGGCGATGGACAGGGTGTGCCCGTCCTTGTGCAGGGCCGGCACCTTGAGCAGCGAGGTCCCGTAGCGGGTCTGCCCGGTGCGCATGGTCTTGGCGTAGCCGTCCCAGTGGCGCCGCCGATGGCGCTCCGGGGTGATGAGATCGAGCATCTCCCCCATCGCCTCGGCCTCGCTGAAACCGAAGATCCGCTCGGCCGCCGGATTCCACGTGACGATCCGGCCGTCCGCGTCGGAGATCACCACCGCATCGCCCAGGGACCGGACCAGCCCCGAGACGTCGACGGCCGGTGAAGGGGATGTCGTTGGAGATGTCGCTTCGGCCACGGCCTCGCGCTCCTTCCTGTCCCTCGCCTCGTCGCTCGATCGCCGCGGGAGGGAGCGGGCTCTCTCCGGTGGCGTCGCGTTGGCATCTGGTATACCAAATACGGAAAGCGGGTCAAGCGACGGTGTCGGCAACAAGGGCCGGCTTGCCGGGTTGAGACCGGCGACGGGAGGAGCGGCCATGTCGGACGGACCCAGCATCAGCATCCGGCAAGTCGAGCGCTTCGCCTTCCGGGTCGAGTTCGGCCCCGCCTTCGAGACCCTGCTGACCGATGAGCCGGTGCCGATCGGCGCCGGCGTGGGTCCCTCGCCCGAACAGGTGCTGATCGCGGCGGTGAGCAATTGCCTGTGCGCGAGCTTCGTCTTCGCGCTCGGCAAGTTCCATCAGGAGGGCGGCGGCGTCAGCGCCCAGGCGAGCGGGCGGCTCGGCCGCAACGCCGAGGGGCGCCTGCGCCTGGAGGGCATCGACGTGGCCATCGCCCTCGGCGCCGAGGCCGCCTCCATGGACCGGATCGACCGGGTGCTGGAGCAGTTCGAGCGGTTCTGCACCGTCTCCGAGAGCGTCAAGGCGGGAATTCCGGTCTCGGTCTCGGTGCAGGACGGGGCCGGCACGCGTTTGCGATAGCCGCCGATTCGAGCGGCTCATGAAGGAGGATTTTTTCAGGATGAGCGAGACGGCGAAAGAACCGGGCGATCTCGCCCGGCTGTTCCACGCGCGGGCCAATGCCGGCGACATCGAGGGGCTGGTGGCGCTCTACGAGCCGGGCGCCGTGCTGGCGGCGGGCGAGGTGGTGGCCACCGGCCACGACGAGATCCGGCGCTTCTACACCGATCTTCTGGCCCGCAAGTCCGACTTCCCCGAGCCCGAGACCCTGCCGGCGCTGACGAACGGCGATCTCGGCCTCACCTTCGCCCGCCTGCCGAACGGCTCGTTCTCGGTCGAGGCGGCCCGCCGCCAGCCCGATGGGCGTTGGCTCTGGGCGATCGACCAGCTCAAGATCAAGCCGGCCAAGAAGGACTGAGCGAAGGACGTAGCGTTCCCGCGGCGCCCCGGTCGTGCTAGGGAAGGGGCGTGATGCGTGCTCGACGCCCCTTCCGGCCGATGCTCGCCGTGATCCTCCAGATCGTGGCGCTGCTCGCGCTGTCGATCGCCGCCCCGGCGCATGCCCGCGCCCACGGGGGGGCGGAGCATGTGCATCACGCGCATGTCCATCACGCTCATGCCGACCCGTCCGGGATCGACTGCGCCGAGGCCCATGGCCCGGTCGCCGACGCATCAGAGCCGGCAAGCGACGGTCATTCCGGCCAATGCTGCGGGCTGCATTGCCCGTTCCACATCCCCTTCGTCGGCGTGGCCGACGTGACCGTGGCGCTGCGCTGGAACGCGGAAGCCGCCTTCCGCCGCCCGCGCGATGCCTCCTTCGCCAGCGTCGTCTCCGAAGCGCTCCCCGAACCGCCCCGATCCTTCGCCTGAGACCGGCGCGCCTTTTCTGCGCGCGCCCCGACGCGGCGGTCTGAACGAGGCCGTCGCGCGTCCCCGCTCGCGAAGGATCGATTCCCCATGCCCGTTTCACGCGTTCCGGCCCTGCGCGCGGCCGTGCTGGCGCTCGCCCTCTGGGCTGCTCCCGCCGCCGCCCATGAGGGCCACGACCACGGTTCTGAGCCCCCCGCCACGGCGGCCGTCAGCGCCCCGCGCGGCGCGTCGAGCAGCCAGAACCTCGAACTCGTGGCGGTCGCCCGCAACGGGCGCCTCAGCCTCTATCTCGACCGGGCCGGCACCAACGAGCCCGTCACCGACGCCGCCATCACCGCCGAGACCCCGGAAGGGACGGCGCAGGCCGAGGCGATGCCGGACGGCAGCTATGGCCTGCCCGCCCATTGGAGCACCCATGCCGGCGAATACGAGGTGCTATTTACGGTCACGCAGGGCGGCACCACCGACCTCTTCCCGGTCGCCCTCACGATCCCCGAGCCGCCTCCGCCGTCCGCTTCCGAGGATGCCTGGGCCCAGAGCCTCGCGGTCGCCCACGACTTCCGCCGCCATATCGAGGAGGCCGACCCGCTGCCCTTCGCGGTCGGCGGCGCGGGTTTTCTGCTCGGCGTCGTCGTCACCCTGCTGATGCGCGGGCGCCGCCGGGCGCCGGTGGCCGCCCTGGTCGTCTTCGTGCTGGCGCTGGCCTTCGCGCCGCGCGCCTTCGCCCATGAGGGCCACGACGACGGCACGCCGCTCGCCGCTCCGAGCGGCCAGGACCTCGCCCGCCGTCTGCCGGACGGGGCGATCTTCGTGCCCAAACCGACCCAGCGCGTGCTCGCGGTCCGCACCGTGGTCACCGCCTCGGACACCTTGAGCCGCACCGTCGAGCTGCCGGGGCGGATCATCCCCGATCCGAGCGCCAGCGGCGTGGTCCAGTCCTCGGTCGGCGGCCGCTTGGCGCCGCCGGACTCCGGCCGCTTCCCGCGGCTCGGCACGCGGGTGAGGAAGGGTGAGGTGCTCGCCACCGTCACGCCCCCGGTCCAGGCGGTGGACGTGTCCGACATGCGCCAGCGCCAGGGCGAACTCGATCAGCAGATCGCCATCATCGAGCGCCGGGTGGAGCGCTACCGCAAGCTCGCGCCGGGCGGCGCGGTCTCGCAGGTCCAGCTCGACGACGCGCTGGCCGAGCTGAAAGGGCTGGCCGACCGCCGCGCCGCCCTCGACGCCATCCGCCAGCACCCGGAGGCGCTGACCGCGCCGGTCGATGGCGTGATCGCCGAGGCGAGCGCGGTGGCGGGTCAGATGGCGAGCCCCGGCGTGCAGGTGTTCCAGATCGTCGACCCGGCGAGCCTCTGGGTCGAGGCCCTGAGCTTCGACGCGCTCGCCACCGGCCAGGACGCCACCGCGCGGCTCGCCGACGGCCGCACCTTGCGCCTCGCCTTCATGGGCGCGGGGCTCGCCGACCGCAGTCAGGCGGTGCCGATGCATTTCTCGATTCAAGACGCCCCGCCGGAGCTGCGCACCGGTCAGTTCGTCACCGTGCTCGCCGCCCTCGACGCCCAGCAGACCGGCCTCGCTTTGCCCCGCACCAGCGTGGTCCGCGGCGGCAACGGCCAAAGCCTCGTCTACGAGCACACCGCGCCCGAGCGGTTCGAGCCGCGGGAAGTCAGGGTCGAGCCGTTGGACGCCGGCCGCGTGCTGGTGGTGTCGGGTGTGGGCGCGGGCAAGCGCATCGTCACGCAGGGCGCCGAACTCCTCAATCAGGTCCGCTGAGGAGCATCGGCCATGTTCACGCTTCTCGTCTCGCAGTCGCTTCGCAACCGCGTCCTCGTGCTGGCGCTCGCCGCGGTGCTCGTCGTCTACGGCGCCTTCACGGTGACGCGGCTCCCCGTCGATGTCTTCCCCGACCTCAACCGGCCGACCGTGACGATCATGACAGAATCGGAAGGGCTCGCGCCCCAGGAGGTCGAGCAGATCGTCACCTACCCCCTCGAGACGCAGATGAACGGCCTGCCCGGCGTGTCGCGGGTCCGCTCGGTCTCGGGCGTCGGCCTCTCCGTGGTCTACGTCGAGTTCGATTGGGGCACCGACATCTACCGCAACCGCCAGCAGGTGGCCGAACGCCTCGCCATGGTGCGCCCGCACCTGCCCCCCACCGTCACGCCGATGATGGGGCCGATCTCCTCGATCATGGGGCAGATCGTGATGGCCGCGCTCAGCGGCGGCTCGGTCTCGCCGATGCAGCTGCGGGAACTGGCCGACTTCACCATCCGCCCGCGCCTGCTCTCGATCCCCGGCGTCGCCCAGGTGATCCCGATGGGCGGTGAGGTGCGCCAGTTCCGCGTCGCGCCCCAGCCGACGGCGCTCCGCGCGCTCGGCGTCACCTACGCCCAGCTGGAGGCGGCGCTGGCGCAGTTCGGCACCAACACCGGCGGCGGCTTCACCGACCAGTACGCCCGCGAATACCTGATCCGGAACCTCGGCCGGACCATGAACCTCGACGATCTGCGCAACATGGTGGTCGCGACCGTGGGCGGCCGGCCGATCTCCCTGCGCCAAGTCGCGGAGGTGTCGTTCGCGGCGAAGGTGAAGCGGGGCGACGCCGGCTATATGGGCGCGCCCGCCGTCGTGATCTCGGTCGAGAAGCAGCCCGGCGTCGATACGGTCCGCCTCACCCGCGAGGTCGAGGCGGCATTGGCCGACATCACCGCGAGCCTCAACGCCTGCGGCACCGCCGCCGCCGAGGCTTCGAGCGAGGCTTGCGCCTTCAAGGGCGTGCGCGCCGACCGGCTGATTTTTCGCCAAGCCAACTTCATCGAGACCTCGATCGGCAATGTCGAGACGGTGTTGATCGAGGCCGTCGTCGTCGTCGCCGTGGTGCTGTTCGCCTTCCTGCTCAACGTCCGCACCACCGCGATCTCGCTCGCGGCGATTCCCGTCTCGATCCTGGCGACGGGAATCGTCTTCCATCTCGCCGGGCTGTCGATCAACACGATGACGCTCGGCGGGCTCGCCATCGCCATCGGCGAACTCGTCGACGACGCGGTGGTGGACGTCGAGAACATCTTTCGCCGGCTCGGTGAGAACCGGCGGGCCGGCAACCCGAAGAGCGTCTTCGCGGTCGTGGTCGAGGCCTCGAACGAGGTGCGCTCCGGCATCGTCTACGCCACGATGGTGATCGTGCTGGTGTTCGTGCCGCTGTTTGCCCTGTCGGGCATTGAGGGGCGGCTGTTCGCGCCCTTGGGCCAAGCCTACATCGTCTCGATTCTGGCGAGCCTGCTGGTCTCGATCACCCTGACGCCGGTGCTCGCCTATTATCTGCTCCCCGGCCTCAAGCGGCTGGAAGAGCACGAGAGTGGCCTGATCCGCGTCCTCAAGCGCCTCAACGCCGCCGTGCTGCGGGGGCTCATCGGCCGTGCCCGCCCGATGATGCTGCTCGCCGCCCTCGCGGTGGCGTCGGCGGGGATCGCCGCGGCGTTCCTGCCGCGGGCCTTCCTGCCGCCGTTCAACGAGGGCTCGTTCACCGTCACCATGGCGTTCAACCCCGGCATCTCGCTCGCCGAGAGCGACCGGATCGGCGGTGTGGCCGAACGCCTGCTCCTCGACATGCCGGACGTGAAGTCGATCGGCCGCCGCACCGGCCGGGCCGAACTCGACGAGCACGCGGAAGGGGTCCACTCCTCCGACCTCGAAATCGACCTGAAGCCGGGCGCCCGGCGCAAACCCGAACTGATCGCCGACATCCGCGACCGCCTCGCGGTGCTGCCGGTCTCGGTCAATGTCGGCCAGCCGATCTCGCACCGGCTGGAACACATGCTCTCGGGCGTGCGCGCCGAGATCGCCCTCAAAATCTTCGGCGACGACCTCGATACCCTGCGCAGCCTTGCCGAGGACCTGCGGCGTCGCCTGGAAAAGATCCCCGGCCTCGCCGACCTTCAGGTCGAGAAGCAGGTGCTGATCCCGCAGCTCGAAATCCGCGTGGACTACGCCCGCGCCGCCCTCTACGGCGTGCAGCCCGCCGCGCTCATCGAACAATTGAGCCGGCTCTCGAACGGTCAGGTCGTCTCGCGCGTGGTGGACGGCACCCGCCGCTTCGACGTGGTGATGCGCCTGCCCGACAGCATGCGCACCACCCAGCGCCTCGGCGACCTCCTGGTCGAGACCCCCTCCGGCTGGGTGCCGGCGCGCCAGATCGCCGACATCCGCGAGACCGACGGGCCGAACCAGATCCTTCGCGAGAATGCCCGCCGCCGCATCGTCGTCCAGGCCAACACGGTGGGCGGCGCCGACATGGGCGTGATCGTCAGCGCGATCCAGAAGGAAATCGCCGCGACGGCGCTGCCGAACGGCTACGGCACCCGCCTGGAGGGCGCGTTCCAGGCGCAGGAAGAGGCGAGCCGGACCATCGGCCTGCTCTCGCTGCTCTCGCTCGGCCTCGTCTTCGCCCTGCTCTACAGCCGCTACCGCTCGGTGACCTTCACGCTGATCATCTTGGGCAGCATCCCGCTGGCGCTGATCGGCTCGGTGGCGGCGCTCTGGATCGCCGGACAGCCGCTCTCGGTCGCCTCCATGATCGGCTTCATCACCCTCACCGGCATCGCCACCCGCAACGGCATCCTCAAGGTCAGCCACATCCTCAATCTGGCGATTCACGAGGGACTGCCCTTCGGCCCCGACCTCGTCATCCGCGGCAGCCTGGAGCGGCTCGCCCCCGTGCTGATGACGGCGCTCGCGGCGGGCGTCGCCCTGGTGCCGCTGCTGATCGGCGCCGACGCGCCGGGCAAGGAGATCCTGCATCCGGTCGCGGTGACGATCTTCGGCGGCCTGATCAGCGCGACGCTGCTCGACACGGTGCTGACGCCGCTCCTGTTCCTCACCTTCGGCCGTGCGCCGCTGGAGCGCCTGCGCGAGCAGGCCCATCGCCCGGCCACCGACCATCCCGAGGGCGCCCCTGCGGGCGCGTTCTGACCCTTCTGACAAGCGAAAGGATTTTCTCCATGCGCATCGTCACCGCGCTCACCCTCGCGCTGATCCTCACCGGGCCGGCGCTTGCCGCCGGCCCCAACGGCGGTCAGGTCGTCATGGCCGACGACCATCCGGTCGAACTCGTCGTCACCGATACGGGCCTGACCTTCTTCGTCACCGAGGAGGGCGGTCAGCCGCTCGCCACCGCCGGGCTTTCGGGCAAGGCCTACATCCAGGCCGGCGGCAAAACCGAGACCGTGGCGCTGAAGGGCGCCGCGCCGAACCGCTTCGTCGGCGACCTCAAGGCGCCGCTGCCGCCGGGCGCCAGGATCGTGCTCTCGGCCAAAGTCCACGGGCACGGTCTGCAGGCGCGGTTCGAGCGGTAAGCGCTATGCCCGCTCCAGCCGCGCGGTCAGCAGCCGCACCTTGAGGCGGGGGGCGAAGGGCAGCCCCGCCAGCAGGCGCTCGCGCCGCACCACGTCGCCGGCCCGCGGGCGGGTGACGCCGATCACGCTCTCGCCGCGGGCCGCGAGGCGGCCGGGCAGGCCGGCATGGGGGCGGCGCATCCGGCCGAGCGCCGTGTCGGGCCGGGCGGTGCCGACGAAGCGGTCGAGACTGCGGATCCAGCCCTCCGACGGAATGTCGCCCGGCTCCAAGCAGAGCAGCCAGTCCCGCCGGGCGACCTTCGCACCCGCGATCCACGGATTCGTGCCGACCGGGCGCACCACGAGCGTCGCCCCGCTGCCCTCGGCGATGGTCTCCAACGCCTCGCTCGCCGCCGCGGTGACGATCACGGCATCGCCCACGAGCCCCGCCGCCACGCCCGCGACGAGCGCGCTCAGCGTGTCGGCCAAGCCCTCGATCGCCGTGTCGGCGGGGCGTGCCACGTGGATCAGGCCGGAGATCATCGGCGGGCCAAGAATCCTGGACCGAGCGGGAAAAGGTTGTGCGCGGTCTATTGCATGACGGCCCCGGACGCGACAGCTACGCCTTTCCGGGGATGCATCAATCTTGTGCAGCGGCCACGTCATTGTTCATGATATGTTCCTTGGCGGCATGGCAAGGGACCGAAATCGATGGGGGAAGCGGCGGGCCGGCTCGCGGGCAACCGCGTGGCCGCGGAAGGTCGGCGCGGGCGCGGGGCGACGGCCAACCCGGAGGGGCGCTTCGAGGCGACCCGGCGCGAGGTCTTGGACGACGGCTGGCATCCGGACGAGGTCGCGGTCCGGCGCACGGAGGTGACGGTCGAGCGCGCCCGCACCATCATCACCCGCAACGATTCCCCCGACATCTCGTTCGACCGCTCGATCAACCCTTATCGCGGCTGCGAGCACGGCTGCATCTACTGCTTCGCCCGGCCCAACCACGGATATGCCGGGCTCTCGCCGGGGCTCGATTTCGAGACCAAGCTGTTCGCCAAACCCGACGCGGCGGCGCTGCTGGAACGCGAACTCTCGGCGCCGGGCTACCGGCCGCGCACCATCGCGCTCGGCACCGCCACCGACCCCTACCAGCCGATCGAGCGCGAACACCGCCTCACCCGCGCGGTGCTGGAGGTGCTCGCGCGCTTCCGCCATCCGGTCGGCATCGTCACCAAGTCGAACCTGATCCTGCGCGACCGCGATCTTTTGGCGGAGATGGCAGCGCAGAATTTGGTGAAGGTCGCGATCTCGGTCACCACCCTCGACCCGGTGCTCGCCCGGCGGATGGAACCCCGCGCCCCGCATCCGCGCAAGCGCCTGGAGGCCATCGAGGGGCTGGCCTCCGTGGGCGTGCCGGTGATGGGGATCGTCGCGCCGATCATCCCCTCGCTCAACGACCACGAGATCGAGGCGATCTTGGAGCGCGTGCGGGCGGCGGGCGCCCGCGAGGCGAACTACGTGCTGCTGCGCCTGCCGCACGAACTCGACGACCTCGTCGGCGACTGGCTCTCCGAGCATTATCCGGGCCGGCGCGCCCACATCTTCTCGCTGCTGAGCGGCGCCCGCGGCGGCAAGGCCTACGACGCCGCCTTCGGCACCCGCATGATCGGCAAGGGCCCCTACGCCGACCTGATCCGCCGCCGCTTCGCCCTGGCCAAGCGCCGGCTGGGTTTTTCCGACGAGCCCCTGCGGCAGACGACGGAGTTGTTTCGCCCGCCGCCGCGGGCGGGGGAGCAACTGGCGTTGTTCTGAGCCCGCCGGCCTCTCCCACCCAACCCCCTCATCCTGAGGTGCTCCGCGCAGCGGAGCCTCGAAGGAGGGCTCCAGGGATCGCGCGCTTCGCTGGAGCCCTCCTTCGAGGCCGCTGCGCGGCACCTCAGGATGAGGGGGAGGGTGGGAGGGGGCGGGGTGGCGCGCCCGCCCCGAACCGCCCGGTAAAACTCACCCGATGATGCGGGCTGCGCCCCTGCGCCGACAGCCCGGCGAGATGCGCCGCGGTGCCGTAGCCGGCGTTGCGCTCCCAGGCGTAGGCGGGGTGGCGCAGGGCCAGCTTGCGCATCAGTGCATCCCGAACGGTCTTGGCGACGATGGAGGCGGCGGCGATCTGCGGGACGAGGCGGTCGCCGCCGACCACCGCGCGGCAGGGCTGGTCGAGGCCGGGGATCGGGTCGCGCCCATCGACCAGCACCGGGCCGTCGTCCCTCAAGCGCCGCACCGCCCGGCGCATGGCGTCGAGGGTGGCGGCGCGCACGTTGATCCGGTCCACCAGCGCCCGCGAGCCCCCGGCCAGGGCCACGTGGGCATGCGCCCGGATCAGCGGCGTCAGCGCCTCGCGGGTCGCACGGTCGAGGCGCTTGCTGTCGTCGAGGCGGGCCAGCAACTCGGGCGGGAAGGCGAGGGGATCGAACCAGACGGCGGCCACCATCACCGGTCCGCACAGCGCACCGCGCCCGACCTCGTCGCAGCCGATCACGGCCGGGTAGGTGGCGGCGAGCGCGGGATCGAAGGGACGCATGGGCGGGCCGGGGCGGAGAAGGGCGCCGGTTTTGGCATCCCCGCCGGCCCCGGTCATCCCGCAACGAGCCGAAAAACGCTCAGGCGAAGTGCTCAGGCGAAGTGCTTGGCCCCGTCGCCCGCCGCACCGGCCCGGAGGCGGCGCGGGATCGCCCGCATCGGCCCGAGCGCGTGGGCGAGCGCGATGTTCTCGTAGAACTGGCGCGCGCTCTCGGCCCAGGTGTAGCGCAGGGCCTCGGCCCGGCAGCGCGCCCGCGGCACGGTGAGCGCCGCGAGGGTCGCCGCGCGCAGATCGCGGTCGAGGGCGCCCGCGCCGGTCTCGCCGATCACGTCGAGGGGGCCGGTCACGGGGTAAGCCGCCACCGGCACGCCGCAGGCGAGCGCTTCCAGCAGCACGATGCCGAAGGTGTCGGTAAGGCTCGGAAACACGAACGCGTCGGCCCCGGCATAGGCCCGCGCCAGCGCCTCGCCGGTGAGCGCGCCGAGGAAGCGGGCGTCGGGCGCCATCGCCTGGAGGCGCGCCCGGTCCGGCCCGCCGCCGACCACCACCTTCGTGCCCGGCAGATCGAGGCTGAGGAAGGCGGAAAGATTCTTCTCGACCGCGAGCCGCCCGACCGAGAGGAAGATCGGCCGGGGTAGCCCCGGAAACGCATCCCCGTCGCGGGGGCGGAACAGCTCGGTATCAACGCCGCGGGTCCAGCGCATCAGCCCGGCAAAGCCGCGGGCGGACAATTCCCGCTCCAGCGAGGGCGTGCTCACCATGGTGCCGCTGCCCGCCGCATGGAAGCGGCGCAGCCACGCGTAGCTCCAGGCCTCGGGCACGGGGGCGCGGGCGGCGAGGTATTCGGGGAAGCGGGTGTGGTAGCTCGTGGTGAAGGCCTGCCCCCGCCGCAGGCAGGCGCCGCGCACGGCGTGGCCGATCGGCCCTTCGGTGGCGATGTGGACATGCGTCGGCGCCAGCCGGTCCCAGCGGGCGAGCACGCGCCCCGCCGTGACGAGCGAGAGCCGGATCTCGGAATAGCCCGGCATCGGCACGCTCGCGAAGTCGGCGGGCGTCAGCAGCACCGTCTCGACGCCGAGCGCGCTGCCGGCCTCGGTCATGCGCTCGATCGAGCGCACCACGCCGTTGACCTGCGGGTGCCACGCGTCGGTGGCGATGAGCAGGCGCATCGTCAGGCGACGGCGCGGGGGAGGGCGGCCGGCTCGTAGGCCTCCGCCGCGCCGCGCTGGCGCAGCAGGGTGGGGTAGTGCAGCACCTCCATCCGGCCGTCGTAATGCTCGACGATGCCGGTGCAGGATTCCACCCAGTCGCCGGTGTTGAGGTAGGTCAGGCCGTCGATCTGGCGGTGGGCGGCGTGGTGGATGTGGCCGCAGATCACGCCGTCGGCGCCCTGGCGCTTGGCTTCCGCCGACAGGAAGGTCTCGAACTGGCCGATGAAGTTGACCGCGTTCTTCACCTTCAGCTTGGCCCAGGCCGAGAGCGACCAGTAGGGCAGGCCGAGCCGCCGCCGGACGCGGTTGACCACGGTGTTGACGGCGAGCGCCGAGGTGTAGGCCCAGTCGCCCAGATGCGCGAGCCACTTCGAATGGCGCACCACCATGTCGAACTGGTCGCCGTGGATGACGAGGTAGCGCTTCCCGTCCGCCGCCTCGTGGATGCGGCTCTCGGCGATCTCCACCCCGCCGAAGGTCATGCCGATATAGTCGCGCAGGAACTCGTCGTGGTTGCCCGGCACGTAGACGACGTGGGCGCCCTTGCGCACCTTGCGCAGCATCTTCTGCACCACGTCGTTGTGGCCTTGAGGCCAGTACCAGCCCGAGCGCAGCTGCCAGCCGTCGACGATGTCGCCGACGAGGTAGATCGTGTCGGCATCGACGTCGCGCAGGAAGTCGAGCAGCAGGGCCGCCTGGCAGCCCTTCGTGCCGAGATGCAGATCGGACAGGAACAGCGTCCGAACGCGGATGGTGGTCTCCGGATCCTGTGACACCAGCGCCTCCGGCCTCGCGAACGGCCAGAGCCAAAACCCAATCCGATCTCAGTTTGATGACGGCGGCGAACGCAGGCGTGCAGGATCGTGCCGTTTGGCCGCACCGCAGCAAGACCGGCCCGGCGGCCTGCGTGCGGTGCACCTGACTGCCGTGCATACGAAAATCTTTTTGTTTTTCAGTTCAGTTTTTTCGGTTTTGCATCTTCGGCCGGGGGGCGCATAACGGCGGCCAAGGTGATCTGCCGCGCGCGGGCCGTCGAGGCTCGCGCGGGACACGCCCGGCAGAGGCGTAAGGGTCACCGCGGACGGGATGGGGACGCCGACGACTATCAGCGGGAGCGCGCTTGAATGCGCCGCGAGGCTGACGCATCGAGGGTTCGGTTCTTTCGGAGGCGACCGGCGTGTCTGCACGCGCCGCGACGCGGGCGGGATCACAGCCGCTTCGCCGCTCCGGGCCGGTCGACGATCCGACATCGCAGAGTGACGGTCGCTTGCGGCGGACGCATCCCGCGCGCCGCGGGGCCGACGACGTTTCGCGGCGGGCGTTCGCCCGCCATCCGAATCTAAGCGGGCACGCGGCCACTGAAGGCCGGCTCGCAGGTTTCAAGCGGAGGAGACATTCATGGCGGCAACGAGACGTCCGGGACGCAACCACCTGTTCGTTCCCGGCCCGACCAACATCCCGGACCGTGTCCAGCGCGCGATGCTCGTGCCGTCCGAGGACCACCGCTCGGTCGATTTCCCGAACCTGACGAAGCCGCTGTTCGAGGACACCAAGAAGGTGTTCGGCTCGACCGACGGCACCATCATCCTGTTCCCGGCCTCCGGCACCGGCATCTGGGAATCGGCCCTGACCAACACGCTGGCGCGCACCAACAAGGTGCTGGCCGCGCGGTTCGGCCAGTTCAGCCACCTGTGGATCGACATGGCCCAGCGCATCGGCCTGGACGTGATCGTGCAGGAGGAGGAGTGGGGCACCGGCGCCGATCCGGACAAGATCGAGCAGGCCCTGCGCGAGGACCGCAATCACGAGATCAAGGCCGTGATGGTGGTCCACAACGAGACCGCCACCGGCGTCACCTCGGACATCGGCGCCGTGCGCAAGGCGATCGACGCCGCCGGCCACCCGGCCCTGCTGTTCGTCGACGGCGTGTCCTCGATCGCCTCGCTGCCGTTCAAGATGGACGAGTGGAAGGTCGATTGCGCCATCGCCGGCTCGCAGAAGGGCCTGATGCTGCCGGCCGGCCTCGGCGTGATCTGCATCAGCCCGAAGGCGCTCAAGGCCTCCGAGGCGCTTCGCGGCCACAACGACCGTCTCGCCCATGTCTACTTCGACTGGCAGGACATGATGAAGCAGAACCCGGCCGGGTACTTCCCCTACACCCCGTCGGTGCCGCTGCTCTACGGCCTGCGCGAGGCGCTCGCCTGCCTGTTCGAGGAAGGCCTGGAGAACGTCTACCACCGCCATCACGTGCTCGGCGAGGCGACCCGCCAGGCCGTCGCGGCGTGGGGTCTCAAGACCTGCGCCAAGGAGCCGAAGTGGAACTCGGACACCGTCACGGCCATCCTCGTGCCGGAGGGCGTGGACGGTGCCAAGATCATCAAGCACGCCTACGAGCGCTACAACCTCGCGCTCGGTGCCGGCCTGTCCCAGGTCGCCGGCAAGGTGTTCCGCATCGGCCACGTCGGTGACCTGAACGAGTTGTCGCTGCTCGGCGCCATCGCGGGTGCCGAGATGTCGCTCATCGACAACGGCGTGAACGTGACCCCCGGCTCGGGCGTCGCGGCGGCCTCCAGCTACCTGCGCGAGAACCCGCTCGCCAAGAGCTGAATTTCGGCCTGATTTGAGAAGCGGCGCCGGTTCCAACGGCGCCGCTTCCACTACTTAAGAAAACAGGTGAGGAAACAGCAGGCCGGCGGACGCCAGCGCCGGTCGGCCGGAAGGGGTCCAGAATGACGAAGAAAGTCGTGTTCCTTGACCGCGAGTCGCTCGATGCGACGGTTCGCGAATTCAACTTCCCGCACGAGTACAAGGAATACGAGTCGACCTGGACGCCGGAGGAGATCGTCGAGCGCCTCCAGGGCGCCGAGATCGCCCTGATCAACAAGGTGCCGATGCGCGCCGACACGCTGAAACAGCTTCCCGACCTGAAGCTGATCGCGGTGGCCGCCACCGGCACGGACGTTGTCGACAAGGCCGCGGCGAAGGCCCAAGGCATCACCGTCGTCAACATCCGCAACTACGCCTTCAACACCGTGCCCGAGCACGTGATCGGCCTGATGTTCGCGCTGCGCCGCGCCATCGTGCCCTACGCCAACTCCGTGCGCCGCGGCGACTGGAACAAGTCGAAGCAGTTCTGCTACTTCGATTATCCGATCTACGACATCGCCGGCTCGACGCTCGGCATCATCGGCTACGGGGCGCTCGGCAAGTCGATCGGCAAGCGCGCCGAGGCGCTGGGCATGAAGGTGCTGGCCTTCGACGTGTTCCCGCAGGATGGGCTCGTCGATCTCGAGACGATCCTGACCCAGTCGGACGTCATCACCCTGCACGTGCCGCTGACCCCCGACACCCGCAACATGATCGGGGCGGAACAGCTCAAGAAGATGAAGAAGTCGGCGATCCTCATCAACACCGCCCGCGGCGGGCTGGTGGACGAGGCGGCGCTGTTGCAGGCGCTCAAGGACGGCACCATCGGCGGCGCCGGCTTCGACGTGGTGGCCCAGGAGCCGCCGAAGGACGGCAACATCCTGTGCGACGCCGACCTGCCGAACCTGATCATCACCCCGCACGTGGCCTGGGCGAGCAAGGAGGCGATGCAGATCCTCGCCGACCAGCTCGTGGACAACGTCGAGGCCTACGTCGCGGGCAAGCCGCAGAACGTCGTCGAAGCGTAACGCCGACCACCCCCGTCGTCATTCCGGGGCCGCGCAGCGGAACCCGGAATCCACGACTGGCCGCGACGCAGCCAACAGCCGCGCATCACGGGTGGATGCCGGGTTCCGCTGACGCGGCCCCGGAATGACGGATTTGAATGGGTGGCCTCGATGCCACTCAAGGAAGCGCTCCGCGTCTCACGCGGACACCGACTCTCAGAGGAATCATGTCCAAGAAGCTGCTCTTCCAATTCGACACCGACCCCACGCCGAGCGTGTTCGATGTCGTCGTCGGCTACGACGGCGGGGCCGACCACATCACCGGGTACGGCAACGTCACCCCTGAGAACGTCGGCGCCTATGTCGACGGCACCATCTACACCCGCGGCGGCAAGGAGAAGCAGTCGACGGCGATCTTCGTCGGCGGCGGCGACATGGCGGCGGGCGAGCGGGTGTTCCAGGCGGTCAAGAAGCGCTTCTTCGGACCGTTCCGCGTCTCCTGCATGCTGGATTCGAACGGCTCCAACACCACTGCGGCGGCGGGCGTGGCCCTCGTCGTCAAGGCCGCGGGCGGTTCGGTGGCCGGCAAGAAGGCCGTGGTGCTCGCCGGCACCGGCCCGGTCGGCATGCGCTCCGCCGCGCTGCTGGCGGGCGAGGGCGCCGAGGTGGTGCTGTGCGGGCGCAAGCTCGACAAGGCGCAGGCCGCCGCCGACTCGGTGAACAAGCGCTTCAAGGTCAACGTCACCGCAGCCGAGACCCCGGACGACGCCTCGCGCTCGGAGATCATCAAGGGCGCCCACCTGATCTTCACCGCCGGCGCCATCGGCCTGGAACTGCTGCCGCAGGCGGCGTGGCAGAACGAAGCCTCGGTCGAGATCGTGGCCGACTACAACGCCCAGCCGCCGCTCGGCATCGGCGGCATCGAGGCGACCGACAAGGGTAAGGAATACGGCGACAAGCGCGCCTTCGGAGCGCTCGGCATCGGCGGCCTGAAGCTCAAGCTGCACCGCGCCTGCATCGCAAAACTGTTCGAGTCGAGCGAGGGCGTGTTCGACGCCGAGGAAATCTACAAGCTCGCCAAGGAGATGGCTTGATGGCCGCGAACGAGACCATCGAAACGTTCCTCGACGGGCTGGCGAGTTCGGCCCCGACCCCCGGCGGCGGCGGCGCCGCCGCCATCTCCGGCGCCATGGGCGCGGCGCTCGTGTCGATGGTGTGCAACCTCACCATCGGCAAGAAGAAGTACGTCGAGGTCGAGGCCGACCTGAAGGCGGTTCTCGAAAAGTCCGAGGCGCTGCGCAAGACGCTGACCGGCATGATCGCCGACGACGTCGAGGCGTTCGACGCGGTGATGGGCGCCTACGGTCTCCCCAAGGGCACCGATGAGGAAAAGGCGGCCCGTGCCGCCAAGATCCAAGAAGCGCTGAAGACGGCGACGGACGTGCCGCTCGCCTGCTGCCGCGCCTGCCGCGAGGTCATCGACCTCGCCGAGATCACCGCCGACAAGGGCAATCTCAACGTCATCTCGGATGCGGGCGTCGCGGTGCTCTCCGCCTTCGCCGGCCTGCGCTCGGCGGCGCTCAACGTCTACGTCAACGCCAAGGGCCTGGACGACCGCGCCTTCGCCGAGGAGCGGCTCAAGGAGCTTGAGACGATCCTGGGCGAGGCCGCCGCGCTCAACGAGCGGGTCTACGAGGTCGTCAAGGCTAAGGTGAACTGACGGGGCCTCTCCTCCCCCTTGCGGGGAGGAGCCGGAGGTGGGGGTCGGGCAGAAGGCACCATAACGCCTTATCCTGAACCACCCCCACCCTACCCCTCCCCGCAAGGGGGAGGGGAACCAGCGCGGTGATGCTGCACCGCAAGATGAAAGTCAGGCAACGGGCGGTCTCGCCAGCCGCCGCTGCTGATTTTGTATTCCGAAAGCCCGCTAAATCACTGACGGGCAACCAAACTAAACCACATCAGAAGAAAAAATTGAGAGCAGACCCGCTTCCCGAAAACTAATTTTTCCGCGAAGGTCGCTCCAACGAAACGCGAGGAAACGCGAAGGAGGTCTCGATGGACGTTCACGAGTACCAAGCAAAAGAGCTGCTCGCGAGCTTCGGGGTCGCCGTACCCAAGGGCGCCGTGGCCTTCAGCCCCGATCAGGCGGTCTACGCCGCGACCGAACTCGGCGGCTCGTTCTGGGCGGTGAAGGCCCAGATCCATGCGGGCGCGCGCGGCAAGGCCGGTGGGATCAAGCTCTGCCGCACCTACAACGAGGTCCGCGACGCCGCCCGCGACCTGCTCGGCAAGCGCCTCGTGACGCTCCAGACCGGCGCCGAGGGCAAGCCGGTGCAGCGCGTCTACGTCGAGACCGCCGACCCGTTCGAGCGCGAGCTGTATCTCGGCTACGTGCTGGACCGGAAGGCCGAGCGCGTGCGCGTCATCGCCTCCCAGCGCGGCGGCATGGACATCGAGGAGATCGCCGCCAAGGAGCCCGAGGCCCTGATCCAAGTGGTCGTGGAGCCCGCGGTCGGCCTGCAGCAGTTCCAGGCCCGCGAGATCGCGTTCCAGCTCGGCCTCAACATCAAGCAGGTCTCGGCCGCGGTGAAGACGATCATGAACGCCTACCGGGCGTTCCGCGACTGCGACGGCACCATGCTGGAGATCAACCCGCTCGTCGTTACCAAGGACGACCGCGTGCTGGCGCTCGACGCCAAGATGTCGTTCGACGACAACGCGCTGTTCCGCCGCCGCAACATCGCGGACATGCACGACCCGTCCCAGGGCGATCCGCGCGAGGCCCAGGCCGCCGAGCACAACCTCAGCTATATCGGGCTGGACGGCGAGATCGGCTGCATCGTCAACGGCGCGGGTCTGGCCATGGCCACCATGGACATGATCAAGCACGCGGGCGGTGAGCCGGCCAACTTCCTCGACGTCGGCGGCGGCGCCTCGCCCGACCGCGTCGCGACGGCCTTCCGGCTCGTGCTGTCCGACCGCAACGTCAAGGCGATCCTCGTCAACATCTTCGCCGGCATCAACCGCTGCGACTGGGTCGCGGAGGGCGTGGTGAAGGCAGCCAAAGACGTGAAGATCGACGTGCCGCTGGTGGTGCGTCTGGCCGGAACCAACGTGGAGGAGGGCCAGAAGATCATCGCGGAGAGCGGGCTCGACCTCATCACCGCCGACACCCTGACGGACGCCGCCCGCAAGGCCGTCGAGGCCTGCAACGGCGCCAAGCGCTAACGGAACGGGGAGGAATCACGCCATGAGCATTCTCATCGACGAGAAGACCCCGATCATCGTCCAGGGCATCACGGGCGACAAGGGCACCTTCCACGCCAAGGAGATGATCGCCTACGGCTCGAACGTCGTCGGCGGCGTCACGCCGGGCAAGGGCGGCAAGACCCATTGCGGCGTGCCGGTGTTCAACACCGTCAAGGACGCGGTGGAGGCCACCGGCGCCACCACCTCGATCACCTTCGTCGCCCCGCCGTTCGCCGCGGACGCGATCATGGAGGCGGCCGATGCCGGCCTGAAGCTCGTCTGCTCGATCACCGACGGCATCCCGGCCCAGGACATGATGCGGGTGAAGCGCTACCTGCGCCGCTACCCGCGCGACAAGCGCACCATGGTGGTGGGCCCGAACTGCGCCGGCATCATCTCGCCCGGCAAGTCGATGCTCGGCATCATGCCCGGCCACATCTACCTGCCGGGCAAGGTCGGCGTCATCTCGCGCTCCGGCACGCTCGGCTACGAGGCCGCCGCGCAGATGAAGGCGCTCGGCATCGGCATCTCGACCTCGGTCGGCATCGGCGGCGACCCGATCAACGGCTCGTCCTTCCTCGATCACCTCGCCCTGTTCGAGCAGGACCCGGAGACGGAAGCCGTGCTGATGATCGGCGAGATCGGCGGCCCGCAGGAGGCCGAGGCCTCCGCCTGGATCAAGGAGAACTTTTCGAAGCCCGTCATCGGCTTCGTCGCGGGCCTGACCGCCCCGAAGGGCCGCCGCATGGGGCATGCCGGCGCGATCATCTCGGCGACCGGCGACAGCGCCGCCGAGAAGGCCGAGATCATGAAGTCCTACGGCCTCACCGTGGCCCCCGATCCGGGCTCCTTCGGCCAGACCGTCGCCGACGTCCTCGCCCGCGCGGCCTGAGTCGCGCGTTCCCCCCTCCCTTGCGGGGAGGGGTAGGGGTGGGGGTCTTGCAGGAGGCACCGCCGCGCTCAATCCGGCACCACCCCCACCTCCTACCTCCTCCCCGCAAGGGGGAGGAGAGACGCTCCTTGAATGGAGGCGACCCCTCGTTCGCAGGCACGGCCCGCGAAATCCCAAAAGAACCTCGCCAGGGGGGATTCCCATGACCAAGACGCTGCACGCCCGGCCGTCAGCCGCGAGCGACACGACCTTCGCGCCGCCGGTCATCACCGGCACCGCCACCGAGGACGCCCTCGACATCCTGTTCCATGCGCTCCTCGACGTGGCCCGCCGCCACGATCCCGAACTGGAGGACGTGCTGCACGGGCGCGCCGACATCTCGTCCTACACGCCCGAGATGCTGGCTCGCGCGCTTCAGGTGCAGGGCATATGGTTCCAGCTCGTCTCCATCGCCGAGCAGAACGCCGCCATGCGCCGCCGCCGCCATGTCGAGCGCGACCAGGGCCGCGAGGCGCTGAACGGCTCGTTCGCCAAGGTGCTGTCCGAGGCCTCCGCCAAGGGCATCGACGCGCCGCAGATCCACGCGCTGTTGAAGAACCTGCGCATCCGCCCGACGCTGACGGCGCACCCCACCGAGGGCAAGCGCGTCACCGTGCTGGAGAAGCTGCGCCGCATCTACCTCGTCCTGCGCGAGCTGGAGCTGCCGCGCTGGACTGAGCGCGAGCGCAACGGCCTGATGAACGAGCTGCGCGACCAGATCGAGCTGATCTGGATGACGGGCGAGCTGCATCTGGAGAAGCCCACCGTCGATCGCGAGGTCGCCTGGGGCCTGCATTTCTTCGACGAATCGCTGTTCGAGATGCTGCCCGAGATGCTGCTCTCGCTCGAAGAGAGCCTCGCGCAGTACTACCCGGACGAGACCTTCGAGGTGCCGCCGTTCTTCCAGTTCGGCAGCTGGATCGGCGGTGATCGCGACGGCAACCCCTACGTCACCGCGAGCGTGACCCGCGAGACGCTGCAGCGCAACGCGCTGGCGAGCCTGCAGCGCTACCGCGACGGCATCACCCATCTCGGCCGCGTGCTGTCGATCACCGAGCGCTCGCTGCCGGTGCCGGAGACGTTCCGCGCGGAACTCGCGAGCCTGCTCGCCGAATCGGGCGACGGCCGCGCCATCACCAGCCGCAACCCCGGCGAGGCCTATCGCCAGTTCCTGTCCTGCGTGCTGAGGAAGCTCGACGCGACCATCGCCCGCAACCAGGGCGCCCGCTCGGTCGGGCCGGATTACCCGAGCGCCGACGGCCTCATCAACGACCTGCGCACCCTGGAGAAGGGGCTGGCCGACGCCAAGTGCGGGTCGCTCGCCGTCGACATCGTGCGCCCCGTGCGCCGCATGGTGGAAATCTTCCGCTTCTCGACCGTGCGCCTCGACCTGCGCGAGAACTCCACGCGCACCACCAAGACGCTGCATGCGCTGTGGGGCTTGCGCAACGGCGACCGCGAGCCGCCGGCCCTCGACTCCTCCGCCTGGCGCGAGTGGCTGCTCGCCGAACTCGCCCGGCCGCGCAGCTCGGAGAACACGTTCGAGGACTACGCCGACCGGCTGCCCGATGACGCCCGTGAGACGCTGGCGACCTTCGCGCTGGTGGCCGAGATGCGCGAGCAGCTCGACCGGGAGGCCTTCGGCGCCTTCATCCTGTCGATGACGCGCTCCACCGTCGACGTGCTCGGCGCCTACCTGCTGGCCAAGGAAGCGGGCGTCTTCCTCGATGCTGCGGGCACCGAGATCTGCCCCCTGCCGATCGTGCCGCTGTTCGAGACCATCGACGACCTGCGCGCCGCGCCCGCCATCATGAAGGACCTCCTGAACGTCCCCGTGGTGCGCCGCGCCACCCGCTGGCAGGGCGGGGTGCAGGAGGTGATGATCGGCTACTCGGATTCGAACAAGGACGGCGGCTACGTCGCCTCGAACTGGGAGCTGTACAAGGCGCAGACCAAGCTGACCGATCTCGGTCGGCAGGCCGGCGTGCCGATCGCCTTCTTCCACGGCCGCGGCGGCTCGGTCAGCCGCGGCGGCGTGCCGATCCATCGCGGCATCGCGGCCCAGCCGCCGGGCTCGATCAACGGGCGCTTCCGCATCACCGAGCAGGGCGAGGTCGTCTCGTTCAAATACGCCAACCGCGGCACCGCCGCCTACCAGATGGAGCTGCTGGCGGCCTCGGTGTTCGAGCACGCGCTGCATTCGGAGAAGAACGGCCTCAACGGCTCGCGCTCCGAACTCGACGACGCCATGGAGGCGCTCTCGGGTGCCGCGCGGGCGGCCTACGTCAACTTCATCCAGGCCGAGGGGCTGGTCGATTACTTCCAGGCGGCGAGCCCGCTCGACGAGATCGCGCTGCTCAACATCGGCTCGCGGCCGGCCCGCCGCTTCGGCGCCAAGTCGCTCTCGGACCTGCGCGCGATCCCGTGGGTGTTCGCGTGGTCGCAGAACCGCCACGTCATCACCGGCTGGTACGGCGTCGGCTCGGGGCTCAAGAGCTTCATCGATATCCGTGGCGAACAGGGCGAAGCCCTGCTGAAGCGCCTGTTCGAACACTCGCGGCCCTTCCGCCTGGTCCTCGACGAGGTCGAGAAGACGCTGCTGATGGTCGATCTGGGGATCGCCCGCGACTATGCCGGCCTCGTCGAGGACGAGGGCGTGCGGGAGCGCATCTTCGGCATGATCGAGCGCGAATACGCGCTGACGCGGGAGATGGTGCTGCGCGTCTCCGGCGGTTCGGAGCTGGCCGAGCGCTTCCCACAATTCCGCGAGCGCCTGCACGGGCGCCTGCCGACGATCAATCAGGTCAGCCGCGAGCAGGTCGAGCTGCTGCGCCGCTTCCGCAGCGAGACCGACGAGGACAAGCGCGAGGCGGTGAAGTCCGCCCTGCTCCTGTCGATCAACTGTATCGCGGTCGGCTTCGGCGCGACGGGCTGAGGCAAACAAGAAGGATCAAGCGTCGCTGACTCGGCTGGACGGCCGGGCCGTGCGCGCGAGATAGACGGCACGACGCGTCAAGCGCGGGTGCCGAGGCAAGACGGTCTCAGAAAACGGAGGAATCACGATGAGCTTCACCCTGATCCCGCAGGCAACCCCCCGCCTGCACCGCTCGGAACTCGCGGTTCCCGGCTCGAACCCGACCTTCATGGAGAAGTCGGCCACGTCGGCGGCCGACGTGATCTTCCTCGATCTCGAGGACGCGGTGGCTCCCGACGACAAGGAGCAGGCCCGCAAGAACATCATCCAGGCCCTGAACGACATCGATTGGGGCAACAAGACCATGATGATCCGCATCAACGGTCTCGACACCCACTACATGTACCGCGATGTCGTCGATATCGTCGAAGCTTGTCCGCGCTTGGACATGATCCTGATCCCCAAGGTCGGCGTGCCGCAGGACGTCTACGCCATCGACGTGCTGACGACCCAGATCGAGCAGGCCAAGAAGCGCGAGAAGAAGATCGGCTTCGAGGTGCTGATCGAGACCGCGCTCGGCATGGCCAACGTTGAGGCGATCGCCCAGTCCTCCAAGCGTCTGGAGGCGATGTCCTTCGGCGTGGCCGACTACGCCGCCTCCTGCCGCACCCGCTCCACCGTGATCGGCGGCGTCAACGAGGATTACTCGGTGCTGACCGACAAGGACGAGGCCGGCAACCGCCAGACCCACTGGCAGGACCCGTGGCTGTTCGCCCAGCAGCGCATGCTGGTGGCCTGCCGCGCCTACGGCCTGCGCCCGGTCGACGGCCCGTTCGGCGACTTCTCGGACAAGGACGGCTACCTCTCCGCCGCCCGCCGCTGCGCCGCCGCCGGCTACGAGGGCAAGTGGGCGATCCACCCCTCGCAGATCGAACTCGCCAACGAGGTGTTCACGCCCTCCGAGAAGGAGGTCGACAAGGCCCGCCGCATCCTCGTGGCCATGGAAGAGGCCGCCAAGGCCGGCCGCGGCGCCGTCGCCCTCGACGGCCGCCTCATCGACATCGCCTCGATCCGCATGGCCGAAGCCCTGATCCAGAAGGCCGACGCGATGAAGAAGTGATCTTTTGAGAGTTCAGGACTGAGAATGGCCGGGCGTGAGCCCGGCCATTCTCTTTTCCAACCGTCATTGCGAGGCGGAGCCGAAGCAATCCAGCGCTCCGCATTGTCCAGATGAGGCACGCGGCCGATGACGGGGTAGCTGCAGACGCCTTGTCCGGCAACGTCGCGCCCTGGATTGCGTCAGTTTCGCTTCGCAATGACGGTGCGTTAATCGCCCCCTACTTGTCGTACTTGATATACGCGAACCGCGGGTCGGTCGGCGTGCCCTCCAGCCCGCCGCCCTCGGTGCCGGGTTGCCAGCCCACCACCTCCTCGATCTTTTTAGCCAGAGCAAAATCCTTCTCGGTGATGCCCTTGGCGGCGTGGTTCATCAGCCGCACCTCGACCCAGGCGTAGGACGCCGTGAGGTCGGGATGGTGCCACGCGGCCTCCGCCAGATGGCCCACCGTGTTGATCACCATCAGCGTGCTCTTCCACGAGGCGGTCTTGTAGGTGCGGCGGATCCAGCCGTCCTCCAGCCGCCAGGCCGGCAGCTCGTCCTTCAGCCGCTGCTCGACCGTCGCTTCATCGAACACCGGTTCGCGTTCCTGTGACATCGTTCGCCTCCCATTTCTGTCGGGCGGGAAGGTGCGACGGGCCACTCGACCACGCAAGCCGGCGGGATCACGCCTGCGTGTCGCACGGGAAAGGCCGGGCCCGGCTGTGGACGGGGCCGGGGCCAGCCCTTATGAGATTCTTCAACAGGATGGCGGCCTTGATGGTCGCCGGAACAACGGGAGGTGACGCCGATGCTGTCACGGCGCGGAATGCTCGCGGCCGGAGCGGCGGCGCTGGCCGGAATCGGTTCGGCGCGCGCGGCGGCGGACACGTTCCGGCTCGGCGTGCTGCCCTTCGGCACCGCCTCCTGGGAGGCCGCCGTGATCAAGGAGCGGCGCCTCGACGAGGCCAACGGTTTCACCCTCGAGACCGTCAAGCTCGCCGGCAACGACGCCGCCCGCATCGCCTTCCTGGGCGATCAGGTGGACGCCATCGTCGGCGACCTGATCTGGGCGGCTCGCCTCGGCAACGAGGGGCGGGGCGTGCGCTTCACCCCCTATTCCACCACCGAGGGCGCCCTGATGGTGCCCGCCGACAGCCCCATCACCGATCTCAAGAGCCTCGCGGGCAAGCGCCTCGGCGTCGCGGGCGGCGCGCTCGACAAGAACTGGATTCTGCTCAAGGCGCAGGGGCGCGAGGCCGCCGGGCTCGATCTCGATTCCGCCGCCCAGATCGCCTACGGCGCGCCCCCGCTGCTGGCGCAGAAGCTGGAGACCGGCGAGCTCGATGCGGCGCTCCTCTACTGGCAGTACTGCGCCCGGCTCCAGGCCAAGGGCTTCAAGCGCCTGATCTCCGCCGACGACGTGATGCGGGCGTTCGGCGCTCAAGGGCCGGTGGCCTTGATCGGCTACCTGTTCGAGGGCCGCACCGTCACGAACCGCCCCGAGATCGTGAAGGGCTTCGCCCGCGCCTCGACCGCGGCCAAGGACGCGCTCGCCAACGATGCCGGCCTGTGGGCCACCGTGCGCCCGCTGATGGCGGCGGACGACGACGCCACCTTCGAGGCCCTGAAGCGCGAGTTCCTCTCCGGCATCCCCCGTCGCCCGGTCGGCGCCGAGCGGGCGGACGGCGAGCGCATCTACGCGACGCTGGCGCGGCTCGCCGGCACGCAGCTCCTCGGCTCCGGCAAGACCCTGCCGCCGGACCTCTACCTCGACGCGTCCAAAGCGTGACGATCCCCGCTCCGGCCGCCTGACCCCGACCGTATGGCCCTGATCGCGCGCCTCGTCTCGCTCGCCGTCCTGCTCGCCCTGTGGCAGGGCGTCTCGGTCTATGCCGATGTGCGGACGCTTCCGGCGCCGAGCGCCGTGTTCGCCTTCATCCTGCGCGAGGCCGAGAGCGGCAACCTGCTGTTCAACGTCGGCGTCACGCTGGCCCGCGTCGGCGTCTCCTTCGTCATCGCCATGAGCCTCGGCGTGCTGCTCGGCATCGCGCTGGGGCGCTCGAAACTCGCCGACCGGCTGCTCGACACGCCGCTCCTCGTGGTGCTGAACACCCCGGCCCTCGTCGTCACGGTGCTGGCCTATGTCTGGCTCGGGCTCACCGAGACCGCGGCGATCGTGGCGGTGGCCATCAACAAGCTCCCCAACGTCGCCGTCATCATGCGCGAGGGGGCCCGCGGCCTCGATCCCGGCTTGGAGGAGATGGCCCGCACCTACCGGTTCGACCGCCGCACCTGGATCGCCCACGTGCTGCTGCCGCAGCTCCAGCCCTTCATGGTCGCGGCGGCCCGCTCGGGCATCTCGCTCGCCTGGAAGATCGTGCTGGTGGTCGAGCTGCTCGGGCGCCCGAACGGGGTGGGCTTTGCCATCAACTACTACTTCACCCTCTTCGACGTGACCGCCGTGATCGGCTACAGCGTCGTCTTCATGAGCGTGATGCTCGCCATCGACGCCCTGATTCTCCAGCCCCTCGACGCCCATGTCCGCCGCTGGCGCTGAGTTGATGCCTGCCGCAGCCCCGGCCCTCCTGACGGTCCGGGTCGACCGCAAGGTCTATCGCCGCGCCCGCACCGAGCCGGTCGAGGCGGTGCGCGGCCTCACCTTCTCGCTCCAGCCCGCCGAGATCACCTGCCTGATCGGCCCCTCGGGGGCGGGCAAGACCACGACCTTGCGCATCCTGCTCGGCCTCGACCACGATTTCGAGGGCGCGGTGACGCCCGACCCGAACGCGGTCGGCATCGCCATGGTGTTTCAGGACCCCCGCCTGCTGCCGTGGCGGACCATCGAGCAGAACGTGCGCCTCGGCCTGCCGCGGGAGCGGCGCGGGCGCGACCTCGACGGCCTGTTCGAATCCCTCGCGCTGACCCCCTGGCGCGGGCGATTCCCCGGCGCGCTGTCGCTCGGCATGCAGCGCCGGGTGGCGCTCGCCCGCGCGCTGGCGCTGGAGCCGCGCATCCTCGTCCTCGACGAGCCGTTCGTCTCCCTCGACGACACCGCCGCCGCGGGCCTGCGCGGCCTCGTGGTCGAGACCGTCGCGCGGCGGGGCACCAGCATCCTGATGGTCACCCACAACGTGGCGGAGGCGCTGGAGATCGCCGACCGGCTGCTCCTCGTCTCGGCCCGGCCCGCGAGCCTGCTGGCGAACGTGCCCCTCGACCGACCGCGGGGCCGGCGCGACCGCGCCTTTCTCGAAGCGACCCGCGCGGATCTCGCCGCGCGCTTCCCCGGTGTGATCGCGCAGTAAGTCCCGACACGCCGATTCGCTGTGTGCGCGTTCCCGTTGCCGCTTGCGACCGGGAGGTTGCGGCAAGGCAACGCACGGGACCGCGCCTGTCCACTGCTCCGTTGCAAGGCATCCGGGCTAAGCCGATCCGCGAGCGATCCGAAGCGCTTACGCTTCGGCCGCCCGTTGGCTCGCGACGGCGTGATCGATGGGCGGGACGCGCTGCAACCCGCGCATGCCGTGTTTCGAATTGCCGAACTTGCCCGCCGCCACATTCCGGAAGCGCATGGTGAATGCTGCGCCGCCACGATTTTTCCCAAGTTGAGCCAGCGACTTTTGCGCCGCGTTCAATTTGTTGCAGCGCAAAATCTAGAATGGAACAAGCAAATTTCTCCGAATGTGCCTGTCCACCTGCGACATTCGACCGGAGAAAGCGTGTTGACGCCGCCCGAAATTTTCTTAGAGTTCGTTCAAGCTTCGGACTTGGGGAGCCGCCAGGGATGCGGTTCCGGCCGGGTAAGCCGTTGATGGATCGGGATAATCCCGCGCCGTCGGCGCCTTCTCACGAGCTGCCGAGGCTCAACTGATCCCTGTCGCAAACAGCAGGCCAGTCTTCAGCGGCAATACTTCGTGTTGCCGGCTGCGGAACAAGGTCTGTCGGAGGAATCCATGAGAGCGGTACACCTTCTCGCACTCGGTGCCGGCCTCGCCGCCGCCACCCCGGCGCTGGCCAACGACAGCGTCCTGAAGTCCATCGCCAACCCGGCGGAGCAGGCGCTTCAGACCGTCGACTACGCCAACACCCGTTATTCCAAGCTCGACCAGATCAACGCCGGCAACGTCAAGAACCTCCAGGTCGCCTGGACCTTCTCGACCGGCGTGCTGCGCGGCCACGAGGGCTCCCCGCTCGTCGTCGGCAACATCATGTACGTCCACACCCCCTTCCCGAACATCGTCTACGCCCTCGACCTCGATCAGGGCGCCAAGATCGTGTGGAAGTACGAGCCGAAGCAGGACCCGTCGGTCATCCCGGTGATGTGCTGCGACACCGTCAACCGCGGTCTGGCCTATGCCGACGGCGCGATCCTGCTGCACCAGGCCGACACCACCCTCGTCTCGCTCGACGCCAAGTCCGGCAAGGTGAACTGGTCGGTCAAGAACGGCGACCCGTCGAAGGGCGAGACCAACACCGCCACCGTGCTGCCGGTGAAGGACAAGGTCATCGTCGGCATCTCCGGCGGCGAGTTCGGCGTGAACTGCCACGTCACCGCCTACAACCTCAAGGACGGCAAGAAGGTGTGGCGCGGCCACTCCCAGGGCCCCGACGCCGACATGATCATGGACCCCGAGAAGACCACGTCTCTCGGCAAGCCGGTCGGCAAGGATTCCTCGCTGAAGACCTGGGAAGGCGATCAGTGGAAGACCGGCGGCGGCTGCACCTGGGGCTGGTTCTCCTACGATCCGAAGCTCGACCTCTTCTACTACGGCTCGGGCAACCCCTCGACCTGGAACCCCAAGCAGCGTCCGGGCGACAACAAGTGGTCCATGACGATCTGGGCGCGTAACCCCGACACCGGCATGGCCAAGTGGGTCTACCAGATGACCCCCCACGACGAGTGGGATTACGACGGCATCAACGAGATGATCCTCACCGATCAGAAGATCGACGGCAAGGATCGCCCGCTGCTGACGCACTTCGACCGGAACGGCTTCGGCTACACCCTCGATCGCGCCACCGGCGAAGTCCTCGTCGCCGAGAAGTACGATCCGGTCGTGAACTGGGCCACCAAGGTCGATCTCGACAAGGGCTCCAAGACCTACGGCCGCCCGCTGGTCGTGTCGAAGTACTCGACCGAGCAGAACGGTGAGGACGTGAACTCCAAGGGCATCTGCCCGGCCGCTCTGGGCTCCAAGGACCAGCAGCCGGCGGCATTCTCGCCCAAGACCAACCTGTTCTACGTGCCCACCAACCACGTCTGCATGGACTACGAGCCCTTCAAGGTGACCTACACCCCGGGCCAGCCCTATGTCGGCGCGACCCTGTCGATGTACCCCGCCCCCGGCTCGCACGGCGGCATGGGTAACTTCATCGCTTGGGACGGCGTGGCCGGTAAGATCAAGTGGTCGAACCCCGAGCAGTTCTCGGCTTGGGGCGGCGCGCTCGCCACCGCCGGCGACGTGGTGTTCTACGGCACCCTCGAAGGCTACCTGAAGGCTGTCGACTCGAAGACGGGTAAGGAACTCTACAAGTTCAAGACCCCGTCGGGCATCATCGGCAACGTGATGACTTACGAGCACAAGGGCAAGCAGTACGTGGGCGTCCTGTCGGGTGTCGGCGGCTGGGCCGGCATCGGCCTCGCGGCTGGTCTGACCGACCCGAACGCCGGTCTCGGCGCGGTCGGCGGCTACGCTGCCCTGTCGAGCTACACCAACCTCGGCGGTCAGCTCACCGTCTTCGCTCTGCCGAACAACTAAGTCTCGAACCGCTCCCGCCGACCGCGAGGCCGGCGGGAGGACTTCCGGTCAAACGGAAGTCACCGCGAGAGACGCTCGGTCGCATGGCCCAGCCATGCAAAGAGATGCCGGCGCGGTTTCCGCGCCGGCATCTTTATGTTTTTATAATGAGCATGTAAGACTCCGCGGCAACCGCACAGACATGGTGCGGTGCAACACACGGTCTCGGGAGAAACGTCTTTGTCCTCTATGAAAACCTTCGCTCTGCTTGGTCTCGTCGGCGCCGCCGTCCTCGGCACGGTCCCCACGGCCACCCTCGTCTTCGCGCAGGACGCCAAGGGCGACTTCGCCAACAAGCTCAATCCCGATGCCAAGGAGATCGACGAGCCGGTCCTTAAGGCCGCCGAGGCGGTGAAGGACGAGGACGGCAAGTATCTCGACAAGGACGGCCACCCGACCTTCCGCGTGACCAACGACGGCAAGAAGGTCGATTGGTATACCTATGCCGGCTACCGCCGCTATCACGCCGAGTGCCACGTCTGCCACGGCCCGGACGGCATGGGCTCGACCTACGCGCCCGCCCTCAAGGATTCGCTGAAGCGCCTCTCCTACGAGGAGTTCTACGGCATCCTCGCCGGCGGCAAGCAGGACGTGAACAACACCGCCAACCAGGTGATGCCCGCCTTCGGCGACAACAAGAACGTGATGTGCTACGCCAACGACCTCTACGTGTACCTGCGCGCCCGCGCTGCCGGTGCCTGGGGCCGTGCCCGTCCGGCCGAGAAGGAAGACAAGCCCGAGGCCTACAAGAAGGCGGAGACCGAGTGCCTGGGCGGCTGATGCCCCGAGGCAATCTCCTGACCGTCGTCGTCGCGCTCCTGCTGGTCGCAGGGGCGCGCGACGCTCGGGCCCAGCACCTGCCCGATCTCGTCACGACCGACGTGCTGCGGGTCTGCTCGGACCCCGGCAACATGCCGTTCTCCCAGCGCAAGGGCGACGGCTTCGAGAACAGGATCGCGGCCATCGTCGCCGACGAGCTGAAGGTCAAGCTGCGCTACTACTGGCTGACGCAGGGGCCCGGCTTCGTCCGCAACACCCTCGGCAACGGGCTGTGCGACCTGATCATCGGCACCTCCGGCGGCGAGGTGGTGCAGCCGACGAACCCCTACTATCGCTCGGCCTACGCCGCGGTGACCCGCAAGGGCGAGATCGAGGACCTGAAGGCGCTCGACGATCCGCGGCTGAAGGACAAGCGGATCGGCGTCATCGCCGGCACCCCGCCCGTCGCTCGGATGAGCGAGGTCGGCCTCTCGGGCGAGCGGATGACGCCGTATCCGCCCTACGCCTTCGGCGACGAGCGCAAGCACCAGACGGTGGCGGCCGGGGTCATCGCCGACCTCGCCGAGAAGAAGATCGACGTGGCGATCCTGTGGGGGGCGGCCGCGGGCTGGTTGGCCAAGCAGAGCGGCGTGCCGATGGATGTCGCCCCGCTGATCAACGAGCCGGGCCGCCCCGCGCTGACCTTCCGGGTCTCGATGGGCGTGCGCCACGGCGAGGATGACTGGAAGCGCAAGATCAACACCGTCATCCGCAAGCGCAAGGATGACATCGAGAAGGTGCTGCGGGAGTACGACGTGCCGCTGCTCGCCGAAGAGGAGAACAAGCTCCTCGAACCGAGTACCGAGGCGAAGACCCCGTAAGTCGAATTGGGTTCGGCGATTGGAAAAAGGGGCCCGGATGCACCCCGCATCCGGGCCCTTTCTCATGTGTGCCGCTCGATGCCGGTGGGATCGAGCTTGGCCAGCGCGTCCCGCACGGTCTCGCCGCCGATCACGAGATCGGGGGCGATCTCGGCGAGCGGGACCAGCACGAAGGCGCGCTCGCGGACGTAGCGGTGCGGCAGGACGAGGCGCTCGTCGGACACCTCGGCACCCTCGTAGGACAGCACGTCGATGTCGATGACCCGCGGCCCCCAGCGGCGCTCGCGCACCCGGCCGAGCGCCGCCTCGATGGCGAGGCAGGCCTCCAGCAGACCATGCGGGGTCAGATCGGTCTCGACCGCGACCGCGGCGTTGAGGAACCAGTCCTGATCGGTGTCGCCCCAGGGCGGCGTGCGGTAATCGGCCGAGCGGGCGGTGAGACGGATGCCAGGCCACGCGGCCAGCCGCGCGACGGCAGCCCCGAGCATCGCGGCCTTGTCGCCGATATTGCTGCCGAGGCCGAGATACGCCCGCGTCATGGCCGGCGCTCCCGTTCGATCTCGACGGCGGCGTAATCGAGCACGGTCGGAATCGGCGCACTCGGCTTGTCGATCCGCACCCGGATGCGCTCGATCCGGGGAAACCGGGCCAGACAGGTCTCGGCGATGGCTTCGGCCAGGGCCTCGATCAGGGCGAAGCGCCGCTCGGTGGCGATCTCCACCGCGATCTGCGCGAGGTTGGCATAGCTGACGGTGTGCGCCACGTCGTCGCTGCGCCCGGCCTCGGCGAGCTCGAGCCGGCAATCCAACGAGATGTAGAAGCGCTGGCCGAGCCGCTCCTCCTCCGGCAGCACGCCGTGGCGGGCGAAGACCGCGATGCGGTGGACGAGGATGCGGTCAGCCACGGGCGGTATCCGGGCGCATCACCGCGTCGAGCACCCGCAGGGCCTCGACATGCTGGGCGACATCGTGGACGCGCACGATGTCGGCCCCGAGCGTGCCGGCGAGCACATGGGCGGCGATCGAGCCGACGAGGCGGTCGCGCGGCGCGGTCTCGCGGTCGTGCAGCCGCCCGAGCAGGCTTTTTCGCGAGACGCCGACGAGGAGGGGGTAGCCGAGCCCCCGGATCTCGGGCAGGCGCCGCAGCGCTTCGAGATGCTGGTCCCAGCTCTTGCCGAAGCCGATGCCGGGATCGAGGACGATGTCGGCGTCCGGAATGCCGGCGCGCCGCGCGATGTCGAGCGAGCGCTCGAAGAAGCGCTGCATGTCGGCGACGATGTCGAGGTCCGGGTCGCTCGTCTCGCGGTTGTGCATGACGATGACCGGCGCGCCGTGCGCGGCGGCGACGCGGGCGATGTCGGGCTCGCGCTGCAGGCCCCAGACATCGTTGACGATGGTGGCACCCGCCTTCAGGGCCGCCTCGGCGGTCGAGGCCTTGTAGGTGTCGATAGAGATCGGGACGGACAGGTCGGGCACGAGCGCCGCGATCACCGGCAGGACGCGGGCCTGTTCCTCCGCGGCCGGCACCGGCGCGTGGCCCGGCCGGGTCGACTCGCCGCCGATGTCGAGGATGTGGGCGCCTTCCGCGATCAGCGCGTCGGCCTGCGCCCGGGCGGCCTCGACGCCCTCGAATCGGCCGCCGTCCGAGAACGAATCCGGCGTGACGTTGAGGATGCCCATCACCAGCGTGCGCCGCCCGAGATCGGGCAGCAGCGTCTGGAGGCGGCTCGGGGGAGGGGAGGCGGACATCACGAACCGGATTTCGAGGCTAGGCGGCTTCGATCCGGCCTAGCCTCTCGAACGCCGGGAGGCCAGCCCCCGGCGAAACCCGATTAGCTCGCGCCCCGGTAGCAACGGATTTCCGCCTCCGCCTGGGCGCGGCGGAGGTCGGCGACGCGGTCGTCGAACATCTTGGTCGATTTGAACGCCGTGGTGCGCTGACCGATGCCCTGACGCATCGACAGGATGGTCGAGGCCTGCACGTACTTGTCGTAGGGCAGGATCGCGGCCATCGCGTCGAGGGAGCAGGAGCACTTCTCCAGCGCCTCGCGGGTCTGCCCGTTGGCGGCCATGCAGCCGAACACGTAGTCGGCGCGGGCGTCCGTCGGGTAGTCGTTCTCCTCCGCCTGAGCCGGCCCGGCGAGGAACGCGACGACGGACGCCGCCGCGAGAACCTCAAGAGTCCTTCTGATCATAGTCCAGCCTCTCTTCGAGGAGTTCGCCGCCGTCCGGCTTGGTGGCACGGGCCTGCATCGAGACGATCTCACCCGGCACTTCCGGCGAGGTGACGAAGGTGTAGGTGAGCCCGTCGAAGCCGCGCATGCGGTCCGTCAGCGGGTCGCCGAGGAAGGGCTGCATCTCGATCTTCCAGCCCTCGACCTTGCGGCCCTTGAACTCGACCTCGGTCTTGGTGATCGTCGCCTTCTCGCGCATGCCCTTGCGGATCGCGTTCTTGAGATAGCGCGGGTTGGCCTCGAGCAGGCCGGCGAGCCCCTTGAGATGGTTCTCGAGGAACAGGCTGAGCACCGGGTTGCCCGGCATGTCGATGAACGGGCCCGCCGGCACGCGGTTGCCGCCGGAGAACATCTGCACCCGCACGTCGCGGCTCTCGGCGCTTTTGCCCGGCTCGATCGTGAACTTGATCTCGTCGTTGATCGGCGGGCCGTAGGGGCCGCGGACGATGCCGCTGCGGCGCAGGTAATCGTAGGTGATCGTGCTGCCCGGCGCGGTGTTCTTCATCTGCGGCCGCTCGAACAGCAGGTCGCCCGCGTCCTGCTTGGACGCGTCGGTCGCCGCCGGCGTCGGAGCCGGGGTGTCGGGGGCCGCCTGCACGGCGGTCGTGGCCAGGGAGGTCGTGGTGAGGAGGGCCGCGGCGAGCGCGGCCGACAGGAGCTTGCGGTTCAAAGGGGTGCCTTCTCGGTCAAAGGACTTTGCACATTCGTCCCGATGGTGCGGTATATATACTCCGGCGGGTTCTCGGCAGCCTCTTCCGCGGCAAGATCGCGCATCTTCGAATGCAGCGGCGAGAGCGAACAGGCCGGATCGGTGTTGGCGGCGTCCCCCGTGAGCGCCAGCGCCTGGCAGCGGCAGCCGCCCCAATCCTTCTCGCGCCGATCGCAGGAGCGGCACGGCTCCTTCATCCAGCTCGTGCCGCGATAGGCGGCGAAGGCCGGGGACTTCGTCCAGATGTCGCCGAGCGAGTGGTCGGCCACGTACCAGAATTCGAGGCCGGGGATGGTCTCGGCGGCGTGGCAGGGCAGCACCTTGCCTTGCGGCGTCACGTTCATCAGCTTGCGGCCCCAGCCGCCCGCGCAGGCCTTGGGATACTTGGCGTAGTAGTCCGGCACCACGAGGTCGATGACGAGCTGCCCTTTGAGCCGCTCGCGCGCGGCCTCGACGATGCGGATCGATTCATCGACCTGTTTCTTGTCGGGCATCAACGAGGCGCGGTTGACGTAGGCCCAGCCGTAATACTGAGTGTGGGCCACCTCCAGCCGCTTGGCCCCGAGCTTGACCGCCAGATCGATGAAGCCCGGCACCTCGTGGATGTTGCCGCGGTGGATCACCGAGTTGAGCGTCAGCGGCAGACCGAGCTCGGTCACGCGGGCCGCGAACTGCATCTTCTGCGGCTGGGCGTTCTTCAACCCGCCGATCTTTTCGGCGTTCGCGGCGTCCACGCCCTGCACCGAGAGCTGCACGTGGTCGAGACCGGCGTCGTAGAGGGCGTCGAGCTTTCCGAGCGCGCCGCCGACGCCCGACGTGATCAGGTTCGAGTAGAGGCCGAGTTCGGCGCATTTGGCCGTGATCTCGACGATGTCGGGCCGCGCCGTCGGCTCGCCGCCCGAGAGGTGGACGTGCAGCACGCCGAGCTTCGAAGCTTCCGTCAACACCCGCAGCCACGTCGCCGTGTCGAGCTCGGCCGAGCGCCGGTCGAGTTCGAGCGGGTTCGAGCAATAGGGGCAGCGCAGCGGACAGCGGTGGGTCAGCTCGGCGAGCAGACCCACGGGGGCCGGGATGACCTCGGCGGGGGAGGGGGCGGGCGCGGGTGCGTTCATCGCTCCAAGACCCTCTTCTGCGCGAGGTCGGCCAGCATCACGACGATGTCGGCCTCGATGACGGCGGGGTCGGCGTCGTAGGTCTGGCCGAGCGTGCGGGCGATCTGCGACACGCTCGCCGTGCCGTCGACGAGCTTGAGGACCGCGACCGCATTGTCGTCGAGGTCGAAGGTGCGCTCGGGGGCGAGCAGCACGTGCTTGTTGCGCACCTCGTCGAAACGCAGGCGCACGCCGCGGGGCAGGCGCGGCACGTCGGATCCTGAGAACGCACCGGGCTTGCCCGCGGGCGAACCCTCAGTAACGAGGCCCTCGCCCGGCTGCCACGCATCCGGCGGGATCATGCCGGGCGCGACGTAGGCGAAGTACAGCGCGTCGAGCTGGGTCCAGAGCACGTTGCACTTGAAGGTCAGCGCGGCCATCGCGGCGCGCTGCTGCTCCGGGGTCTTGGCGTGCTGCTTGACGTAGTCGAGGGCGAAGTCGGCGTCGCGCGGGGCCTGGGTCAGGCGCTTGTCGAAATAGGCCAGCGTGTCCTTGGTGATGAAGTCGTAGTTCTTCAGCATCCCGGCGACGCGCTCGGAGATGATGGTCGGCGAGAACATCTCGGTGAGCGAGGAGGCGATGGCCTCCAGCAGCGAGCGCTCGGAGACGAAGTGCACGTAGGCATCGACCGAGAAGCGGGTCGCCGAGAGGATGCCCTTGGTGGAGAGGATGTAGTCGCGCTCGAATCCCACCCCTTCCGCCAGCTTCAGCCAGCGCTCGATGCCGCCGTCGCCCTCATGGTCGCCGTCGTGATCGACGATGCGCTGGCGCCAGATGCGGCGGAGCTGCGCGTCCGGCAGTCGGGCGAGCACCGCGGCGTCCTTCACCGGGATCATCGCCTGATAATAGTAGCGGTTGAGCGCCCAGGCCCGGACCTGATCCTTCGAGAGCTTGCCGTCGTGCAGCAGGCGGTGGAACGGGTGCAGGTTGTGGTAGCGGCGGGCGCCGATGTCGCGGAGCGCCGCCTCCAACTCCTCGTGGCTCAGGAGCCGGTCGCCGGCGTCAGGGACGGGGGGCGGAAATTGGGCGGTCATGGCGTTGGGCTCTCCCCGTCTCTCTGGCGTTTTTTGGGACTCTCGGGGGCGCGCGTCCTGAGAGTGAGTCTAAGATGGTCCGCAGGGTCCGTGAAGGACAGGGCGCTTACCGCACGATTGTATCGTGCAAAATATATTGGGCCGGGCCGGGGGAAGCCAAGGGGGCTTCCGAGCCTCGCCCTCTTAGTTCTGGCTCAGAGGTCCAGCGTCAGTCCGTCGTGCGCGACGGTCCAGCCCCGCGCCTCGACGCTCGCGCGCTCGGGCGAGTCCTCGACCAGCACCGGGTTGGTGTTGTTGATGTGGACGAACACGCGCCGGCCGATCTCGATATCGGCGAAGGAGGCGACCGAACCGGTCTCGCCGTTCATCTGGATATGGCCCATGCGCCAGCCGGTCTTGGTGCCGACGCCCGCGCGGATCATGTCGTCGTCCTCCAGCACCGTGCCGTCGAACAGCAGGGCATCGACCCCGGACACGCGGGCCTTGAGGTCGTCGGTGACGCGGGCGCAGCCGGGGATGTAGGCGAGGCGCTTGCCCCCGGCCTCGATCATGGTGCCGACCGTCGTCTCGGTCTCGGCGCCGATCTGCATCGAGGCGTCCTCCAGCCAGAGCGGCACCTTGCCGGGCACGGAGAATAGGGTGACGGTGAGGCCGGGCACCGGCTCGAAGGTCTCGTTCAGCGCGATCGTCCGGCGCTTCACCACGTCGGCGGCCATCACGTCGAAGACGCGGTTGTCGGTGACGGAGGCCAGGATACCGGGCGTGGCGTAGAGGGTGAAGGGCTGGCCCTCACGCAAAGTCAGCAGGCCCGCGACGTGATCGACGTCGCCGTTGGTCAGCAGCACCGCGTGGATCGGCGAGTGGCGCAGGCCCTCCCGCGGATGCATCTGCGGACTGGCCTGGATCTGCTGGCGGATGTCGGGGGAGGCGTTCAGCAGGAGCCAGCGCTCTCCATCGGGAGAGACCGCGATGCTCGACTGCGTGCGCGGCCTGACCCTGGCGTCACCCGCCCAGGCCAGGGCGCAGATGGAACAGCGGCAGTTCCACTGGGGAACGCCGCCGCCCGCCGCCGAGCCCAGGATCACGACATGCATGGTGTTGACCCGCTCGTCCGCGATCGTCCAGGCCCGGCTCCAACCTTCTTAGTTGAAGGTGTCGATCTCGGCCGACTCGTAGCTCGTGACTTCCATGCCGACGCAGATCTCGGAAACGATGGGGGCGGCCCACTTCATGGTGTTTCTCCTGCAACATTATCGGACGTCAGCACCGCTCGATCATCACTCTAAGAAGATCGTAAGATACTGACGGCGCACTGATTTTTCAGCGCCCGAGGTGTATCGCCCAACCCGGCCCGCCCCGCAAGACCCAAATTGCCGCTTTTTCCCACCTCACCGTGCGGGATGTTGCCGAAAGCCTTAACGGAGGTGGGGGCGCGTTCACCGTGACGCCCGCACGGGCGGGCGCCATGGCTTTGGCCGGCATCGGGTTTTTCAGCGGGCCCGCGGCCGGCCGCCGCAGGGCGGGGGAGGGTGCCGGGTTTCAGGCGTGCGGCAGCTTGCCGGGCTCAGCACTCGGGCTTCCGCCCCACCCCGTCTTTGCGAGGCGGAGCCGAAGCAATCCAGGGCTCCGCGCTGTCCAGGGAAAGCGCGTGCGGGACCGTTTCGTCGGCTCGGCCTCGCCTTCCCAGGAAAAGTCGCGCCCTGGATTGCTTCGGCTTCGCCTCGCAATGACGGCGGAGTCTTACGGGGCGGACGGCGGAGTCTCACGGGGCCGAAGGCGGAGCCCAAACCCCAAAAAGAATCAGCAGGCGGCGACGTTGACCGCGAGACCGCCCAGCGAGGTCTCCTTGTACTTGTCCTGCATGTCGAGGCCGGTCTGGCGCATGGTCTCGATGACCTCGTCCAGCGTCACGTAGTGGATGCCGTCGCCGCGCAACGCCAGCGAGGCGGCGGCCACCGCCTTGTTGGCCCCGAAGGCGTTGCGCTCGATGCAGGGGATCTGCACGAGGCCGCCGATCGGGTCGCAGGTCATGCCGAGATGGTGCTCCATGGCGATCTCGGCGGCGTTCTCGACCTGGAGCGCGTTGCCGCCGAGCACCGCGGCGAGACCGGCCGCGGCCATGGCGGCGGCGGAGCCGACCTCGCCCTGGCAGCCGACCTCGGCGCCGGAGATCGAGGCGCGGCTCTTGATCAGGCCGCCGACGGCCGCCGCCGTCAGCAGGAAGTCGCGCCCGTGGGCGTCGCACCAGCCGGGGCAGAACTCGACGACGTAGCGCAGGACCGCGGGCACGATGCCGGCGGCGCCGTTGGTCGGCGCGGTGACGACGCGCCCGCCCGCGGCGTTCTCCTCGTTGACGGCCAGCGCGAACAGGCTGATCCAGTCCATGATCTCGTGGGCCGGGCGGCTGTTGGAGAGCCGGCCCTCCATGAGCTGCGCGTGCAGGCGCTTGGCGCGGCGGCGCACCTTGAGGCCGCCGGGCAATTCGCCGTCCATGCGCAGGCCGCGGTCGATGCAGGCGAGCATGGCGTCGCGGATGGCATCCAAGCCGGCTTCGACCTCGGACTCAGGACGCAACGCCCGCTCGTTCTCTATCTGCACCTGAGCGATGCTCAGGCCCGTCTCGGCGCAGATCGCCAGCAGCTCGGCGGCGCTGGCGAAGGGATGGGGCACCGGCTTCGCCTCCAGCCCGGCACCCTCGGCCTCGCCCTCGTCCACGACGAAACCGCCGCCGATGGAGTAGCAGGTCGTCTCGGCCAGCACGTCGCCCACGCCGTCGAACGCGCGGAAGCGCATGCCGTTGGTGTGGCGCGGCAGGATTTCGGTGAAGTTGAAGACGAGGTCGTGGGCGGTGTCGAACGCCACCGGGGCGCCCGCGCCCGGCAGATCGAGGGCGCCGCGCTCGGTCAGGGCCTTGGTGTACTCGGTGACCCGATCCGGATCGACGGTCGCCGGGTCATGACCCAGCAGCCCCAGAAAGATGGCCGTGTCGGTGCCGTGGCCGCGCCCGGTCCAGGCGAGCGATCCGAAAATCTCGGCGCCGATCCGGGCGATATCGGCCTGTCCTGCGACCCGCTCGCGGAACCGGCGGGCGGCGATCATCGGGCCGACGGTGTGCGAGCTCGACGGGCCGATGCCGATCTTGAACAGGTCGAAGACGCTGATCATCCCTCGCCGATCCCCATACCGGCTTCCTGCAGGAAGCCATGCACGTATGTGGCGAAGGAGCGCCAGCATTCCACCCGGTACCGCGGTTGCGCGCCCGCGCGGCGGATCAGGACGATCTCGGCCTTGCCGAGCAGGGTGCGGGTGGCGGTCCCGGCCGGGAAGGCGGCCTCGCCCAGATCGAGCGGGCAGCCGGCGTTGAGGACCTCGGAAGCGCGAAAACCCTCGACGTCGATGCCGACGTTGCGGTTCGAGACATCGACCAGGGAATGGGCCCGGCCGGCGAGATCGCCCGCGGCGGAGGTCTGCAACAGGTCGGCCTCGCCTTCGGGGACGCCGATCAGCCACTCGTCCGGCCCGAGCCGGGCGATCCAGCGGCGGTCTTCGCCCGAGATCGTGTTGATCGGCCGGTTCAGCGGGAGCCCCGCGACCTCGCCCTCGGTCGAGCGGATGCGCAGGACGAAGCGGGCCTCGGCCTCCGCGGGGCGGATCGAGACGCCCGAGGGGCGGGTCTCGATCCGGCCGAGCGGGAGGGTGCGGGCGGTGCGGTAGCGAACCTCAAGCATTGACGCGCTCTCCCTTGGTGTCGAAGAAGACCGGCTCGCTCACGGTCGCGCGGGTGAAGCCGTCGGGCGTGGTGATGTGGAGCGTCTTGCCCATCAGGGCCCGCCCGTCCGCCACCAGCGCCAGGGCGATGGAGCGGTCGCAGTTCGGGCTCCAGTAGCTCGACGTGACGTGGCCGAGCATCCGCATCGGGATCGGCTGGTTCGGATCGAGCACGATCTGCGCGCCCTCGTCGAGCACGAGCTTGGGGTCCTCGGTCATGAGGCCGACGAGCTGCTTGCGGCCGGTGGTGGCGACCACGTCGGGGCGGGCCAGCGAACGCTTGCCGACGAAGTCGACCTTGGTCTTGGCGATCATGCCGGCCATGCCGACATCGTCCGGGGTCACCGTCCCGTCGGTCTCCTGGCCGACGATGATGTAGCCCTTCTCGGCGCGCAGCACGTGCATCGTCTCGGTGCCGTAGGGGGTGATGCCGTGGGGTTGGCCCGCGGAAAAAATCGCCTCCCACACGGCGAGCGCGTGGTCGCTCGGCACGTTGATCTCGAAGCCGAGTTCGCCGGTGAACGAGACGCGGAACAGCCGGGTCGGCACGCCGCAGATCGTGCCCGTCCGCATCGCCATGTGCGGGAAGGCTTCCGGAGAGAGGTCGATGCCCTCCACCAGCGGCGCGATCACCTGGCGGGCCTTCGGGCCCTGCAGCGCGATCACCGCCCATTGCTCGGTGGTCGAGGTCAGGAACACCTGCAGGTCCGGCCACTCGGTCTGGAGGTAATCCTCCATGTGGGCGAGCACGCGGGCGGCCCCGCCGGTCGTCGTGGTGACGTGGAAGCACTCGTCGGAGACGCGGGCGACAACGCCGTCGTCGAGGATGTAGCCGTCCTCCTTCAGCATCAGCCCGTAGCGGCAGCGGCCGTTGGCGAGCTTGGCCCAGGGGTTGACGTACATCCGGTTCATGAACTCGGCCGCATCCGGCCCGACCACCTCGATCTTGCCGAGCGTCGAGGCGTCGAAGATGCCGACCCCTTCGCGCACCGCCTTGCACTCGCGGGCGACCGCGGCGTGCAGATCCTCGCCGGCTTTCGGGAAGTACCAAGCGCGGCGCCACAGGGCGACGTTCTCGAAGGTGGCGCCCTGCGCCTCGGCCCAGCCGTGGATCGGCGTGGTGCGGATCGGATCGAACAGGGCGTGCCGCGCCGGCCCGACCAGCGCGCCGAAGGTGACGGGCGTGTAGGGCGGGCGGAAGGTGGTGGTGCCGACCGCCGGCAGCGCCTTGTCGAGCTGCCCGGCGACGATGCCGAGCGCGTTCATGTTCGAGGTCTTGCCCTGGTCGGTCGCCATGCCGGTGGTGGTGTAGCGCTTGACGTGCTCGATCGACTGGAAGCCCTCGCGCACCGCGAGCTTGATGTCCTTGGCCGTCACGTCGTTCTGGTAATCGACGAAGGCGCGGACCTTCTTGGGGTCGGCGTCGGTCGGCATCACCCGCACCGGCTGGAAGCCGGTGAGCGTGGCGCTCGCCCCGAAGGTGTGGGTCTCGGACGAGCCTGCCGCCGCGGCACCGGCCGCGAAGCCCTCGGTGAGGCAGTCGGCGAGATCGTAGGTGCCCTTCGCGGCACCCGCCGAACGCTCGGCCTGGGCCGAGACGTTGGGCACGAAGGCGTCGAGGCCGTCGTCGTAGCGCAGCTTGCCGCGGGACTGCGAGAACAGGTGGACGGCGGGCGTCCAGCCGCCGGACATGCCGACGCAGTCGCAAGCGATGACGCGGCGCGCCCCGCAGCGGCCGCTGCTCTCCACGGGGGCCACGATGAGGCCGGAGACGCGCTTGCGGCCCTTGGAGCCGACCACGGTGTGGCCGGTCAGCACCTCGACGCCGGCGCCGCGCAGGCGGGCGACCTCCGGCCCGCAATCGGCCTCCAACCGCAGATCGACCAGCGTCACGTCGAGGCCGGCGGACTTGGCGTCGAGGGCGACCTGATAGGCCGAGGCGCCGCTGGTGGCGACGACGAGGCGGTGGCCCGGGGCGACGCCGTAGCGGTTGAGGAACACCCGCACGCTCTCGGCGAGCAGGATGCCCGGACGGTCGTTGTCGGCGAAGACCAGCGGGCGCTCGTGGGCGCCGCCCGCCAGCACCACCTCGCCGGCCCGCACCTGCCACAGGCGTTCGCGGGGCGCCTGACCGGCGGTCGAGGGCAGGTGGTCGGTGACGCGCTCGGTCATCGCCACGTGGTTGTGGTTGTAGTAGCCGAACACGGTGGTGCGCGGCAGCAGGATGACGTTCTCGCGGGCGTCCAAGTCGGCCAGCGTCTCGGCGAGCCACTCGGAGGCGAGGCGTCCGTCGATCTCGGCCTTGGGATCGTGCAGCAGCGAACCGCCCGGCTCCGGACCCTCGTCGGCAAGGATGACGCGCTTGCCGGTCTTGGCCGCCGCGAGCGCGGCGGCGAGGCCGGCGGGGCCGGCGCCGACGATCAGCACGTCGCAATGGGCGTGGCGGTTGGCGTAGCGGTCCGGGTCGGCCTCCACCGGCGCCTTGCCGAGGCCGGCGGCGGCGCGGATGAAGGGCTCGTAGACCTTGTCCCAGAACTTCCGCGGCCACATGAAGGTCTTGTAGTAGAACCCCGCGACGAAGACCGGCGACAGCAGGTCGTTGACCGCGCCGATGTCGTATTCGAGCGACGGCCAGTGGTTCTGCGATGCCGTGCGCAAGCCGGCGCGGGCCTCGACGACGGAGGCGCGGTTGTTCGGATCGACCCGGCCGGGGCCGCGATCGACCGAGAGCAGGGCGCTCGGCTCGTCCGGGCCGTGGCTGAGGATGCCGCGGGGGCGGTGATACTTGAACGAGCGCCCGACGAGGTGGATGCCGTTGGCGATCAGCGCCGAGGCGACGGTGTCGCCCTGGTAGCCGTGGACCGGCTTCCCGTTGAATTCGAAGACGATGGGGCGGGAACGGTCGATGCGTCCGCCGCGGGACAATCTGAACGGCTGTGCCATCTCACGCCCTCGCCTCGCTGGTGGTGTCGGATTTCGGTGAAGCACCCATCGGGTAGGTCTCGATGAAGCGGTCGCTGACCGTGTCGCGCAGCGCGTTGAACCAGCGGCCGCAGCCGTGGACGTGGTTCCAGCGCTCGGCATGGACCCCGCGCGGGTTCTTTCGGACGAACAGGTACTCGGACCAGTTCTGGTCATCGATGGCGCCCGGCTGCTCGGGCCGGGCGATGTGGGCTTGGCCGCCGCAGCGGAACTCGGTCTCGGGGCGGTTGCCGCAATGGGGACAGGCGATCAGCAACATCGGGTCGATCTCCAGTCAGTGTGCGACGGCGGCTGCCGCCGCCTCGTCGATGAGGCGGCCGGTGCGGAAGCGGTCGAGGGTGAAGGGCGCGTTGATCGCGTGCGGCGCGCCGGTCGCCAGCGTGTGGGCGAAGACGTGGCCCGAACCCGGCGTCGCCTTGAAGCCGCCGGTGCCCCAGCCGCAATTGACGAACAGGTTGGAGACCGGGGTCTTGCCGATGATCGGCGAGCGGTCGGGGGTCACGTCGACGATGCCGCCCCAGGAGCGCAGCATCCGCATGCGTGTGAATTGCGGAAACAGCTCGCAGATGGCGTCGAGCGTGTGGGTGGTGATGTGGAGGCCGCCCTGCTGGCTGTAGGAGGTGTACTGATCGGTGCCCGCCCCGATCACCAGCTCGCCCTTGTCGGATTGCGAGATGTAGGCGTGGACCGCGTTCGACATCACCACGCAGGGGAAGACGGGCTTGACCGGCTCCGAGACGAGCGCCTGGAGCGGGTAGCTCTCCAGCGGCATCGACACGCCGGCCATGTTCATCACGGTCGAGGTGTGGCCGGCTGCGACCACGCCGATCCGGCCCGCGCCGATATAGCCGCGGCTGGTCTCGACGCCGATGGCGGTGCCTGCGGCGTCGCGGCGGATGCCGGTGACCTCGCAGTTCTGGATGATGTCGACGCCCCGCGCATCGGCGCCGCGGGCGTAGCCCCAGGCCACCGCGTCGTGGCGGGCGGTGCCGGCCCGGCGCTGGAGCGCGCCGCCGAGGACGGGATAGCGCAGGTGTCCGCCGATCTCGATCGGCGGGCAGAACTCCTTGCACTCCTCCTTCGACAGCCACTCGTTGTCGATGCCGTTGAGGCGGTTGGCGTAGACGTGGCGCTTGAAGCTCTGAACGTCGTGGATGTTGTGCGCGAGCATCAGGACGCCGCGCTGCGAGAACATCACGTTGTAGTTCAGCTCCTGGCTAAGGCCCTCCCACAGCTTCAGGGCGTGCTCGTAGAGCGCCGCGCTCTCGTCGTAGAGGTAGTTGGAGCGGATGATCGTGGTGTTGCGGCCAGTGTTGCCGCCGCCGATCCAGCCCTTCTCCAGCACCGCCACGTTGGTGATGCCATGGACGGTGGCGAGGTAATAGGCGGTGGCGAGGCCATGGCCGCCGCCGCCGACGATGACGACGTCGTACCGGGGCTTCGGCTCGGGCGCGCGCCACTGGCGCCCCCAGCCGGTATGGCCCCGCAGGGATTCGGAGAGGAGCGACGTGAGGGAGAAGCGGCGCATCGGACGACCTCGCGGTGTTGAGGGATCATGGTCCGGCGCCTGCCGGGGGGCTTGATCGACGGCGACCGCGAGTTTGGATTTTACGACTTTACGCGAGCCCCCGACGCCCTGTCCCGCCCGGCCCGAGCGCCTGCCCGGATCGCTTGCCGGGGATGCCCGCCGAATCGCCGAATCGCGCGCGGTGCAACATGCGCGCGCCGATCAAATGAGAATTATTCTATTGCGCCGAGCCCGCGATCGGAGATTAAGTTCCGGTCGTGGGCGCCGCCTTCCGCGGACGCGCCGCGCGGTCACTGGCCTTCCGGCAGCAGGTGTCGTCGGCACGCAACTTGCCCACCAAGCCGCGGCAGAGGCCGACAAACGGTGGTCGGGATGGAAATATCGATAGCGGCCGCGGAGACGTGTCCGATCAACGAGGCGCCGGTCGAGGCGTCGGTGGGCGCCCGGGCGATCACGGTCGGCTTCATGCTGGTCGAGTGTTTCTCGATGATCGCCTTCTCCTCGGCGATCGAGGCGTTGCGGCTCGCCAACCGCGCCGCGGGGCGCGACCTCTACCGCTTCTCGCTCTGGTCCGAGGACGGGACCCAATGCACCGCGTCGAACGGCATCGAGGTCAAGGTCTCGGGTCGGTTCGCCGAGGTGCAGGATTTCGACATGCTGATCGTCTGCGGCGGCCTCGACATCCAGAAGCCGGACCACCGGGCGCTGCACGCCGCGCTCCGCCGGGCGAGCGCCCGCGGCACGGCTTTGGGCGCGGTCTGCACCGGCACCTACGTGCTGGCCAAGGCCGGTCTGCTGGACGGTTACCGGGCGACGATTCACTGGGAGAACCTGCCGGGCCTCGTCTCGGAGCACGAGGGGCTGGAGATCGGCTCGGACCTGTTCGAGATCGACCGCAACCGCTTCACCTGCGCGGGCGGCACGGCGGCGGCCGACATGATGCTGTCGCTGATCATGCGCGAGCACGGGCCGAGCGTGGCGTCCTATGTCGCCGACCAGCTCATCCACCACCGCATCCGCGATTCGGGCGAGCGCCAGCGGATGGACCTGCGCATGCGCCTCGGCGTGGCGCACCCGAAGCTCCTCAAGGTGGTCGGGCTGATGGAGGCCTCGCTCACCGAGCCGCTCGGCAGCCAGGAACTCGCCGAGGCGGTCCACCTCTCGACCCGCCAATTGGAGCGGCTATTCCTCAAGTATCTCGGCCGCTCGCCGGCCAAGCACTACCTGCGCATCCGCCTGGAGCACGCCCGCGACCTGATCCGCCAGACGGCGATGCCGCTGCTCTCGGTGGCGATGGAATGCGGCTTCACCTCGGCCTCGCACTTCTCGAAGGCCTATCTCGACTGCTTCGGCCAGCCGCCGAGCGCCGAGCGCAAGGTGGTGCAGGCGCGCTCGCTCGGGCAGGGGTGAGGCGGGGCCGACCGCCGCGCGTATCGCCGCCTTTCCCCCGCGGCGGCCCGTTCGTCCGGGTAAACCTCGGACGTCGTAGGCCGCGTTCCCTGGCGCGCGGCGCGCCTTCCGGGGCATGCCCCTCCCGGATCGGCACAGCCCCGTTCGTCGCGGCCCGGCGCCGCCGCCGACTCCCGGATCGCGGCGCCCCGCCATCCCGGATTCTGTCCCTCCGCGACACAACCCGTCCGGCAGCACCCTTGCAGTCTCTCGGTCCAGCGTCCGGGCCTGTCCCGGGCGGATCGGATGGGCGGTCGCCTGAGGCCGCCGAGATGAGAGGGACCGGATCGCCTCCGGTTTTCGTGGAATGACGAGCCACACCAGCCTGCGGGGCGCCGTGCCGCTCTCCTCCTTCGACTGGCGCGCCGAGCCCGCCGGGCAGGCGCGCTCGGTCAGCCCGGTGATGGTGATGGCGATGCTCCGGCGGCGGCGCTGGCTGATCGGCCTCATGCTGATCCTCGGCCTGCTCGGCGCCGTCGGCGTCGTGGCGACGATGGAGCCGCGCTACGTCGCCACCGCCCAGGTCATCATCGATCCGCGCGGCCTGCGCGTGGTCGAGCGCGAGGTGACGCCGAGCGTCGACAACGCCGACGCCCAGGTCGCCACCGTCGAGAACGAGATGCGGGTGCTGCGCTCCAGCGCCGTGCTCGATGCCCTGATCACCCGCGAGAAGCTCGATCAGGATCCCGAATTCGTCGGCAACCCGCCGGGCCTGCTGCGCCAAGTGCGTACCGCCGTCACCGACCTCTTCGGTGCGTCTTCGGCCCGCACGCCGGACCCGCGCCGGTCCGCGCTCCAGGCCCTGGAGCGCAAGATCGCCGTGCGCCGCGCCGAGCGCAGCTTCGTCATCGAGGTCACGGTCGCCACCCGCGATCCCGACAAGTCGGCCCGCATCGCCAACGACCTCGTATCGATCTACACCGAGCAGGCCAGCAAGACCCGCGCCGACCTCGCCCGCCGCTCCGGCGCCTCCCTCGACGATCGCCTCGCCGAGCTGCGCGCCGCCGTGCGCAAGGCCGAGGACAAGGTCGAGACCTTCAAGAGCCAGAACGACCTCGTCAGCGCCGACGGCACGCTCACCCGCGACCGGCGCCTGCGCGACCTCAACGCCCAGCTCGTCACCGCCCGCGCCCGCTCGACCGAGGCGCTCGCCCGGATGGAGCAGGCGGCTTCCCTCCACGGCAAGCTCGACGGCCTGAGCGAGGCGGTGCAGTCGCAGGCCGTGATGCAGCTGCGCGGCCAGATCGCCGAGGCCCGCCGCCGCAAGGCGAACCTCGCCAACGTGCTGGGGCCGCGCCATCCCGATCTGGCCTCGGTCGGCCGCGAGATCGACGCGCTGCAGGATGGGCTCGATCAGGAGCTGCGCCGCATCGGCGACGCCGCCCGCAACGACTACCGCCGCGCCAAGCAGACCGAGGAGGAGCTGCGCCGCACCGTCGAATCGATGTCGCGCGCTTCCTTCGCCGACAGCCGGGCGCTGACCGAGCTGCGCGAGCTGGAGCGCGAGGCCGAGACCCGCCGCACCCTGTACTCGCAGTACCTCGCCCGTTCCCGCGAGCTGACCGAGCAGACGCAGGTGAACCTCAACAACGTCCGGGCCATCGGCGCGGCGATCCCGCCGGACCAGTCGAGCAACCTGAGCAAGGTCGTGATCCTGGCGCTCGGCACCCTGATCGGCGGCGTCCTCGGCATCCTGGCCGCCATCGCCCTCGGCGTGCTGCGCGGCGAGGCGAGCCCGGCGGGCGAGACCCTCGGTGCCCGCCCGCTCGCGACCGAGCCGTCGGCGCGCGAGGCCGCCTGGACCCCGCGCGACTTCCGCTGACGCCCGCCCGGTTAAGCCTGTCCCGCGAAATCCCCTGCCGCCCGCCGTTTCGACCCGCGAGGCGACGGCGCGGCAGGAGTTTCGTGGGAGGCTTCAGCCCAAACGAACCGTCCCGCCCGCGCGTGCTGCCGAGAGCGTCACGACCATGAGCGACACCGCGATTCCGTATTCCGCCGCGCCGGCCCTCGCCGCGCCCCGCCGCGCCACCGGCGAGCTGTGGCGCACGGCGTTCGTCGTCTTCGCGGTGCTGATGTGCGTCAACGCGTTCTACGCGACGTTTGCCGGCGGCAGCGACGAACTCGGCGGCGACAAGGCTCACGTGCCGTCGAACCGCGGCAACCTGCTCTATGTCGGCCTCTGGCTCGCTCTCTACGGCTGCTCCGCCTGGGTGGTGTTCCGCGATTTCCTGCGCAACGGGCTCGACCTGTGCCTCGTCGGGATCGTGCCGCTCGCCGGCTACATCATGCTCTCGTCCACGTGGTCGTACGACCCCTGGGCCTCGGTCGTGCCGGCCACGATGCTGGCGCTCAACATGGTCATCGCCGCCGCGCTCGCCTCGGTGGTCCACCCGGCGCGGTTCCTGCGCATCTTCGCCTGGACCAACGTGATCCTCGTCGCGATCTCGCTGGCGCTGGTGGTGATCACCCCGGACACGGTGCGCACCGACATCGACCGGCCGGGCCTCCTGATGACGGGCGAATTGTTCGGGGCCTACCCCAACAAGACCATCCACGGCATGTCGGCCTCGATCGCGATCCTCGTGCTGTCGTTCCTGCCGGGTTCGAGCCCCCGCGGCCTGCGCTGGCCGGCGCTCGGCATCCTGGCGCTGGGCCTGATCCTGTCGAACTCGGCCGCCTCGGTCGGCGGGACGCTCGCGGCGGGGGCGACGCTGTTCGCCGCCCGGCTCCTGCCGCGGTTCGGCCGCCCGATCTTCGCGGGCGTCACCGGCCTGTCGATCCTGTTCGCCCTCAGCCTGCCCTTCGTCGGCATCGGCGAGATCGCCACCGCGCTCGGCCGCAGCGCCGACTTCACCGGCCGCACCAGCTTCTGGCCCTACGGCATCGAAGCCATCAAGGAGCGCCCGCTGTTCGGCTACGGTTACCTGAGCTTCTTCAGCACCGACCCGTTCTCGAAGGTGTGGCGGCTGTGGGAGCAGGAGCTGTATTTCTTCACGCCCGAGTTCCACAACACCTTCCTCGACATCCTCATCGCCTTAGGATTGGTCGGCGGCGTCCTCTATCTCGGCCTGCTGTTCGTCTCGTCCGCCGTCTTCGCCCATCCGAGCCTGGAGCGCCGCTGCGCCTTCCTGCTCTCGGCGATCCTGATCCTGTTCATTCTCAACAGCGCCACGAACTACATCTTCCTGGCGCATAACCGGCTGCCGGCGATCTTCCAGTTCTACTGCCTGTTCGTGCTGTGCCGCAGCTACCGCCCGGCCGCGTCCGCGCCGCCCCACGGCCATGGAGCCCTCCGGTGACATCCCTCCCGACGGCCAAACCCGGCAGCATGCCGCATCTGCCGCAACTCGACGGCATCCGCGCGCTCGCGGTCGGGCTGGTGTTCCTGTCGCATGCCGGGCTCGGGCATATCGTGCCCGGCGGGCTCGGGGTGACGATCTTCTTCTTCCTCAGCGGCTACCTCATCACCACGCTGCTGCGGTTCGAGGCGCTGAACACCGGCGGCGTCAGCCTGCGGAACTTCTACCTGCGCCGCGTCTTCCGCATCTTCCCGCCGCTCTACCTGACGCTGCTCTTCGCAGGGCTTCTCTACGCCGCCGGCCTGCTGAAGGGGCCCTACGACGCGGGCGTAGTGCTGATGCAGGCGGCGTTCGCCGGCAACTACGTGACCGTGCTGGGCGGCGACATCGCCCGCGCCCTGCCGCTGCCTTTGTGGTCGCTCGCAGTGGAGGAGCATTTCTACCTGCTCTTCCCGCTCGTCTTCCTGATGGCTTTCGGCCGGGTCTCGGCGGCGCGGCTCGCGCTCTATTGCCTGATCGCCTGCGGGGTCGTGCTGGCGTTCCGGATCGCCGCGGTGATGACCCTGGCGGACGCCTCCAACACCTATATCTGGACCCATACGCGGGCCGATTCGATCCTGTTCGGCTGCTGCCTCGCGCTCTGGCGCAACCCGCTGCTCGACGGCGCGGCCGGCTACCGCCCCGGCGGCTGGCAGGCTCTCGCCGCGCTCGGCGTCCTCGGCGCCACCCTCGTGGTGCGGGACGAGACCTTCCGGCAGACCCTGCGCTACACGGTCCAGGGCGGCGCCCTGTTCGTGCTGTTCGCCTGCATCCTCCAGCCGGCCCGCGGCAGTGCCTGCGCCGGCGCGGCGCGGTGGCTCTCGGCGCCTGTGCTGACCCGGATCGGCCTCTACTCGTACACGATCTACCTCGTGCACGCGGCGATGATCGAGGCGGTGGCGGGTTTTTCCGATTCCCATCTCGTCCAGGGCGTCGTCGGCGGCGCGCTGACGCTCGCTTTCGCCGCCGTGATGCACCGCTTCGTCGAGCGCCCGTTCGCACGGCTGCGTCGCCGCCTCGACGCGCCCGGCGCCGGCGTGCCGGCGCAGGGGACACCGCTGGCGGCTCCGGCGCGCTGAAGCCGCCTCACCAGCCGCGGGCGAGGAGCGCGTCGCGCACCAGCGTGGCGATGACGGCCTGACCGGCGTCGTTGAGATGGATGTGGTCGGCCCGGAGCGCCCGGGCCGGCACGTCGTCGACGATGTCGGCCCGGTCCTGCGCGGTCGGGGCGAGCTCGTTCATCGCCAGCCCGCGCTCGACCAGGGGCCCGCGCACATCGAGGAAGCGGTGGCCGTGCTCGTCGCGCAGCGCATCGTTGAGCGCGCGGATCGCCCGGTGGCCGGGCCGGCCCCGGTGCTCCTCGGGCACGTCGGCGTTGAGGATCGACAGCACGAGGCTGCGCCCGCACCGCGCCGCCATCGCCCGCAGGTCGGCCCGCACCCGGTTGGGATCGTCGTAATTGTTGCGCCCCGCCCAGATCACCGCCACGCCCTCGCGCGAGCGCGGATCGGCCAGCATCCGGGCCGCCACCTGCGTCGAGGTCTCCCCGCCGATCCCAGCATTGCGCACCGGGCGCGCCGGGGTGAAGAGCCGGCTCAGGACTTGTGGATAGCGCCCGCCATCGGTCTGCACCCCCGCCCCGAAGGTCAGGCTGTCGCCCCAGCAGACGATCGGCGCGGGTGCGGCTTCGGCCGGCCCGGTAACGCCCACTACGAGGAGTCCGAGACCGAAGCGGCGGCGGTCGAGGAAGGGGGCTGACGGCATGCGGCTCTCGTAAGCTTCCGGATATTCGCTTCGGCCGCCACCGCATCCCCTCTCCCCGCGTGCGGGGAGAGGGCTTCGGCGACCTCGTGGTCGCCGAAGCGAGCCGGCAGGCGAAGGTGAGGGGGCGCTTCCGGATGAGACTATTCCGGACGCTCCCCCTCACACCTCGGCTGCCGCCTCGTCGCGCCGACGACGAGGTCGTCGCGACTCTCTCCCCGCGTGCGGGGAGAGGGGGACGCGTTTGCAAGGTTGAAGATCAATTTGGAGGCCGCTCACGCCCCGAACAGAACGATCTCCGTATAGGCCAGATCGCCCGCCATCGGCGGGTTGGGGCCGCGGGCGAATTTGGGGGCGCGGCCGGGGAAGTAGCGGCCGGGGAGGTCGGTGCGGCGCTCCAGGGCGTCGAGGACGAACCAGGGCATGGCGCGGCGCAGGAGCAGGTGCCGGCCGACGGCGCCGAGGCAGGACGCGAGATCGAGACCGGGCGAATGGTAGACGAGTTGGAGGCCGGGGAAGCGCAGCCAGCCGAGCCGGCCCCGCAGCACCTTGATGGCGCGGCGCTGGAACAGCAGCGCGCCGGCCCCTTCGCCGTCCGACCAGACGAGGCCGAGGCAGCCGTAGGAGACGTGGTCGGCGACCAGCCGGGCTTCCGCCTCGGGCAGCAGCGCCAGGGTCTCGGGCGAGACGGCCCGCGCCCGGCCGCGGTGGCGGCCCAGCCACGGCAGGGTCAGCATCTGGCCGGCGCAGATTGTCTTGAAGCCGCGGGCCTTGTGCATTGCCCAGGTCTGCGGCGCGGGCGAGACGTTGACGTAGGTCACCGCCTTGTCGCGCATGGCGAAGCCGTCGAGGAGCGTGCCCAGCGAGCGGTATTCCGGCTTCACGTACCAGCTCGACAGGTTGCAGCGCCAATGCGTGCCGGTCGCGTCCTCGACGGCGCGGTAGAGCGCCAGCAACACGCCGACGGGCTCGCCCTCCCGCTCCACGAGGTAGCCGTAGCGCGGCACGCCGTCGGGCAAGTTCTGGGCGCGATGACGGGCGAGACCCTGGCGCCAATAGGCCTCCGAACGGTCGGAAAAGCCCGCGCGCAGCAGGCCGATCACCGCGTCGAGGTCGGCTTCCTCGATGGTGCGGCAGCGCGTCTTGGCGCGCGGTTTGACCGGCTCCGGTGCGGCCGGGAGCGTCTCCGGCTGGGCGAAGACGGGGACATCATCGGCGTCGGACAGGGCTAACATCGGCGACACTCGCGGAGCTTCGCTGAGCTTGGGGCCCGGGGCGGATGCGGGGGGCATCCGTTCGGATCGGGAGTCAGGTCGGCGGTGGGTTCGGGGACGGGGAAGGGCTGGGTTCATCCCACCCACCCCCCTCATCCTGAGGTGCCGCGTCAGCGGCCTCGAAGGAGGGCTCCAGAGGAATGCTGAGCGAACTGGAGGGCTCCTTCGAGGCTTCGCTTCGCTCGCACCTCAGGATGAGGGGGATGGGTGGGAAGGTGAAATCAAGCGGTGCTGCCGGCGTCGATCGTCAGCACGGTTCCGGTGATGTTGCGGGCCTTGTCGGACATCAGGTAGGCGACGGCATCGGCCACGTCCTGCGGCTCGGCGAGGCGCTTGAGGGCGCTGCGGTTGGCGACCCGGCCGCGTTCGGCCTCGTCCATCCCCTCCGTCAGCGCCGTCTCGATGAAGCCCGGCGCCACCGCGTTGACCGTGACTCCGAGCCGGCCGACCTCGCGGGCAAGCGACTTGGTGAAGCCGATCATCGACGCCTTGGTGGCGGCGTAGACCGAGAGCGCGTTGTAGCCGGTGAAGGCGATGATCGAGCTGACGTTGACGATGCGGCCGGCACCCGCCGTCATCATGCCGCGGGCGAGGTACTTGGTCAGCACCATCGGGGCGACGGTGTTGAGGTGGACCAACTCGGCGATCTTCTTGGCCGGCATAGTGGTGAGCAGGCCCGGCGTGCCGAGGGCGGCGTTGTTGACGAGGCCGTAGACCGGCCCGTGCTCCGCCTTGATCCGCTGGACGAGTCCTTGCAGCGCGTCGATCTCGCCGAGATCGGCGGCCATGAATTGAATCGCGCCGAAGGGGGCGACCTCGCAGGCCGCCTCCAAAGCCTCGCTCGGGCGCCGCGCCAGGGCGACCACGCGATACCCTTCGGCGGCCAGCGTCGAGGCCATGGCGAGGCCGAGGCCCCGGCTCGCTCCGGTGACGACGACGAGGCGGCCTTCACGGATTTCGGTCACGGCATCCTCCGCACCAGCTTGCCGCCCGAGGTGAGCGGCAGGTCGTCGACGAAGCGCACGCTCGCCGGCACCTTGTGGCCGGAGAGCCGCGGGCGGCAATGGGCGATGATCGCCTTCTTGAGCGCCGCCGGGTCGGCGGCATCGGTGCCGGCGCGCAGGACCACTTCGGCCTCGACCACGGCGCCGAGGATGGGGTTGGGCCGCGCCCGCACGCGGGACATCGACACGCTCGCGTGCAGGTTGACGACGGCCTCGACCTCTTCGGGCTGCACCTTGGCGCCGCCGACATTGATGACGCCGCTGCGTCGCCCGAGGAAGTGGAAGCGCTCACCGCGCCGCTCGACGAGGTCGCCGGTATCGACGAAGCCGTCTTCCGCCATCAGCGGCTCGGGCGCGCTCCCGAGGTAGCGCCGGCCGGTGCGGCCGGAGCGGACGTAGAGCGCGTCGTCGCGCACCGCGATCTCGATGCCGGAGCGCGCGCCGATCAGCGAGGCCGGGAACCCCTCGCGCCCGTCCTCGACGGTGAAGCCGACGCCGCCCTCGGTCGAGGCGTAGGCATGCGCCATGCGGGCCTCGGGGAAGGCGGCGCGCAGGAGGTCGAGCACGGTCTGGTCGGCGATCTCGCCCGACAGCCGGACGTAGCGCGGCGCGAGCTTGGTCAGCGCGTTGCTCATCAGGGCGAGGCGCCAGTGCGAGGGCGTGCCAAGGATGTGGGTGACTTGCCGCTCGCCCGCGCGGATCAGATAGTCGCGCACCGGCTCGTGCCGGTCGGACAGCACCAGCGAGGCCGGGGCCAGCATCGCGCGTAGAAACACCTGGAGGCCGCCGTAGCGGCGGATGTCGTAGAAGGTGGACCAGACCGTGCCGGGTTCGGGCGCGGCGGACGTGTTGATGCCGCCGGCCAGCCCGTCGAGGGTGTGGGCCACGAGCTTCGGGGCGCCGGTGGTGCCGGAGGTGGCGAGCGCCCACTCGGTCTCTCGGCCGGTCTCCGCCGAAGCCTTCGCGGCGGCCTCGATGTCGATGCGGGGCAGGCCGGGCAGGTCGCCCTCGGGCAGCCCTTCCGCGTCGCAGACGACGATTTCGGCCTCGGAGTCGGCGGCGATGCGGGCGACGTGCTCCGGGGCGAGCCCCGGCGGCACCAGGGCGAGGCGGGCGACGAGGCCGTCGAGGGCCAGCATCGCGCGGGCCGCCGCCATCTGCCCGCCGACGGCGAGCAGCACGCGCTTGCCGGCGAGTTCCTGGCTGACCGACGCGTCGGTTTCGCCGAACACGATCCCGGCGAGATCCCTTTTCTCGCGGAGATCGGACAGGAACAGGCCGTCCAGCCCGCCCGCCCTCGAAAGCGTCTCGCGCAGGATCATGGCGCTTACGCCGCCTTCCGGGCCGCGGCGCGGTCGTAGAGGGCGACGAGGTCGCCGACCGTCACGGGCAGGTCGTCGGCCTCCATCTCGGAGAACGGATCGGCGCCGGTCAGGTCCTCCATGCGGGCGACCAGCAGGGCGAAGCAGAGCGAGTCGAACTCGGTCTCCAGCATCACGAGGCCGTCGGTGATCGGCGGCATCCGCTTCTCCTGCTCGGCGGCGACGGCGGCGATCTCGGCGTGGACGGTGGAACGCAGGGACATCGGATACTCCACAGGTCGAAAGGTCAGGCGTTGGGCGCGGGGCTTCGCAGGAGGCCGGCGAAATCGCGCGCGATCTCGGACAGGATCGGTCGGGAGCGGGGGACGAGGCGCCCGAGGCCGTAGAAGAAGTGGATCATGCCGGCATGGCGCGCGTGGACGACCGGCACGCCCGCGCGGGTCAGGCGCTCGGCATAAGTCTCGCCGTCGTCGCGCACGGGGTCGTACTCGGCCGTGTGGATGTGGGCCGGCGGCAGGCCGGTGAATTCGGTTTCGCGCAGGGGGCAGAAGCGCGGGTTCGGCAGGGCCTCCGATCCGCAGGCCGCGAGGTCGCCCTGGATCGTCGCCTCGTCGAGGAAGTAGCCGCGGGCGAAGTCGCGGCGGGACGCGCCAGCGCCGTGGACGTCGAGGACCGGGCAAATCAGGAGCTGGGCGGCGAGTGCTTTGCCGACTCCCAAAAATTCCTGGCAGACGCGGGCGGCAAGGCCCGCGCCAGCCGACTCGCCGCCGACGGCCAGCCGCGCCGGATCGATGCCGAGGTCGGCCGCGTGCTCCATGACCCAGCGGGTCGCGGCGAGCGCGTCGTCGAGGCCGCCCGGAAACGGGTGCTCGGGGGCGAGCCGGTACTCAACCGCGACCACCCGCATCCGGCCTGAATCGCAGAGCGTGCGGCACATCGCATCGTGGGTGTCGAGGTCGCCGGTGACGAGGCCGCCGCCGTGCAGGAAGACGAGGCCGGGGCCGGGTGTCTCGCTCTCTGGCGCCTCGCCCTCCGGCGCGTAGAGCCGAAGCGCCAGCGCCCCACCGGGGCCGGGCATGGTGAGGTCGCGCACGCTCATCGGGCCGGTCGCGAGGCCGGCGGCGGCGAGGCGCGAGAGCCCGCGCAGGCCCTCGCGCCGGGCGGGCAGATCGATGCCGCCCGTGCCCCCGAGCGCCATCATGTCGAGGAAGCGGCTGACATGCGGGTCGAGGGCCATCGCGGCGGTTCTCTTTCAGAGCTTCAGCGCGGCGCGGACGGAGGCCGGCCAGTCGGCCAGCGTCGCGCCGTGGGTGGCGAAGAGTGCGACGGCGAGGCGGTCCATGCCGAAGGCGACGCAGCCGGTATGGGCGGGCTCGCCGTCGGCGAGGTTGAGGCCCCAGGTCGTGCCGAAATGCTCGCGGTGATAGTTGAAGCTCATGCAGGCGGTGCCGGCGGCGGCCCCGCGCAGCGGGATCAGCAGCTCGAACTTCAGCGCCTGTTCGAGCTGGCTGAAGGCCATGATCTGGCCGAGCCGCCCGAAGAACGGATCGCTCGCGGTCTCGACCGTGTAGGTGAGGCCGAGTTCGTCGGCCATGGCGGTGGCGGTCGCGATCCAGGCCTCGCGGAAGGCGACGATCTGCTCCGGCGTGCCGATGCGGACGTATTCGCGCATGCGGAAGGATTGCAGCCGGTCGAGATGGCGCGAGGGCTCGCGGCGGAAGCAGTCGCAGGCGACGTCGAAGCGGTAGCCGGCTTCCGGCACCGCCCCGCGGGCTGCGGCGATCGGGTAGACCGGGTAGCAGGCGGCCGGGGTTAGGACGAGGTCGGCGGTCTCCAGGCCCTCGGTCCAGTCGCCGCCGTTCAGGTGGCGGTCGGCGTAGCCGCGGATTTCGGTCTCTGAGCCTTCGAGGCACGAGACGCAGCCCAGAAGATTCGGAAAGCTCTTGAGGTAGCCGTGGCGCTCCAGATGCGCGCGGCTCATCACCGGCGGGAAGCGGAACACTTCCGTGCCCTCGTCGCGGCGGGCCGAGATGAAGGCGGCCAATGCCTCGACCACCGACTCGTAGGCGCCGGTGCGGGCGTAGACGCCTTGCGCGTTCATTGGCTTGAACATCGCGTCGAACAGGGAGTCGAGCGGATCGGTCGCGGGCGGGGCGGCCGGCGCGTTCATCACAGGCATGTTCATGGCGGCAATCTCTCGAAGAATGAGGGCGGGGGAGGGGATCAGGCGCCGAGCGAGGCGGCGACCGGGGACATCAGGGTCGCGGTGGCGAGGTTGGCGACGATGCGGTCGTTGTGGATCATGATCGGCGCCGAGAGGATGTCGCGCAGCGCGCGCCCGACGCTGAAGGCGCCGTCCTGGCGGTAGCCGGCGAGCCCGTTGGCCCGCATCGCGCTCGACACCGCGGCGACGGCGAGTTCGGAGACCTCGACCTTGAGCATCGTGATCGCGGTCTGGAAATCGAGGCCGGCGAGGGCCGCCGCGTCGTCGCCCGCGGCCTCGAACCGGTCGAGACCCTGGACGATCAGCGCGCGGGCCTGCTTCAGGCTCGACACGGCGCGGGCGTAGTGGAGCGCGCCGGGAGGGGCGACGCCGCCCGCGCCGCGCATGGCGGTGCGGGTGAAGGCCTGGGCGCGGTCGACGGCGCTGGCGGCGATACCGGCCCATGCGCTCGACCAGAGGATGTGCGAGACCGGCGTCATGGTCTGGTTGTGGACATCGCCGTAGCGGGCGGAGAGCACCTGCTCGGGCCGGCCCTTGGCGACGAGGCGGAACCCGCTGCTGCAGGTGCCGCGCATGCCGAGCGTCTCCCAGCCGCTGAGGCGCTCCAGCGTGTAATCCTCCTTGAGGAACACGCAGAGCACCTGATCGGAGGCGGCGGCGTCCGCGTTGCGGCGGGCGACGGTGACGACGCCGTCGGCCTGGGCGCCGTAGGAGATCACGGTGGCGGCCCGCTCCAGACTCACGCTCTCGCCGTCGCTCTCGATGGCGGCGGCCGAGGAGCGGACGTTGCCGCCGCCCTGGCCCTCGGTCGTGGAGGAGGCCAGCAGCAGTTGCTCGTCGGCAATGCGGCGGATCAGGCCGTCGCGCCACGCATCACCCCGGCCGTGCCGGGTCAGGCAGGCTACCTTGGTCTGGTGCATGGCAAAAATCATCGCCGTCGAGGCGCAGGCGCGGCCGAGGGCGTAGCAGATGTCGGCGAGCGCCCGGATCGTGGCGCCCTCGCCGCCGAGTTCGATCGGCACCGCGGCGCCCAGCAGGCGCTGTGATTTCAGCGCGGCGACCGCCTCCTCGGGGAAGCGCCCGTCGCGGTCCACCGCCTCGGCGTGGAGGGCGGCCACCGCCGCCACCGCGGCGGCGCGCGCGGTGAGGTCGGTGGCGAGGACGTCGTCGGGGCCGGTCATCGGCTGGATGGTCATGGCTTGGCTCCCCAGAAATGAAGCCGGCCGCGCCGGCAGTTCTTGCAGTCTTCGTCAGGTCAGGCGGACGGGGCCGCCTTCACGGTCTCGACCATCCGGGCGATGGTCTCGATCGAGTAGAAGTTCTTCGGGGTCAGCGCCGCGGGCGGGATCATGATGTCGAACTCGGCCTCGACCGCGATCATCAGGTTCACCAAGTCGAGCGAGGACAGGCCGACATCGACCAGCGCGTCGCCCGCGCCGAATTCCGGCTTGATCGCGTGCCGCCCGGCGATCTCGTAGGCCAGACCCATCGTCCGGTTCGCCACGGTCTCAATCATCATCTCCGACATGGTGTCTCGCGCCTCTTGTCCGTTGCAGTTCTGGTGATGGGCTGCGACCTGTCCGGCGGCGATACAATCATCGCCGCGATAAGGTCTCTTCCGAATTTTCGAATCAATCCGAATTTCGATGTTAAGTATTGGTTCAGTTAATCGAATGCTTCGCTACGGCGGCGACAGGTCGATGAAGTTGCCGCCGCCGTAGACCAGCGCGCCGGCCTCGCCGCCGAGGCGCACCTCGCGCACGGCGCCGAGGAGGATGGCGTGGCTGTGCCGCTCGATGACCTCTTCGAGGTCGCAATCGATGATCGCCTGCGCCTCGGTGAGGCCGGACGCGCCCGACGCCATGGTGGTCCACTCGGCGCCGGCGTAGCGGGCGGGACCGCGCAGCGCCCCGATTCCGGCGAAGCGCTCGGCGACGGGGCGGTGCCCGGCGGCCAGGATGCTGACGCAGAAATGCTGGCGCTTGACGATCACCGGCCAGGTCGAGGAGGCGCGGTTGACGCAGACCAGCATGGTCGGCGGATCGACCGAGAGCGAGACCGCCGAGGTGGCGGTGAGCCCGACCCGGTCCTCGCCGCTGCCCGCGGTGACGACGACGACCCCGCCGACGAGGCGGCGCATCGCCTGCTTCAGCAGGCCGGCATCCGCCACCGGCGGGGGCGGCGCGTCGGGCGCGAGGCTCATCGCGGCAGCCTCCAGCGGATCGACCCGGACATTCGTCGCGAAGGAACTCCGGTACGCGGCCATGGCATCGACCATCCGAAAGAGCGGGGATTTCGTTCGAGGTCCGACCCGGTGACGCCCGCCGCATTCCGGTTCGAAACCGGACGTTATCGGTTGGCGCCTATGCCGATCCGGTCCTCGCGGCCTCTTCTGCAAATGAAGGGCCCGGCCGGAGGGGCCGAAATCTGTCCGTTCGCGGCACGAACGCGGGCTTGGACCGACGCACGGTCCCGATCCGGAACAGTTTTCCGGGCGGATGTCGCCCCAATCCGAGGTTCGCGCGATGTCCGATCCGACCCCCCGCACGGCCGCCCAGGCGCTCGTGGACCAGCTCGTCGCCAACGGCGTCGGCCACGTCTTCGCGGTGCCGGGCGAGAGCTACCTGCCGGTGCTCGACGCGCTGCACGAGTCCGGCATCCCGATCACGGTCTGCCGCCAGGAGGGGGGCGCGGCGATGATGGCCGAGGCCCACGGCAAGGCGACGGGCCGACCGGGCATCTGCTTCGTCACCCGCGGCCCCGGCGCCACCAACGCGGCGGCGGGCATCCACATCGCCCAGCAGGATTCGACGCCGATGATCCTGTTCGTCGGCCAGATCGAGCGGGGGCTTCGCGACCGCGAGGCGTGGCAGGAGGTCGATTACCGCGCGGCCTTCGGGCCGATCGCCAAATGGGCGACCGAGATCGAGACCGGCGCGCGCGTGCCCGAATACGTCTCCCGCGCCTTCCACACCGCCTGCGGCGGTCGCCCCGGCCCGGTGGTGATGGCGCTGCCCAAGGACATGCTGAAGGATCCCGTCTCCGGCCCGACCGCGCCGGCCTTCGTGCCGGTCGAGGCCGCGCCGGGCGTCGAGGACATGGAGCGGCTGGCCGCGCTGTTGGCGGAAGCGCAAAACCCCTTCCTCGTGCTCGGCGGCAGCCGCTGGGACGAGCGCGCCTACGCCGACATCCGCGCCTTCGCGGAAGCCTTCGATCTGCCGGTGGCGACGAGCTATCGCCGCCTGCCGCTGTTCGACCCGCTGCATCCGAACTACGCGGGCGACCTTGGCCTCGCCGCCAACCCCAAGCTCGTCGCGCGGGTGAAGGCCGCCGACCTGCTGATCGTGCTCGGCGGGCGGCTCGGCGAGGTGGCGAGCCAGATGTACTCGCTCCTCGACATCCCGGCCCCGCGCACGCGGCTCGTCCACATCCATCCGGGCCCGGAGGAATTGGGGCGGGTCTACGTCCCGCATCTGGCCATCAACGCCGGCCCGACCCGCACGGCCGCCGCGCTCGCGCGTCTGCCGGCGCCCGCCGCGACGCCGTGGTCGGAGGGCGCGCGGGCGGGCCATGCCGATTACCTCGCCTGGAGCGAGACGGCGACGCCGCAGCCCGGCGCGGTCAATTTCGGCGAGGTGATGATTCAGTTACGCGACGCGCTGCCCTCCGACGCGATCCTGTGCAACGGCGCGGGCAACTACGCCGCCTGGATCCACCGCTTCTACCGCTTCCGGCGGCTCGCCACCCACATGGCGCCGACCTCGGGCTCGATGGGCTACGGCGTGCCCGCGGCGGTCGCGATGAAGCGGCTCTACCCCGAGCGCATCGTGATTTCATTGAACGGCGACGGCGACTTCCTGATGAACGGCCAGGAATTCGCGACCGCCGTGCAGTACGGCCTGAACATCGTCTGCATCGTCGCCGACAACGCCAGCTACGGCACGATCCGCATGCATCAGGAGCGGGATTTTCCCGGCCGCGTCTGCGCCACCGATCTCGTGAACCCGGATTTTGCGGCCTATGCGCGGGCGTTCGGCGGGGTGGGGTTCACGGTGGAGCGGACGGAGGATTTTGCTGCCGCGCTCGATGCGGCGCTGGCGGCCAAGCGCCCGGCGATCATCCACGTGAAGATCGCGGTCGATGCCATCGCGCCGGGCGCGACGCTGACGGCGATAAGGGAGAAGGCGTTGGCGGGACGGTAAAAAAACCCTCCCCCCTCCGCGGGGGAGGGTGCCCGCGGAGCGGGCGGGAGAGGGGAAGCACGCTTCCGGAGATGGCTGGTCGAGCGCGGCCAAGCGGCACCGTCGCTCCCCTCTCCCGACCCCCTTCGGGGGCCACCCTCCCCCGCGGAGGGGGGAGGGAAGGGCGCTCAGTTCTGGCGCCCGTGCGCAAAGTCCCAATACAGCTGCCGCGCCAGCCGGAACATCGGCCCCGGCTCGAACCGCACGTCATCCAGCCCGGTCACCGGCGCGACCTTGGCGAAGTTGCCCGCGGTGAACACCTCGTCGGCACCCAAAAAGTCGTCGTAGCGCAGCGTCTTCTCCACCACCGTGACGCCCGCCCCCCGCAGGAGCGCGATCACCCGCGCGCGGGTGATGCCGGCCAGGAACACGCCGTTCGGCACCGGTGTGTAGACCACGCCGTCGCGCGCCAGGAAGGCGTTGGCGTTGGCGAATTCGGCGACGTTGCCGAGGCCGTCGAGCATCAGACAGTTGCCGAAGCCGCGCGACAGCGCCTCGGTGAGCGCGCGGGCGCCGTTCGGATAGAGGCAGCCCGCCTTGGCATCGACCGGGGCGACTTCGATGGAGGGGCGGCGGAAGGGAGAGAGCGTCGCGCGCACGCCCGACGGCAGCGGCATCGGCGCGGTGTAGATCGACAGGCACCAGTTGGTGGAGGCGGGATCGAACCGGACGCCGCCGGCGAACCCGCTTTCGGCCCAGTACATCGGCCGGATGTAGAGTTCCGCGTCGGTTGCGAAGCGCGACAGCCCCTGCGCGACGAGATCGGTCCACTCCGCCACCGACACCTTGGGCTCGAGGCCGAGCGCCACCGCCGAGCGGTTGACGCGGGCCAGATGCAGGTCGAGGTCGGGCGTGACGCCCTCGAAGGCGCGGGCGCCGTCGAACACCGTCGAGCCGAGCCAAGCGCCGTGGCTGCGCGGGCCCATGATCCGGACGTTGCCGGGATGCCACGCGCCCTCGAAGAAGGTCCAGGTGTCCGTGTCCTGCGTCATGGCACGCGCCTCGAAGGAAGGGGGAAGCGGGGCCGCCAACGAGCGGCCCCGAGGCTGGGTCAGGCCGCTTCGAGCAGGCCGCCGCCGGTTGCCGGCGCGGACTTGCGGCGCAGCATCTTCTTGGCCTTGGCGAAGGCGCGCAGCGCCAGCGCGAGATACTTCGGCTGGGTCTGGCGGCAGAAGGCGACCTTCCGCACGTAGCTCTCGACATGCCAGTGGCAGACCGCGCCGCGGGGGATGAACAGCACGTCGCCGGCCACGAAGGTCTTGGCCGGGTTGATGCCGTCGCTGATCGTGGCCGAGCCTTCGAGGAAGTGGATCGTCTCGTCGATGTCGTAATGCCACTCGAACTTTCCGGCGGTGCAGTCCCAGACGAGCGTCCAGGCCAGGCGGTCGGCGCTGCGCGACAGCATGGTGTTGCGCGCGATCGGCATCCCCTCGTGAATCCAGCTCGGCTCGATCGGGGCCGGCCGCAGATCGCCCGTCGTCACGGACGCAATCATCGGGGTGGTAGACACGTCTTCCTCGCTCAGAAATCGGGTGGGGCGTCCAGGACCACTCCGGAGGCGCCCCGATCCAGCACCACCACAGACGACTTGATCTTGCAAGATCGTCTTCGCGATATGCCTAACGCGTTCGATGCCAGAACTGGAATTCGGGCCGAATCGTGACTTGGCTGTAGAGTAGAGGGCCCGAAACGATACGTTCGGCTCATCCGGGGACAGCGTTTCTACGTAGAATTCCGCAACCATGCGGCGGGAAAGACGGCCCTCAGGCTGTGGGCTGCGCGGCCATCCCCCTGATCTTTCACCAAAATCAACCGGCGAGCGCGACCGTGCAGGCCTCGCCGGGCACTGCTGATTGCGTGCCGTTTCGGCACATTCCGGCGTGGTCCCGGCCTTGCGGCAGGCCCGCCGACCCTCGGGTTCCGTAGGACGACACAGCACCATGCGCAGCGAAACCATCGCGGTCCACGCCGGCTTCGAGCACGATCCGACCACCCACGCGGTCGCCGTGCCGATCTACCAGAGCGTCGCCTACGCATTCGACAGCGCCGACCACGGCGCCGCCCTGTTCAATCTCGAGGAAGAGGGTTTTCGCTACAGCCGCATCGCCAACCCGACCGTGAACGTGCTGGAGCGGCGCGTGGCGGAACTGGAGGGCGGCCATTCTGCGCTCGCCGTCGCCACGGGGCAGGCGGCGCTCCACTACGCCATCGCGACGCTGGCCGACCACGGCGGCAACATCGTCTGCGTGCCCCAGCTCTACGGCACCACACACACGCTGCTGGCCCACGTGCTGCCGCGCCAGGGCATCGTCACCCGCTTCGCCGCGAGCGACCGGCCCGAGGACATCGAGCGGCTGATCGATGGCGAGACCCGCGCGGTCTACTGCGAGTCGATCGGCAACCCGGCCGGCAACATCTGCGATATCGAGGCGCTCGCAAAGGTCGCCCACGCCCACGGCGTGCCGCTCGTCGTCGACAACACCGTACCGACGCCGATCCTGATGCGGCCGATCGATTACGGGGCCGACATCGTCATCGCCTCGCTCACCAAGTTCATGGGCGGGCACGGCACCACCCTCGGCGGCATCGTGGTCGATTCGGGCAATTTCGACTGGGCCGCGTACCCTGAGCGCTTCCCGCAATTCTCGACACCGGACGTGTCGTATCACGGCCTCGTCTACAGCGAGCGGTTCGGCCGCGGCGCGTTCGCGGCCCGCGCCCGCAGCGTCTACCAGCGCACCACCGGCGCGGTGCTCCCCGCCATGTCGGCCTTCCTGCTGCTGCAAGGCATCGAGACGGTGGCGCTCCGCGTCGAGCGCCACGTCCAGAACGCCCGCAAGGTCGCCGAATACCTGCGGGCGCATCCGGGCATCGAGTGGGTCAACTACGCGGGCTTTCCCGACAGCCCCAACCACGCGATGGCGCAAAAATATCTCGGCGGCGAGGGCTCCTCGCTGCTGACGTTCGGCGTGAAGGGCGGGTTCGAGGCCGGCAAGACGGTCTACGACGCGCTGAAGCTCGTGAAGCGGCTCGTCAACATCGGCGACGCCAAGTCGCTCGCCTGCCACCCGGCCTCGACCACCCACCGCCAGATGACGCCGGACGAGCAGCGGGTCGCGGGCGTGCTGCCCGAGACCATCCGGATCAGCGTCGGCATCGAGCACATCGACGACATCGTCGCCGACCTCGACCAAGCGCTCGCCGCCGCCCGGCCCCTGGCGCTCGCGGCCTGACGCGTCGGCCAAACACGCCCGGCCCCACCCGTTCGAGAGGAGAGACGCATGCTGGAACACGCTGCCTCCGGCGAGGCCGGCTTCGCCGAGACCGCTCCGCCGCCCCGGTTCGAGGCGGCGGCCCCCGCGCCGCGCCTGCGGATCGGGCTCCTCAACAACATGCCGGACACCGCGCTCGTCCAGACCGAGCGCCAGTTCCGGCGCCTCATCGGCGGGGACGTGGAGCTGAGCTTCTTCAGCCTCGCCTCGGTGCCGCGCGGGCCGCTGGCCCGCGCCCATCTCGACCGGTTCTACGCGCCCCACACCGCGCTCGCCGCGGCCGGGCTCGACGCGCTGGTCGTCACCGGCTCCGAGCCGAAGGCCGCCCGCCTCGACGAAGAACCCTATTACGCCGACTTCACGGAAGTCGTGGATTGGGCCGCCCGCGGCACGGTCTCGACGCTGTTCTCGTGCCTCGCCGCGCATGCCGCCGTGCTGCATCTCGATGGCATCGAGCGCCGACCGATGGCGACGAAGTTCTCCGGCGTCTATGCCTGCGCGGCGTCGAGCGTGCATCCGCTGCTCGCCGGCCTGAGCCCGCTGATGCCGGTGCCGCATTCGCGCTGGAACGACCTGCCCGAGGCCGAGCTGACCGCCAAGGGCTACACGGTGCTGCGCCGCTCGGAGGATGTCGGCGTCGATCTGTTCATCCGCGAGGGCGCGAGCCTGATGGTGTTCCTGCAGGGGCACCCGGAATACGACGCGGACACGCTGGCGCGCGAATACCGCCGCGACATCGGCCGCTTCCTCGACGGCAGCCGCGACACCTGCCCGGACCTGCCCGAACATTACTACACCGCCGACGCGGCCGAGCAGCTGGCCTTCTTCGCCGACCGCGCCCGCCGACACCGCGCCCCGGCGCTCCACGCCGACTTCCCCGCCATGGACGCGACCCCGCCGCGCCCGGCCGCGTGGCAGGACGGGGCGGCGCGGCTGTTCCGGAACTGGCTCGCGCTGGTCGCGGCCAACCGTGCCCTGAGGGCCGCCGCCGAGGCGATGGCCTGACGACGCCTCCGGTTAACCCGCGCGGGCGAAGCTGAATCCCCTCTCCCCGCGTGCGGGGAGAGGGTCGCGACGACCCTGTCGTCGTCGCGACAAGCGGAAGCGAAGGTGAGGGGGACTCGACGGACGAGTCTCCTTCGGAAAAGCCCCCTCACACCTCGGCTGCCGCCTCGCTTCGGCGACGACGAGGTCGCCGAAGCCCTCTCCCCGCGTGCGGGGAGAGGGGATGCGCGTAACCGGCGCGACCGAACGGACACCATCATGACGACCCTGCACACCGCCCCGTCCCCCATCGCCCCGCCGCGTACCTCCTCCACCGCCGGCTGGATTGGCGCGCTGGAGCGCACCGCGCGCATCGACGCGAACCCGGACCGCATCTTCCCGCTCATCCTCGACACGGTCGCCGCCGAGCGGGCCGGCGCTCCGGCGCTGATCGGCACCGACGAGACCCTGACCCACGGCGATCTCGCCGCGCGGCGCCATCGCTACGCCCGCTGGGCGCTGGCCCAGGGGCTCGCCAAGGGCGACACCGTCGCGCTGATGATGCGCAACCGGCCTGATTACCTCGCGATCTGGCTCGGCCTGACCCGCGTCGGCGTGCGGGTGGCTTTGCTCAACACCAACCTGCGCGAGCGGGGGCTCGCCCACTGCATCGATACGGCCGCGCCGCGCCTCCTGATCGCCGCGACCGACCTCGCCGAGGCGGTCGAGGGCGCGTGGCCCCATCTCGCGTCGCCGCCCGAACTCTGCTGGCAGGGGGAGGGCGCCGAAGCCTCGCTCGCCGCGCAGGCCGCGCGGTTCGGGGCTGAGCCGCTCGGTGCCGACGAGGCGCCCGCGGTGAGCCTGCGCGACCCGGCGCTGCTGATCTACACCTCCGGCACCACCGGCCTGCCGAAGGCCGCCCGCGTCAGCCATCACCGCATCATGATGTGGACCCACTGGTTCGCGGGCCTCGCCGATCCGGGGCCGGACGACCGCATGTACGATTGCCTGCCGCTCTACCACAGCGTCGGCGGCGTCGTGGCGCCGGGCAGCGTCCTGCTCGGCGGCGGCTCTGTCGTCATTCGCGAAAAATTCTCGGCGAGCCGGTTCTGGTCGGACGTCGCGGAATCGGGTGCCACCCTGTTCCAGTATATCGGCGAGCTGTGCCGCTACCTGACGCTGGCCGCGCCCGACCCGCAGGAGCGCGCGCATTCGTTGCGCCTCTGCACCGGCAACGGCCTGCGCCCGGAGGTGTGGGAGCGCTTCCAGAAGCGCTTCGCGATTCCCCGCATCCTGGAGTTCTACGCCGCGACCGAGGGCACGCTCTCGCTCTACAACGTCGAGGGTCGGGTCGGCGCGGTCGGGCGCGTGCCGAGCTTCATGGCGCGGCGCTCGCCCGCCCTCATCGTCAAGCACGACATCGCCACCGGGCTCCCCCTACGTGACGCTAACGGGGCTTGCGTGCCCACCGAATTCGGCGAGGCGGGCGAACTTCTGGGCCGCCTGTCGGACAAGGCCGAATACACCTTCGAGGGCTATACCAACGCGTCCGAGAGCGACCGCAAGGTGCTGCGCGACGTCCTCAAACCGGGCGATGCCTGGATGCGCACCGGCGACCTGATGCGGCGCGACGCGCAGGGCTACTACTACTTCGTCGATCGCATCGGCGACACCTTCCGCTGGAAGGGCGAGAACGTCGCCACCACCGAAGTCGCCGAAGCGCTCGGCCGCACCGAGGGCGTCACGGAGGCCTGCGTCTACGGCGTCGCGGTGCCGGGCGCCGACGGCCGCGCCGGGATGGCCGCGTTGACCGTCGGCCCCGGCTTCGACCTCGCCCGGCTCCACGCCGACATGGCCGAGCGGCTGCCGGCCTACGCCCGCCCGCTGTTCCTGCGCCTGATGGACGAACTCGGCCACACCGAGACCTTCAAGCAGAAGAAGGCCGTGCTGGCGGAAGAGGGCTACGACCCGGCCCGCACCACCGACCCGCTCTACATCGACCGCGACGGCGCCTACCGCCCGCTCGATCCGGCGCTGTACGAACAGATCGCGGCGGGTGCCCTGCGGCTCTGAAGCATCGGCCCGAAAGGTGGAAACCGGCTTTCGGAAAAGCCGATGCGGCACAATCAAACAGAGCATCGTTCCGGATCCGAGATCCGGAACGATGCTCTGGGCCCGTTCCGTGTCGTCAATCCGCCACATCTCCACCGCTTCCTGATCTCCGGCCACCCTCAGGGGCGGCCCGGTGCTGGACGGACCCCGCGGCTTCGCGCTTCTTGAGAAGCGCAAGCGGGCCCGAGCGGAAGACGACGGTGCAGGCAGGGGCGCACAGCACGGACGCGACCGGGGGCGGCGACCTCCTCGCCTTCCTGCGCGCCCGCCACGGCGCCGAATCCGGCGAGTCGCGCGGCACGCGCACCGGCGCGGGCGCGGCGGAGGCGATCTGGCGCGAGGGCCGGCTTCCCCCCGGCGATCTGGCGGACGCCATCGCGGCCTTCCACCGCCTGCCGCGGGCCGAGATCAAGCGCATCGCCGAAGCGCCCCATCTCCTCGACGGGCTGTCGCGGCGCTTCCTGCGCGAAGCCTTCCTCTATCCGGTCTCGGAATCCGGCCGCCCGCTGCTCTGCGTCGCCGACCCCTCGCTCGCCGAGCCGATCCAGGCCGCGAGCCTCGCGCTCGGCGCATCCGTTTCGCTCGCGGTGCTCTCCTTTGAGGAGATCGAGGCCCTGTTCGAGCGCGGCGGCACGGAAGCCGCGCCGGAGCCGGAGGACATCCCGGCCGAGATCGCCTTCTCCGACGATGTCGAGACACTGCAGGACCTCGCCCGCGGCGCCCCGATCGTGCGCGCCATCGACGCGATGCTGGAACGCGCCGTCGAGCAGGGCGCGACCGACATCCACATCGAGACCGGCCGCGAGGACCTGCGCGTCCGCTTCCGCATCGACGGGCACCTGCGGGCCCAGCAGACGCTGGCCAAGCACATGGCCCCCGCCATCCTCTCGCGGGTGAAGATCCTGGCCGGGCTCGACATCGCCGAGCGCCGCCTGCCGCAGGACGGGCGCACCAACGTCAAGGTCGGCAGCCAGGAGGCGGACCTGCGCGTCGCCGTGATGCCGACGCTCTACGGCGAAACGGCGGTGCTGCGCATCCTGCTCAAGGATACGCGCCTGTTGGAGTTCAAGCGCATCGGCATGTCGGTGCGCGACCAGCAATCGATGGAGCGGCTGCTGGCCGAGCCGCACGGCATCCTGATCGTCACGGGCCCCACTGGTTCGGGCAAGACGACGACGCTCGCCACCGCGATCTCGATGCTGAACGACCCCTCCCGAAAGATCGTGACGGTGGAGGACCCGGTCGAGTACCAGCTGCCCGGCATCCACCAGACCCAGGTGAAGCCGCAGATCGGGCTCACCTTCGCGACCGCGCTCCGCTCGTTCCTGCGCCACGACCCCGACGTGATCATGGTCGGCGAGATGCGCGACCGGGAGACGGCGGCCATCGGCATCCAGGCCGCGCTCACCGGCCACCTCGTGCTCACCACGCTCCACACCAACACCGCCGCCGACGCGGTCGTGCGCCTCGCCGACATGGGCGTCGAGCCGTACCTGATCGCGGCCTCCTTGCGCGGCGTGCTCGGCCAGCGGCTGGTGCGGCGGCTCTGCGAGAAGTGCAAGGCGCCCGATCCCCGCGCGGCGGAGGCCGCCCTCGACATCTGCGCCAAGCGCGGCACGCCCGCGCCCGAGCGGCGCGACTACTTCAAGGCTTTGGGCTGCCCGCATTGCGGCGGCACCGGCTATCGCGGCCGGGTCGGCGTGTTCGAGGTGCTGACCATCGATTCCGAGATCGAGCCGCTGGTGCGGCGCGAGCCCGACCCGTCGCGCATCTTAGAGGCGGCACGGGCGCGCGGTATGACCACCATGCTCGACGACGGCATCACCAAGGCGGGGCAGGGTCTCACCTCCCTCGACGAAGTGATGCGGATCACCGGCTAGCGGGGCGATCATGGCGGCCTCGACCCGGATGACGGGATTTTTCGCGCAGACGGCGGCTTTGAAAGGCCGCCTCGGCGCCTCCCCGCTCGTCGCCAAGGTGACGGGCGCGGTCTCGATCCTGCTCGACGCCTTCGTGGCGGCGCTCGAACCGCGCCTCGGCCGCTTCCTCGACCGCAGCCGCCGCGTCGCGGTGGTCGAGGGCGACGGGCTCGCGCTCTACGAGATGCGCGAGGGCCGGGTGACCCCGCGCGGACCCTTCGACGGCGCGGCCCCGAAAGACTTTTCCGGGCGCGGCCTCGAGTTGCGCTTACCCGCAAACCTCTTCCTCGCCCGCACCCTGCGTCTGCCGGATGCCGGCCGCGACTATCTCGGGCCGATCCTGTCCCACCGCCTGGAGCGCCTGACGCCCTGGCGGCCCGACCGGGTGCTCTACGGCTACGACGTGCCCGAACCCGCCGGCCCCGACGGCACCATCGCGGTCGACCTGCTGGCGACCTCCGCCGACCTCGTGGCGCCCCATCTCGACGCGCTGGCGGGTGCCGGCCTCATGGTGACGGCGCTCGGCAGTTCCGCCGCACCCCTCGACGCGCCGCTCGCCATCGACCTCTACCGCGGTCGCCCCGGCGCGGGCGGGGCGAGCCCGCTGCGCCGCCCGGTAGCCCTCGCCGCCGCGCTCGCGTTCGGCCTCCTGATCCCGGCCTGCCTCGCGGCCACGCTTCTGGCGGACTCCGCCGAGACCGAGCAGGCCGAGACCGGATCGCATCTCGTCGCACTCCGCTCGCGGCTCGCCGCCCGCTCCGGCCCCGGCGGCACCCGCGAGGCCGCGTTGCTCGCCGCCAAGCGGCCGGACGCCAGCACCCTCGTGCTGATCGACCGGCTCAGCACGGCGCTCCCCGACGGCACGGTGCTGCGCGAACTCGACGCCGATGGCGCCAAGGTGCGCCTCGTCGGCCGCTCGGACGACGCCGCCGCGCTGATCGGCCTGCTCGAAGGGCAGGGCGGGCTGTCGGCGGTGCGCTTCGCCGCCCCGGTGATCCGCGATGCCGAGCGGCGCGAGGCCTTCGACATCGTGGCGAGCCGAGGACAAGGCCCCTTGCCCGACCGCCAAGCGGAGGCCGGGCGATGAGCGCCGACCCGCGTGTCCCGCCGGCCCTGCGCCGCTGGATCGGCCCCCTCTCGGTCGCCGTCTTCGTCGGCCTGCCGCTGCTGCTCGCCGCCCTCACCCTCGACCGCCTCGCCGCGTGGTGGGAGGCGAGCCGAGCGGTGGAGGAGAACCGCACCCGGACCACGCAGATCGAAGCCCGCATCCGCCGCCTCGCCGCCGAGCAGGTCAGGGCGCGGGAGGGCGAAGGGGCGGAAGCCGCGCGAACCCATTCGGTCTTCCTCGACGCCGCCGCGCCGGGCCTCGCGCGGGCCGAGATGCAGCGCCGCCTGAGCGCGCTGGTCGATGCGGCGGGCGGGCGCCTCATCGAGGTGCGCGGCGAGGACGAGGCCGACGACGGCCGCAGCGTGCTGCTGCGCGCGAGCCTCGACATCGCCAACGATGGCCTGTTCGATCTCCTGGCCACGATCGAGGCCGGGATGCCGCTGCTGACGGTCGAATCGATCAACATCCGCACCCAGGCCGGTCGCGGCGCCGCGGTGGAAGACCCGCAGCCGACCCTGCGCGTCGCGCTGGCGATCCGCGGCCACCGCCGCGAGGGTCGCACGTAATGGGTTTTTCCGCGCGCGCCCTGTTCGCCCCGCTCGTGCTGCTCGGACTGGCGAGCCCCGCCATCGCCGAGAGCCCGTTCGGTTCGCCCGCCTGGGTCCGCGAGCAGGAGGCCCTGCGGCAGGCCGAGGATGCGCGGCGCGGGCGCAGACCCGCCGCGCCGCCCGCGGCCTCGCCCGCTCCGCCCGAGCCCGCCATCGCCGCGGCCCCGCCCGAGCCCGAGGCGCCCGCCGAGACCGCCCTGGCCGAGCCGCCGCCGGAGCCGCATCTTCCGCTGCCGCAGGTCGCCCCGTCGCCCAACCCCTTGAGCCGGATGGCGTTCAAGGATCTCGACGGCTTCCGGCAGCGTCCGCTCTTCGCGCCCTCGCGCCGCCGCCCCGACCAGCCCGTGGCCTACGCGGCCCCTCTGCCTCTTCCCGAGATGCCGGCGAGCCCGCCGCCGGAACTGCGGCTCGTCGGGATCGTGGCCGGCGTCGATCGGGCGGTGGCGCTGGTCAGCCGGCAGGAGGGCGCCTCGCTCAGCCTGCGGGTCGGCGATCAGGTCGATGCGTGGCGGGTGGACCGGATCGCGCCGGACCGCGTCGTCCTGCGCGAGGGCGAGCGCGAGCAGACCTACCGCCTGTTCGCCCTGCCGCCCGCCGCCGCGCCGGGCGCCGGGCTCCCCGCCGGCGCCGTCGTCCGCGTGCCCTGAGTCGGGGGCGGTTCGTCGATTGTGCAGCGCACGCGCTTCGTGAGTTGTCGCGCTCGGCTCGATCGGACCGTGGTCTTGGTTAATCAATCCTCAATGCATTAACCAAAATTTACCAAATTGTGTGTCATATCGAGCACTGCGCGGTTGAAAGCAGTGGTCCGGGTGCGGGCCCTCATGGGCACGGGCGCCCCTCGCCGGTAAGCTGACCGGCGGCCTCATCAAGAGAACCCGATGCCATCGCTCCGGCGCGCCTTGCTCCCATCCCTGCTGCTGGTGCTGGCCGTTCTCGTGCCTGCCGCCGGACAGACCCTGCCGCGCACCGGCCTGACCGGGCCGGAGGTCGGCATGGACCTCTCGGCCAAGCCGATCCGCGGCGGCGGGGCCGCCCGCCCGGCCTCGGACGCCGTGACCCAGCCGGCGCGCGGCGTCGGGCGCAGCCGCTATTTCGGGCCCGAGGACGTCGATCGCACCGCGGGCACCGGCCTCGGCGGGCTGTCCGAGCAGGCGGAGGCCATCGAGATCGGCGGCGGCCCGGCGCAGGATGCGGTGAACGGCGGGGGCTTCCGCCTCAACTTCGAGCGGGCCGAGATCAAGGACGTCGTCCACGCGATCCTCTCGGACACCCTCGGCCTCAACTACACCATGGGCGCCGACGTCTCGGGCCAGATCACCATCTCCTCGCCCCGGCCGCTCTCGCGCAACGAGCTTCTGGCCTCGCTGGAGAGCGTGCTCGCCGGCCAGGGCTTCTCGATGAGCAAGGCCGGCACCGGCTACCGCATCGTCCCGGCCGCCGCCGGGCTCGGCACGGTCAATCTCGGCGCGGGCGGGCCCGGTTACGGCGTCTCGGTCGTGCCGCTGCGCTACGTCTCGGCGGCGACGATGTCGAAGCTCGTCTCCGGCTTCGTCGCCGACGCCGACGGCCTGCGGTTCGATGCGACACGCAACACCATGATCGTCAAGGGCCCCGGCCCGAAGCGCCAGGAGGCGGTGAGCGCGATTCTCGCCTTCGACGCCGACTGGATGCGCGGCCAGACGGTGAGCCTGTTCGAGCTGAAGCGGGCCCGGCCCGAGGCGGTGGTCGCCGAGCTGACCCAGCTCTTCGACACTGGCGAGAACGGCTCGGGGCAGGGCCTGATCCAGTTCAAGCCGATCGGGCGCCTGCGCGCCGTGCTGGCGACCTCGAAGAATGCCGGCCTGCTGCGCCGCGCCGAGGGCTTCGTGCGCGAGCTCGACGGCACCGCCGAGGCCGCCGAGGAGACGGTGTTCGTCTACAAGGCGCGCTACCGCAACGCGGTGGAACTCGCCCGCGTGGTCAACGGCCTGTTCGGCGGCGGCAATTCCGGGATGATGAGCGGGCTCGGCTCGGGCCTGCCCGGCGGCGCCGGTCTCGGCGGGGCGCGCTCCGGCCTGTCGAACGGGGCCGGTTCCGGCCTCGGCGGCACCGATGGCAGCATGGGCGGCGGCGGCATGGGGAGCGGGATATCGTCGGGGGGCATGTCCTCCGGCGGGTCCGGCCTCGGCGGCACGGGCGTCGGCTCGGGCGGCGGGATGAACCAGACCGGCGGAAGCGGCGCCGATCTGCTCAAGGCGCGCTTCGCCTCGGCCTTCGGCGATCAGGCCGGACAGGGCCAGGGCCAGGGCGGCAACATCGACGGCTCGATGATGGGCGGCGGCAGCCTCGACCTGACCCAGCGCTCCGGCAACCGGCGCGTCTCGATCAGCGCCGACCCGGCCCAGAACGCGGTCGTGACCTACACCGACGGCGAGACCTACCGAAAAATCCACGCGGCGCTCCAGCGCCTCGACGCGACCCCGGTGCAGGTCGCCATCAACGTCACCATTGCCGAGGTGCGGCTGACCGACCAGCTCAAGTACGGCGTGCAATACTTCCTCGATTCGAACCGGATCGGCATCGGCTCCAACAAGGGCTCGATCGGCCTGCTCAGCGCCGCCGCGGGCGCCTCGGGCGGCGTGATGAACAAGCTGTCGCCGGGGGCTGCGGGCTTCAACTTCCTCGTCGGCGGCTATTCCGGGCCCGACATCGTCATCAACGCGCTCGACGGCTTCACCGACGTCAAGATCCTGTCCTCGCCCTCGCTCGTGGTGCTGGAGAACCAGCCCGCGACCCTGCAGGTGGGCGATTCCGTGCCGATCACCACGACCCAGGCGACCAGCGTGACGGTGCCGGGTGCCCCGCTCGTCAATCAGGTCGAGATGCGCGACACCGGCATCATCCTCAACGTCATCCCGCGCATCGGCCAGAACGGCGCGGTGACGATGCAGATCGAGCAGGAGATTTCCGCCGTCGTCGATGCGCAGAAGACGCTGACGCCGACGATCTCGAAGCGGCGCGTCGCCAGCATGATCTCGGTGCCCAACGGCCAGACCGTGCTGCTCGCCGGCCTGATCCAGGAGAAGAACCTGCGCGGACGCGACGGCATTCCCTTCCTGAGCCGGCTGGCCAGTGTCGGCGATCTGTTCTCCTCCACCGACAACGCCGCCGACCGCACCGAACTCGTCGTGTTCATCCGCCCCGTGGTGGTGCGCACGGGCCGCGATGCGCAGCGCGTGGCCGAGGATTACCGCGGCCAGCTCTACGACGCCGCCGCCCGCCGCGGCGGTCGCGCGCCCGCCGCGCGGCCCGTGGTCGTGAAGCCGTGAGATCGTCGTGGTCCGGCCCGTCAGCGCCGACGATCACGGCCTCGCCTGCCTCGGTGTAGCGGGCGTCGGCGCGCTCGCGATCCTCGCCCTCGGCACCGGCCCGCTCGGGCTCACCGCGGCCGGGGCGGCGCTCGCGCTGCTGACGGCGCGGATCGCGTGGCAGGATCTCACCGACTTCACCATCCCCGACAGCGCGACGCTGGCACTCGGCCTTCTCGGCCTCGCCTGGCGCGTGGCCGCGACCGTCGAGGCGGGCGAGAGCGTGAGCGCCGAACTGACTTTGATCGCCCTCGATGGCCTGCTCTGCGGCGGTGCGCTGTGGGTCCTGCGGGAAGTCTATTTCCGCCGCCGCGGCCATGACGGGATCGGGCTCGGCGACGTGAAGCTCGCCGCCGCCGGCGGCCTCCTCGTCGGCACCGGCGGCTTCGCGTGGTGCCTGTTCGGCGCGAGCCTTTTCGGGATTCTGCTGCTCGTCGGACGCCGGGCGCTGGCGACGCCCGGCGGGACGCCGGAAGCGCGGCTCGCCTTCGGCGCGGTGCTGGCCCCGGCGCTGGCGCTCGGCTGGCTCGTCGCCGCGATGCCGGTCGGCTGATGCCCGCCTTCGAGTATCAGGCGCTGGACGCGGCCGGAAAGCTCCTCTCCGGCACCATGGAGGCGGAGTCCCGCGCCGAGGTGATGGCGCAGCTCGACCGCAGCGGCTGGACGCCGATCGCGGCCAAGCCCAAGCCGGCGGCGGGCGGTGGTCGGTCCCTGCGCGATCTGCTGACGCCGGAGCCGCGCCCGGAAGAGATCACCGCCATGACCCTCGACCTCGCCATGCTGCTCAAAGGCGGCGTGGCGCTCAACGAGGCGCTGGCGATCCTCGTGCAGATGGAGAGCAAGCGCTGGCTCGTCGCGGTTTTGCGCGAACTCAACGTCGCGCTCTCTCACGGCAAGAGCCTTTCGCAGGCGCTGGCGCAGCACCCGAGACTGTTCCCGCCGATCTACGTGAAGATGGTCGAGGTCGCCGAGACCGCGGGCCGGCTCGAAGAGGCCCTGACCGCGCTCGCCGCCGAGCGCCAGCGCGGCGAGCGGCTGAAGAAGCGCTTCGTCTCGGCGATCTCCTACCCGCTCTTCCTCGTCGGCGCGGCGGTCGCGGTGCTGTTCTTCGTGCTGATCTACCTGATCCCGAAATTCGAGGTGGCGCTTCAGGGGTTTCGCGAGCGGATCGATCCGAGCGCGCTCGTCGTGTTCAATATGTCGGCCTTCCTCAACCGCAACCTCGACGCCGTCGTCATCGGCATGGCGGCGATCCTCGGCGGTGCCATGCTGGTCAACCGCCTCGGGCGCGAGCGCGGCCTGTGGCTGCGGCTGGTCGCGGCCCTGCCGCTGTCGAAGACCGTGCTGGCGCACGAACTCACCGTCACCTTCTGCCGCACGCTCGCCATCCTGGTGCGCAACGGAGTCGACATCTCGACGGCGCTCCGCCTGATCCGCGGCGTCGTGCGCCTGCCCGGTGCCGGGGCCGAGATCGACCGGGTGACGGCGGACGTGCGCCAGGGCAAGCGCCTCTCGGAGGCGCTGACGCGAGGAAAGCTGTTTCCGCGCCACGTCGTGCAGATGCTGCGCGTCGGCGAGGAGGCGGGCGATCTCGCCGACAGCGCCAGCCGGGTCGCGGTGTTCTACGAGGCCAAGCTCGACGCCGCGCTCGGCCGGGTGATCGCGGTGGTCGGCCCGGCCGTGATGGTGGTGGTGAGCGTGCTGATCGCGTGGCTGATCATCTCGGTGATGACCGCGCTGATGAGCATCAACGACATGCTGATGTGAGGGGTGGCGAGGTTTCCATGTCCGGCTTTCTCAAGGCGCTCCGCCGCGACCGGCGCGTCGCCCGCGACACGCGCGGCGGCTTCACCCTGGTCGAACTCCTTGTCGTGCTGGTGATCCTGGGCCTCGTCATGGGCCTCGCCGGCCCCCGCGTGCTCGGCTATCTCGGCAGTTCGCGGGAGAAGACCGCGCGGCTGCAGATCGAGTCGTTCTCCTCGGCGCTGGACCTCTACTTCCTCGACAACGGCCGCTATCCCTCCACCAGCGAGGGCCTCGACGCCCTGGTGAAGCGCCCGCCCGCCGCGGAGGCCTGGAGCGGGCCCTATCTCAAGCAGTCCAACGTCCCCGCCGACCCCTGGGGCCGCGCCTACGAGTACCGCGCGCCGGGCAAGTCCGGCCCCTACGCCATCGTCTCCCTCGGCGCCGAAGGCCAGCGCGGCGCCGGCATGATCGGCAAGGAGTAGTTTTCTCAGTGAGGGCCGGCGCCCGCGACGGCTTCACCCTGATCGAGGCGCTGGTCGCCTTCGCGATCGTGGCGGCGCTGAGCCTCGTCGTGCAGCGCGGTCTGATCCAGTCGCGGGTCGGCTGGGCGGCGGTCGAGGACCGCACCGGCGCCGAGCGGCTCGCCCGCTCCCTGCTGGAAGAGCCGCTGACGCCCGCCGCCGTCGCCGCAGGGGGCCGCGAGGGCATCACCGACGGGCGCCGCTGGCGCGTCGGCCTCCAGACCCTCGACCTGCCGCTGCCGAGCCCGCCGGAGCCCGAGGCCGGTGCGGCCCCGCCGCCGCCCGCCCAGGAGGGTCCGCGCTGGATGCCGTTGCGGGTGCGGATCGAGGTCGCGACCGCGCGGGGCCGCCCGGTCGAGGTCGAGACGGTGCGGCTCGCGCCCTTCCCGGCCCAGACGACGCCCTAACCCGTCTGCCGCGCGTGGGCGATGTCCATCTCCTGCTCGGCATGGAGGATCAGGTAGGCGACCTGATCCTCATCGAGGTCGGCGTCCTTGAGCTTGCGCCGCAACTCGCTCGCGTAGGTCTCGGCCGCGCCGCGCAAGGGCGGCGACAGGGGTGCGGGGAGGAAGCGCAGCAGCAGCGGGCTGGTGATTTCCTCGCGCACGCATCCGCGGTGGTTGGCAAGCCGGCGCAGGCGCAGGGCGAGATCTTCGAGCCGCGATTCCGGCAGGTAGTTGCGGGCGGCCGTGCGGTGCGTGGGACGGGGCATTAACAGCCGGTTTCCTGGGTTCGCGAACCGCAGGATTAGGCCGGCATCCGTCAGCGCTTCGTTTCCGGATTCACCCGAATGTGCCGCATCCACAGGGCGGCGGGCGCCGCTCACGCCCCTGTGTTCGGGGCGGGGATTTCAGGTGGGCCATGCGCCGGAATCGCGGTTCCTGTTCCCCGCGCCTCCGACACGCCTGCAGCCGCTCGGCCCACTAAGCCTCACAGGTGCGATGCAGAGAACTGGTCCGCACCGTCCCGTCACTGCCGGCCCCGCTGCCACGCCGGCCCGAGAGGGCTCGCGAAACCATCGGGCGCATCGGCCGCGGGGAGGGCCCGTGTAGAGGGCCGCGCCGTCCGGGGCAACCGTCGCCGCGGCGACCATTCGCCCTTCGTCCGGCAGGGAACACGGCGCGCCCGGCCGCTTCTCCCCGTCCATCCCCCTCATCCTGAGGTGCCGCGCAGCGGCCTCGAAGGAGGGCTCCAGGGATCGCTGAGCGAACTGGAGCCCTCCTTCGAGGCTCCGCTTCGCGGAGCACCTCATGATGAGGGTATGGGTCGGAGTGCCCATTCGAGGCCGCCGCGGGTGTGGTGACACCTGCGGCGGCCTTGAAAACAATCAGCGCAGCGAGCCGCAGAAGCGCTGGATGCGGCGGCAGGCTTCTTCCAGCGCCGTGTTCGAGGTGGCGTAGGAGATGCGCAGGTTCGGGCCGAGACCGAAGGCCGAGCCGTGGACCGCGGCGACGCCTTCCGCCTGGAGGAGTTCGGTGACGAAGTCCTCGTCCGACTCGAGCGTCTTGCCGGTCTCGGTCTTGCGGCCGATCAGATCGGCGCAGGACGGGTAGACGTAGAAGGCGCCCTCCGGGGTCGGGCACTTCAGGCCGCTCGTCTGGTTCAGCATCGAGACCACGAGGTCGCGCCGCTCCTGGAACGCCGCCTTGAAGCGGGCGAGGTGCTCCTGCGTGCCGTCGAGCGCGGCAACCGCCGCCCATTGCGAGATCGAGGAGGCGCCCGAGGTCTGCTGGCCCTGCACGAAGTCCATCGCCTTGATGAGCTGTTCCGGGCCTGCGGCGTAGCCGATGCGCCAGCCGGTCATGGCGTAGGCCTTCGACACGCCGTTCATGGTGAGCGTGCGCTCGTAGAGGCCGGGCTCGACCTGGGCCGGCGTCACGAACTCGAACGCGCCGTAGGTCAGGTGCTCGTACATATCGTCGGTCAGCACCCAGACGTGGGGGTGGCGCATCAGCACGTCGGTGACCTGCTTCAGCTCGTCGCGGCTGTAGGCGGCGCCCGACGGGTTCGAGGGCGAGTTGAGGATGATCCACTTGGTCTTCGGCGTGATCGCCCGCTCCAGATCCTCCGGCTGGAGCTTGAAGTCGTGCGCCATGTCGGTCTCGACGAAGACCGGCGTGCCGCCGCACAGCACCACCATCTCGGGATAGGACACCCAGTAGGGGCGCGGGATCACCACCTCGTCGCCGGGGTTCAGGGTGGCCAAGAGCGCGTTGTAGATGACGTGCTTGCCCCCCGTTCCGACGATGGTCTGCGAGGCCTTATAGTCGAGCCCGTTCTCGCGCTTGAACTTCTTCACGATGGCATCGCGTAAGGGCACGATGCCGGAGACGGGCGGATACTTGGTCTCGCCGCGGCGGATCGCGTCGATCGCCGCCTCCTTGATGTGGTCGGGCGTGTCGAAGTCCGGCTCGCCGACCGAGAGGCTGATCACGTCGACGCCCTTGGCTTTCAGCTCGCGGGCCTTCTGCGTCATCGCGATGGTCGCGGAGGGTTTGACGCGCGAGAGGGCGTCGGCGAGAAAGCCCATGGGAGAACTCCGAATCTGCGTTTGCGGCCGGGCCCGGATGTCGGTCCGGGCTCCGCGCGCCCTCGTAGTCCCGCGCTGCCGAAGCGACAAGGCCGGGAGGGGACACCCGCCTCCCGCTCCTGGCATTTTTTACACCACGCTCGCGCGGCACGCTGCGGCCCGGTTTCCCGGCGTCAAGCGTCGTCCGCAGCTTGGCGCAATTTTTCTGAGCGATGACAGAAGAGTTTTTCAGGCGTGCGCGGGCAGGCTTTTGCGGTATTGTCAGGTTCAAGTGATGCATTTTCTTGCAGTGCCGAAGTTGTTCGATGCACTGCAATAGCGAATGCATTCAAAATCCAGCCGATCGCGCGAGCCGGACGCTTCCGGGTCGCGGGGTCGGCCTGCATCGTTTCGGGTGGAACGGCGAGGAGCGGGCCCAGCCGCGCCGCCGGGCCGGAAGACGCGGAGGAACGCCGTTTCCATGAAGAAGAACAAGGTCATCACGGCGGAAGAGGCGATCGCGCTGATCCGCGAGAACGACGTCGTGACCACCACGGGCTTCGTTCAGAGCTGCATCCCGGAGGCCTTGCACGCCGCCCTCGAAAAGCGCTTCGTCGAGACGGGTTCGCCGCGGGGCCTCACCCTGATCATGACCGCGGGCGCGGGCGATTCGAAGGGGCTCGGCACCGGGCGCCTGGGGCATGACGGCCTGCTGTCGCGGGTCATCGCCGCCAATTTCGGGCGCATGCCGAAGGTCGCGCAGGCCGCGCAGAACAACCTGATCCGCGGCTACAACCTGCCCCAGGGCGTCATCTCGCAGCTCTACCGCGCCTGCGCCGCCGGTCAGCCGGGGCTGTTCTCGAAAGTGGGCCTGAAGACCTACGTCGATCCGCGCCACGGCGGCGCCAAGGTCAACGATCTGACGACGGAGGACATCGTCAAGCTGGTCGAGGTCGATGGCGAGGAGTGGTTGTTCTACACCGCCACCAAGATCGACGTGGCCTTCATCCGCGCCACCTCGTCCGACCCCTCGGGCAACCTCTCCTACGAGAAGGAGGCGCTGACGCTGGACTGCCTCGCCCAGGCGATGGCGGCGCGCAACAACGGCGGTATCGTCATCGCGCAGGTCGAGCGCATCGTCGATGACGGCTTCCTGCTGCCCAAGGACGTGCGCGTGCCCGGCATCCTCGTGGATTGCGTGGTGCTGGCCGAGCCCGAGATGCACCGCATGAACTACGGCGTGATGCACGATCCCGCGCTGGCCGGACAGATCCGCGTGCCCGTCACCGGCATCAAGCGGATGCCGCTCAACGAGCGCAAGATCATCGCGCGGCGCGCCGCCTTCGAGCTGCCGCCCAACGGCGTGGTCAACCTCGGCGTCGGCGCACCGGAGGGCATTTCTTCCGTAGCCAATGAAGAAAAAATCACCCCTTACATCACCCTGACGACGGAGGCCGGCGCGGTCGGCGGCGTGCTGGCCTCGGGGTCGAGCTTCGGCGCGGCGACGAACGCCGACTGCATCATCGACCAGAACCAGATGTTCGACTTCTACGACGGCGGCGGCCTCGACATGACCTGCCTCGGCATGGCCGAGTGCGACGAGGCCGGCAACGTCAACACCTCGAAGTTCGGCGGCAAGCTCAACGGCTGCGGCGGCTTCATCAACATCTCGCAGAACGCCCGCTCGGTCGTCTTCGCCGGCACCTTCACCGCGGGCGGTCTGGAGATCGCCGTGCAGGACGGCGTCGTGAAGATCGTCAAGGAGGGGCGTGCCCGCAAGTTCGTCACCGCGGTCCAGCAGAACACCTTCTCGGGGCCCTACGCGGTCGAGCGCTCGCAGCCGGTGATCTACGTGACCGAGCGCTGCGTGTTCCAACTCACCCGGGAGGGGCTGGAGTTGATCGAGGTGGCGCCGGGCATCGACATCGAGCGCGACATCCTCGCCCACATGGACTTCGCCCCGATCGTGCGGAACCCCGTGCCGATGGACGCGCGCATCTTCCGAGAAGATCCGATGGAGCTGCTCTCGGACCTGCTCAACCTCGACCTCAAGTCGCGCGTCAGCCTGGATGCCGAGCGCAACATCCTCTTCATCAACCTGGAGGGCTGGTACTGCCGCGTGAAGAGCGACATGGACGAGCTGCGCATGACCATCGTCGAGGCCTGCCGCAAGGCGGGCCAGCGCGTCAACGCGGTGATCAACCACGACGGCTTCCGCCTCAACGAGAACCTCTACGACGACTATGCCGGGATGATCCAGTATCTCCAGGCGAACTACTACGCGACGACGACCCGCTACGCGACCAGCGCGTTCCTGCGCCTGAAGATGGAGGAGGCCCTGACCAAGCGCGGCGTCGCCCCCCACGTGTTCGAGCGCAAGGAGGAGGCCCAGGCCTTCGTCGGCAGCACCGAGGACAAGCGGGCCCGCAAGAAGATCTCGCCCGCCGTCGCCTCGGCGGCCTGACCGGGGTCTTCGCGATGGCCTCCACCGCTGCATCCTCGGCCCTGCACGGCATCGCTGGGATCGAGGATTACTGGGCGCGCAGGACCATGCGCTCCCAAAGCCCTCCGCCGAGCGAGATGGCCGACCGCATCCTGCTCGACGTGCTCGGCCTCGGGATCGAGCAGGCGATCCGGCATCTCGGGCAGATGCAGCCCGAGTTCGATGCCTTCGCGGAGTGGGTGGTGGCGACCGCCGGTCCGCCCGCCCCCGAAAGGATCGCGCGCTACAACGCCTGGATCGCGGGTGAACCGGTGCCGGAGGCCACCGCGCGGGAACTCGCCGCCATCGACGCGATGGCGCCGGTGCTCGACGCCGACGACCTCGCGCACTGGGACCGGCTCGGCTACGTCGTGCTGCGCCGGGCGATCGAGCCGGAGGAAGCCGCCGCGGCCGAGGCCCGGCTGTGGCGCCTCCTCGACGCACGCCCCGACGATCCCTCCGGCTGGTACGGCCCGCGCACCAACGGCATCATGATCCAGCACTTCCAGGACCCGGTGCTGGAGGTGGCGCGGCGCTCGAAGCGCATCCACAAGGCCTTCGCCCAGCTCCACGGCACCAGCGACCTGTGGTCCTCGACCGACCGCATGGGTTTCAACCCGCCGGAGCACGCGGGCTACCGCTTCCCCGGCCCGCACCTGCATTGGGACATGAGCCTCGCGAGCCCGCGCCCGTTCGCGACCGCCGGTATCCTCTACCTCACCGACACGGACGCGAACCAGGGCGCGCTGCGGCTGGTGCCGGGCTTCCACCACCGGCTCGACGGCTGGCTCGCCGAGATCGGCGACGCCGACCCGCGCCGGATCGACTTCAGCGCCGAGGCGGTGCCGATCGCAGGCAGAGCCGGCGACCTCGTGATCTGGCGCCAAGAGCTGCTGCACGGGGCGAGCCCGAACACCGCGAGCCGCCCGCGCATGGTCCAGTACGTCAACCGCTACAGCCCGGCCGAGATCGAGCAGAAGGTGTGGCTCTAGAGTCGTGCCCGACCACGTCGGGTCGGGTCACGCCTTTGGAGCATCGGCTTTCTCCGAAAGCCGGCGGCCACCTTTCGGGCCGATGCGCTAGCCCTCGTACCGCACAAGGACGGCGCCGAATGCCCGGGTATGGCTGCCGCGTCGGCTTGCTTGCGCGGCCACGGGCGACCGTGGCCTCGAGCCTCGGAAAGCTCGCTGCGGCAGGCTTCCGCGAAGCACGTCCGGGCGACCCGGGGCATCACGCCCGATCCGGTCGAGCGTCGCCGGGTCGGTACGGTGAGCCTCGACGACGCCGACCATGACCTTGTTGGCTTCATCGATGATGGACGGGGAAGCGAACAGCAGGAGCTTGCTCCGGATCGCGTAGAGCCCGACCAGTTTCGACGGGTCCTCCGGACCATGCGTGAGCGCATCGCCGAACAAGCGGGATGCCTCGTCGATGAACTCGCCGTACAGCCGCTCGCGCCGAGCCGAGGTCTGCGCGAGGCGCTGGGCCCGGTCCTGAAAGCGTTGCGTCATCCACGTCGTCGCGAACGACGCCAGGGCGCCGATGGCGGAGCCGGCCAACGCGGCCAGCGCGGAGACGTAACCCGCATTCAATCGAAGGCCCTCGCGGAGGAGGTCGGCCGCATCGTCCGGCCCGTCGAGAGACCCCGGCCTGGCGACGTCGGCGGGTCCGGCACGAGGGCGGGTCCGAAGCGGGACCATGGGGTTGCCAGAAGGGCCGGCGGCCGGTCCGATATCGATCGGGAAGGACGAACCGGCCGCCGCACCGCGCGAAACGGAGGCTTCCGCGCGATCCGGGTGATCGCCATTGAACGACGCGTACCCGGCACGAAGCGCGACCGGCTTCCCTCGGGTTACGCGACCGATCCGGCCATCAAAGGAACTCATACGTTTCATATATACCGTTTCGGCGACGGGCAAGGCCGAACCCGGGGGACTCCTCGCGTGTTTTGCAAGGCAATGCGTTCTGAACTATCGCTTCGGCGACGCCTCCCGTATTTCGTCCCGTGTGCGTTTCCAAAAGGGTATGCGATGGCTGCGATCGACAAGGCATCGACGTCGCGACAGCCGGGCCGCCTCGGTCGCCCGCCGCGCGGGTCCGAGGGCGAGGTGACCCTGCGCATCATGGCGGCGGCGAAGCCGGTCTTCCTGCGGGAAGGGTTCGAGGCGACGAGCCTCGACATCATCGCCGCCTCGGCCGGCATGTCCAAGAAGACCATCTACGCCCGCTTCGCCTCGAAGGAGGATCTCTTCGAGGCCGTCATCGTGCGCTACATCGAGGAGCACATCCCGCCCGTCGAACAGGCCGCCACGGGGGACGGGCCGGTGGCGGAGCGGCTGCACCGCATCGCGCTCGCGGTCTTGGAGGTCGCGCTGTGGCCCGACACCATCGCGGCGCGTCGGATCATCGTTGCCGAGGCCGGGCGCTTCCCGGAATTCGCTCGTCTGCTCCACGATTTCGGCGTCGCCCGGGTCGTTCCGTTGATCGAGCGGTGCCTGGAGGAGGGCAACGCCTCGGGCGCGATCGCGGTCGAGGACGTCAGGCTGGCCGCCGACTTCTTCTTCAGCATCGCCATCCGGACCTTCGTCGACCGGGCGGAACTCGGGCTGGAGCGGCCCGGCCTCTCGCACGTCAAGCGCGAGACGCTGAGACAGGCCGTCGACTTCTTCATGAAGGCCTGTCGCCCCGGATAAAGCATCGTCCCGAAAGGGGGCCCGGCTTTCGGAAAAAACGATGCGCCAGAACACCTTGCTCGCCGCAGCCCCCCGGGTCTGCTGGAACACGATGCCGACGCAGACCGCCGCGGAGGATGCACCGTCGAGCTGCAGCCAGAACGCGACGTACAGGGCGAGCATCATCGCGAGCCAGAGCCGGATGCCCGCGCCCCACACGGGGGCCGGGATGGCGGCGATGCGCAGGGAACGGTCCGCCCGGAGGGACGCGGCGCTCATGCGCGCGATCCGCGGCGGATGGCCCCGGCGCGACCCGGCCCATCGACGGCGGCGTTCACGGCGCCTCCTCCGGTGCGGCGTCGTAGGACCGACCCCGGGCGAGCGCGCGCGGCGGCGCCGCGGCGACGACCGTGGCCGGGTCCGCCGGACGCGCGGGCAACATGGCGGCGACGGACGCGACCAGGCCTGCCATCATGCGGAGATCCTCGGGTCGGCGCGGGTCGGAGGCGACGCGCTCGGCGTCCGCCTCCAGGCGCAGGTTGCACGCCTTCGACGGCAGGCCGTGATCGGGCGTGCAGGCGTCGTGGCGGGCGCAGGCGGCGTCGAGGGCATCGACGGGGGCGAGCGGGGCGTTGTTGCCCGGACCGCAATAATTGCCGTGGACGAGCAGGGTCGGACGACCGGGCATCGGCCCGGATTGGGCCAGCGCCGGTGCGGCGACGAACGCGGCCAGGAGCATCGGGGCGGTGATCTTGAGGAGCATGTCGCGGGTGCCTTCTGCGGTCTCACCCCCTCAGGTGAAGCAATAAATCCTTGTGCCGCATCGGCTTTTTTCCGAAAGCCTGCGGCCGCCTTTCGGGCCGATGCTCTATCGGCCGGCGGTCCGGACGGAGGACCCGGTGTCGGACCCCTCGAACAGCGCCTGGCAGCCGGCGGTCAGCTCGGCCTTCCGCTGCTTCAGGCAGGCCGCGATCCGCTCGCGGTCCGGGATGGCGTCGAAGCAGAGCCGGACGGCATCGCCCCGGCACAGTCTGGCTGCCTCGGACGCGTCCGCCTGGGGGGCGAGGCCGGACAGAAACGCGGCGAGGGCGAGGCGAGCCGGCACGGTCCGTCGTCGCGGGTGGCGCGGCGAGCCCGCCTCCCGAGGGACGGGAGGAGCGCGACGGCCAGGGGGCGCGGCGACGGACGGGAAGGCGGCGCTGGGGCGCGAGTGCGGGTTCATGGATGTCGTCCTTGCCGGGAACGCCGCGGACCGTGCGGGGATGCGGCGTGCCTTGTCCGGACATAACATAAAAGGAACTCATGGGTTCCTTAAGTGCTACGACCCGATGCAACTGTCGATCCGTCGCGCGTGACGCGTCGCCGGCCCGCCCTGCCCGCAGCGTCAGCCAAGGCGTCGGAGTCTCGCGGGGCGTCGCGGTCGGTTCGAAGGGGACGGGCCGGCCCGTTTACGTCCTGATCCGGACGCAGGCTCACCCACTGCTTCGTCGGCACGTTCTACGGGCCGCGGGTGCGGCGTAGGGCGGACGCGAGACCGATCCCGGCGCGCGGGTCACGGGCGCACGGCCGGCGCCTCGATGGGGAGCGGGGCGGCCCGCGTCGCGAGATAGGCTTCGAGCGCGATGGTTTCCGGCGCGCCGTACGCGAAGGGCTCGGCCCGCATGCCGGTGAGACAGTTGCGCAGCCGCCGCTGTAGCGAGCCCAGACCCTGCCATTCGAGGCGGTAGAGGGGGTAGCCGGTCGGATGCCCCTGCGGGATCGTGGCCGAGCCGAGCCGGCGGCCCCAGTTCCCGTCGTGGCAGATCGCGCAGGACAGGCCGAGCTGGCCCATCCGCGCCTCGAACAGCGCGCGTCCCTCCGCCCGCGCGGGTGCGAGCCGGGCGTCGTCCGGCGGTGCGATCGGCTGACCGCGGGATTGCGTGGCGACGAAGGCCGTCAGCGCCAGGAGATCGGGGCTCTCATGGGCGAACGGGTCCGCGCCCTGATGCGTGCGGCGGCAGGCGTTGATCCGGCCCTGCAGGTCGATCGGACGGGCGGTGCGAGCGTCCCAGGCCGGGTAGCGCGCGGCCACGCCGCGCATGCTGGCCTCGGCCTCGCCGTGGCAGCCGGCGCAAGCCGGGCGGTCGGGGCTCGGCGGACGCGTCCAGAGGTCGGCCCCGTCCGCGACGGCGAGCATGCCGGGATTGGCGTCGTCGTCCCGCTGCATGGCCTGGATCTCGGCGCCCATCTGGTCGAAGCTCGAACGCCGGTCGGTCGGCGCGATCGGCTCCGCCCGGAGCGGGGCCGCCGTGAGCAGCAGCGCCACGAGGGCGACCGGACGCGAAAGACCTCGGCGGCGCGGCATGACGGCGCTCAGGCGACCGTGATCGCCGCGAACTCGGTCTGCTCGAACCCGCCATCGCCGCGCCAGGTGAAGCTGAAGCGACCGCTCCTTGTCGCGACCCAGGTGAAGGTCAGGTAGGGGTTGGCGGCGGACGCCGGAAACAGCTCCGCCCGGAAGATGTCCTCGTCCTCGAAGCGGCAGACGAACTCCGTGACGATGTTGCGCGGCAGGATGCGTCCGTCCGCGCCGGGGCGGAAGCCCGTCTCCATCGGGTGCGAGATCAGCGTCTTGATCGCGATCACGTCGCCGGACTTAGCCGTCTTGGGCAGGTTGATCAGGGTGCGGGCCATCCGGGTCAGCCCTCCAGGCAGGCGGCGAGCGTGACGATCGCGTCCGCGCTCGCGGACCAGTAGGTGCCGTCGCTCATCTCGGCGATCGCCGTGATGCGCTGCGTGTCGGCGAGCCGGATGCGTGTGGCGACCTGGGCGCGGCCGGCGCCCGGCCGCAGGTGGAGCGTGACGACGTTCGGCTGCGGGTTCTTCTCGTTGAACACGCCGATGCGGCGCACGTGGTCCTCCCGCGTCATCGGGCTCTCGACGGAGACCGAGAGCGGCACCGTGTTGCCGTTGTCCACGAGCGGGGGCAGATCGAGGCTGACGCGGCCCGGTCGGATCGGGTTGTCCCCCGCGAAGCGCCGGATGGCGGATTCGGTCGTCTCGCTGCGCGGCTGCGCCGCCGCGGCCGGCCGCAGCGCGACCGCCAGCGCCGTTCCGGCCGCCCCGGCGATGACCCGGCGCCGGTCGATCCCGCCCGCCCGTCCCGTCTCCCCGGTGCTCATGGTGTTTCCTCGGGCTCGCGCAGGGTCGCCAGGAAGGCGACGACGTCCTCGATCTCGGCCGCGTTCAGGATCGGGCGCCCCTGCCACGCCCGGCCCACGCGGGCGAGCCCCGACAGGCTGTAATAGGATGGCATGATGGTGTCCGGGTTCAACACCCGCCCGTCCACCAGCCGCAGGCGCAGCTGCGCCGGGCTCCGCCGGGAACCGACGCCCGCGAGATCGGGGGCGAGATTGCCCTGGAAGCGCTCCTCCGGGAACGGCCCGGCATGGCAGAGCAGGCAGAGGCCGCGGGTGCGGTCCGCGACGATGGCCCGGCCGCGGGCCGGGTCGCCCGGCGCCCCGGTCAGGGAGGCGGGGATCGCGTCGCCGACGATGGCGTAGGGGGCCAACTCCTCCGCCTGCGCCACCGGGGCGGCGAGCACCAGCACGGCCGCGACGAGACAGCCGGCCCGGGGGCTCGGCCTCACCCGAACACGTCCCGGGTGATCGTCCGGTACCAGCTCTCGGCATGAGCCGACTCCTGAGCGCGGACGGCGTCCGGCGCGTCGAGCGGGCTGATGCCGCCGGCCCCCGGCACATCCGCCAGCAGCCCGTCGGCGGGGCGGAAGACGCCCACGATCGAGATGCCGTAACCGGGGGCGACGAGGCTCCAGCAGGTGTTGATGAGCTTCGGCTCCTGGGGCGCGCGCCCGGCCAGCAGGTCGGTCACCGCCTGCGCGCAGACCTTGCCCTGCGCGTTGGCCGAGAAGGCGGATTTCGGCATCGCCCCGGCGATCGCCGCGTCGCCGATCACGTGGATGCCTGGCACGAGGCGCGACTCGAAGGTCGCCGGGTCGATCGGGCACCAGCCGCTGCGGTCGGTGCAGCCGGAGAGCGCCGCGATGCGGCCCGCGCGCTGGGGCGGGATGATGCAGGCGACGTCCGCCTTGAACTCGGCGAAGTCGGTGCGCACGATCATCGCGGCCGGATCGACCTCGCTGACCTGCCCGCCCGCGGCGAGCGGCACGTATTCGAGCACGTCCGGATAGAGCGTCGCCCAGGCCGCCTCGAACAGCTTCTGCTTGGAGAAGGTGTCCTTGGCGTCGAGCAGGATCAGCTTCGCCCGCGGCTTCCTCGCCTTCAGGAAATGGGCGATCAGGCTGGCGCGCTCGTAGGGGCCGGGCGGGCAGCGATAGGGGTTGGCGGGGGCTGCGAGCACGACCGTCCCGCCCTCCGGCAGGGCGGCGAGCTGGCGGGCGAGCCGAACGGTCTGCTCCCCCGCCTTCCAGGCATGCGGCATGACCGCGGCGGCCCCCGCATCGTAGCCCGGCACGGCGTCGAACCGCATCTCGATGCCGGGCGAGAGGATCAGCCGGTCGTAAGGGAGCACCGTCCCGTCGCCGAGGCGCACCCGGTGCGCGGCCGGATCGACCGCCTCCGCGCTCGCGCGCACGAGGCGGAGCCCGGCCCGGCCGAGGGCGTCGTAGCCGAACGTCTGTGCCTCGATGCCGCGCAGGCCCACCACGACCGCGTTGCTGCCGGTGCAGGCGACGTAGCGCTCGCTCGCCTCGACGAGGGTTACGTCGACGCCCTCCGCGGCCAGCGCCCGCGCCGCCGTGGCGCCGCCGAACCCGGCGCCGACAACCACGACCCGCGGAGGCGTGCCGCTGCGCGCCGGGCGCGCCAGGGCGACGGCCGCGGCCGCCCCGCCGATCAGGGCACGGCGGGTCGGCGCTGACGCGTCCCGAGAGCTGCGCCCGACCCCGCCGGGTCGAGACACATCTCCCGGTCTTCGTTGTGCCGCGCATTCTTTCGACGAACCGGAATCCACTTCGTCGGAATGCACTCTGAACATCAGCGCGCCCCTCGCCCCGCGAACCAGGCCGCGATGGCCCGGCTCTCGGCCTCGTCGAAGCCCCTGGCGATGCGGTTCATGATCGTGGCCGGGCGCGCGCCCGACCGGAAGGCTTCGAGCGCGGCCACGATCTCGGCCTCGGGCCGGCCCTCCAACGCGCCCATCGCGGCGCCCGGCGCGTGACAGCCGGTGCAGGACGACGCACCGGGCGGCGGGCGGGTCTCGGCGGCGCGCGCGCCGGTCCCGCAGGCGAGTACGGCGAGGGCCGCGAGGACCGGCCGCGCCGCCCTCATGCCCGGCGCAGGTCCGTGTCCTTCAGGGGCAGATGGCGCACGCGCTTGCCGGTGGCCGCGAAGACAGCATTGAGCACGGCGGGGGCCGCCACCGCGATGGTCGGCTCGCCGACGCCGCCCCAGAAGCCGCCGGACGGCATCAGGATGGTCTCGACCACCGGCATCGCGTCCATCCGCATGACCGGGTAGCTGTCGAAGTTGGTCTGCTCGATCCGCCCGTCCTTCACGGTGCAGGCGCCGTAGAGCGCCGCCGACAGGCCGTAGACGAAGGAGCCCGCGACCTGCGCGTCGATCTGCTGCGGGTTGACCGCGTGGCCCGGATCGGTCGCCGCCACGATGCGGTGGATCTTCAGCTCGCCGGATTCCGAGACCGAGACCTCGGCCGCTCCCGCCACGTAGCTGCCGAAGCCCATCGTCTGGCACAGGCCCCGGTAGACGCCCTCCGGTGGCTTGTCGTCCCAGCCGATCTTGTCGGCCACCGCCTGCAGCACGGCGCGGTGCTTGGGATGGTTGCCCATCAGCTTCAGCCGGAAGGCCAGCGGGTCCTGGCCGGCGGCGTGGGCCAACTCGTCCATGAAGCATTCGAGGTAGAGGGCGTTCGGGTTGAGGTTCACGCCCCGCCAGAAGCCCGGCAGGATGTGCGGGTTGCGCATGGCGTGATCGACGAGGATGTTCGGGATCGCGTAGCCGATCGCCGCCTCCGGGCCGCCGGGATTGAGCCCCTGGAAGGTCACCGGATCGCGGCCTTCGACCATGCGCTGGGGCGCGACCGAGGCCAGGATCGACTGGCCGGAGATGCGCATGTGCAGCCCGGTCAGGTTGCCGTCGGCGTCGAGCGCGCCGCGCAGGCGGCACTGCGTCACCGGATGGTAGCGCCCGTGGATCATGTCCTCTTCGCGGGTCCAGATCAGCTTGACCGGCGTGCCGGGCAGCTCCCGCGCGATCTGCACCGCCTGCCGCAGCCAGTCGTGCGTGGCGCCGCGGCGCCCGAAGCCGCCGCCGAGATGGATCTTGTGAACCTCGCACGACGTGGCCGGCAGGCCGGCGGCCTCGGCGGTGGCGGCCAGCGCCGCCTCGCCGTTCTGGGTCGGCGCCCAGACCTCGCAGCGCTCCTGCGTCCAGAGCGCGGTGGCGTTCATCGGCTCCATGGTGGCGTGGTTCTGGAAGGGCACGCCGTAGACCGCCTCCACGACCTTGGCCGCCCCCTTGAGCGCACCGGCCACGTCGCCGGACTTGTTGCCGACGAAGGCTTCCGGGGCGTCGAGCCCCTCGCGCAGGGTCGCCGCGATGGTCTCGCTGGAGACCCCCGCGTTCGGGCCCTCGTCCCAGACGATCGGAAGCGCGTCGAGGGCGGTCTTGGCGCGCCAGAACGTGTCGGCCACGACCACGACCGCGCTGTCACCGAGCTGCAGCACGCGCTTGACGCCGGGCATGGCCGACACGGCCGCCGCGTCGAAGGACTTCACGCTGCCGCCGGTCACCGGGCAGTCGCGGATCGCCGCGTTGAGCAGGCCCGGCAGGGTCAGGTCGATGCCGTAGACCTGCGAGCCGTCGAGCTTCGCCAACGTGTCGAGGCGCTTCAGCGGCTTGCCGGCGAGCGTCCAGTCCTTGGGGTCCTTGAGTACGACCTCCTTCGGCGGCTCGATCCTGGCGGCTTCTCCTGCGACCGCGCCGTAGGTGGTGCGGCGCCCGGAGGGCCCGTGCGTGATCGTGCCCCGCTCGGTGCGGCACTCGCCCGCCGGCACGCCCCAGCCCTTCGCGGCGGCGGCGACCAGCATGGTGCGGGCCGCCGCGCCCCCCTTGCGGACGTAGTCGTGCGACTCGCGGATGCCGCGGCTGCCGCCGGTCGAGTAGTCGCCCCAGACGCGCTTGCGGGCGAGGTTTTGGCCCGGGCTCGGATATTCGGTGGTGACGCGGGCCCAGTCGCAATCGAGTTCCTCGGCGACGAGCTGGGCGAGGCCGGTGAGCGTGCCCTGGCCCATCTCCGAGCGGGCGATGCGGATCACCACGGTCTCGTCGGGCTTGACCACGACCCAGGCATTCACCTCCGGCGTCGCCGGCCCCGCGTCGAGCGTCGCCGCCCGGAGGGTCGCGGGGAACGGGATGTGGAAGCCGAGGGTGAACAGGCCGGCGCCGGCCAGGACGGCGCGGCGCGAGGGGCGGCGCGAGGGGCGGGCAGTGTCGCGATTGCTGCGCATCGGTCTTCCCCTCAGCCGGACTGGCCGCGCTCGGCGGCGAGCTTGATGCCCGCCAGCACGCGGTTGTAGGTGCCGCAGCGGCAGATGTTGGTGATCTCGGTGCGGATCTGCTCCTCGCTCGGACGCGGGGTCTGCGCCAGCAGCGCCGCCGAGGCCATGATCATTCCCGGCTGGCAGAAGCCGCATTGCGGCACGTCGAGTTCGGCCCAGGCCTTCTGGACGGGATGGTCGGCGCCGGGCGCCAGTCCCTCGATGGTGACGATCTTCTGCTCCGGCGTCACCGAGGAGAGCGGGACCGAGCAGGCCCGCACCGCCGCGCCGTCGATATGCACGGTGCAGGCGCCGCATTGGGCGATGCCGCAGCCGTATTTCGTCCCGGTGAGCCCGACCTGCTCCCGGATCACCCAGAGGAGCGGCGTGTCCGGCTCGGCCTCGATCTCGCGCACGACGCCGTTGACGTTCAGACGCGCCATGGCATCCCTCTCCTTGGAACCGTCCTGAGGTATATTGTATCCCTCGGATGCCGCGACATCTCAAGGGACTCTTGCGGCGGCTCGGCCGAGGCGGTCCGTAATCGCAGGGTGATCCAGGGCTCGGCGAAGAAGGCTCCCGAATAGCCTGGGGCCGCCCGCCCTACGGGCTGGGAAACCGCTGCAGCAGCTCGATGATGGCGCCGTCGGGCCCCTTGATGAAGATCGTGCGCAGACTCGGATTCACGTCGTTGATCCCGGAGATGATCTCGATGCCGTGTCGCTGAACGTGCGCATACGCCTGCTCGATATCCGCGACACCGAGCCCGATATGCTCGATCCCCAGATGCGGCTGAGCCGATGCCGGCGTCGTGCCCTGGGGCGCCTGCTCGATGAAGACGGTCAGGCCGCCGAGGTCGAGCGTGACCCGGCTGACGGTCGGCGCGCCGTCGCGGCGGATTTCGCGGGCACCGAACAGATCGACGTAGAATCGGGCGGCGGCGACCGCATCGCGGCTGCGCAGGTGGACGTGATCGCAACGGACGTTCATGGGCGGACTGTCCTCTCGGGCCGATGGCTGGCCCGCCTCCGGTACGGGTCGGGGCGGGGGATGCAGCCTGTATGCTCCCCCAGCCCCCGGCGTTCCAGCGCTCGGCGGGCCGACGCCGCCCGGTCCCGGCCGCCTCACTCGGCCAGTTCGCGCATGACCTTGATCAGGTCCGACTTGCCCTCGAAGCCGATGCCCGGCAGCTCGGGCATGACGATGTGGCCGTCCTCGACGCGCACGCCGTCCGGGAAGCCGCCGTAGGGCTGGAACAGGTCCGGGTAGCTCTCGTTGCCGCCGAGCCCGAGGCCGGCCGCGATGTTGAGCGACATCTGGTGACCGCCGTGCGGGATGCAGCGGGCGGGCGACCAGCCGAACTGGTGCAGCACGTCGAGGGTGCGCAGGTACTCGACCAGTCCGTAGGACAGGGCGCAGTCGAACTGCAGGTAGTCCCGGTCGGGCCGCATGCCGCCGTAGCGCAGGAGGTTGCGCGCATCCTGGTGCGAGAACAGGTTCTCGCCGGTGGCCATCGGGCCGGGATAGTACTCGGATAGCGCCGCCTGCAGAGCGTAGTCGAGCGGGTCGCCGACCTCCTCGTACCAGAACAGCGGGTACTGGCGCAGCATCTTGGCGTAGGCGATACCCTGTTCGAGGCTGAAGCGGCCGTTCGCATCCACCGCGAGCCGGGCCTGCGAACCGATCTCCTGCAGCACCGCCTCGATGCGGCGCTGGTCCTTCTCGATCGGCGCGCCGCCGATCTTCATCTTCACGACGGTGTAGCCGCGGTCGAGATAGCCACGCATCTCGGCGCGCAGCTGGGTGTCGTCCTTGCCGGGGAAGTAGTAGCCGCCGGCGGCGTAGACGAACACGCGCGGGTTGGCCTCGACGCCCTTCCGCTCGGCGAGCAGGCGGAACAGCGGCTTGCCGGCGATCTTGGCGGTCGCGTCCCAGATCGCCATGTCGAGGGTGCCGACCGCCACCGAGCGCTCACCGTGGCCGCCGGGCTTCTCGTTGGTCATCATGGCGTCCCACAGCTTGTGCGGGTCGAGGTTGTCGCCGGCCTCGTCGCGCACGCTCTCGGGATCGGCCTCCAGGATGCGACCCTTGAAGCGCTCGCGGATCAGGCCGCCCTGGCCGTAGCGGCCGTTCGAGTTGAAGCCGTAGCCGACGACGCGGCGGCCGTCGCGCTCGACGTCGGTGACCACGGCGACGAGGCTCGCGGTCATCTTCGAGAAGTCGATGTAGGCGTTGCGGATGGGCGAGGAGATCGGCTTGGTGACCTCGCGGACGTCGACGATGCGCATGGTTGCTCGCCTGAAGGTGTGAGGGGTCGAAAGGGTCGGTAAAAGACCGTCGGGATCGGAACGTTCGGCACCGAGCCGCAGTACGGGGCCGACGACCGGGACGATGCTGGCCGTCGCCATGCTCGATGGCGAAACGCGCCGTCCGGATGCTTGTGCCGCATCGTCGGAACGGACGTCGCAACCGAAGCCGAATGGGGTGTGCGCCGCGTCACCGCGGGGGGACGGCGAGTGCCGTACCCGGGAACGTGTTCGGCTGCGCCGAGGTCTCGAAGAGGCTGGCCCCCGGTGAGGGATGAATTCTTCTCGCGACCCGGCCTCAGCCGGCGTCGTTTCGGGGCCGTGCTCACCGGCGTCTTCGCGACGGGCCTGGCTGCACGCGCGACCCGTCCGGCGCAGGCGGCGCCCGAGGATGTCCGCATCGCCGATCTGGACTGGGTCGATACCCGGCGCGCGCGTCGGGTGCCGGCGCGCCTCTACTGGCCGTCCCCGGGGGCGCCGGCGGCTCCCGTTCCCCTGATCGTCTTCTCGCACGGCCTCGGTCAGTCGCGGACGGGCTACAGCCATCTCGGACGCCGCTGGGCCGCCAACGGCTATGCGAGCCTCCACGTGCAGCATGTCGGCAGCGACGGCAGCGTCTGGGCCGGCAATCCGTTCGAGCTTCTTGACCGCGTGAACGGGGCGGCGGACGAACGCGAGGCCCTCGCGCGCGCGGCCGACGTGAGTTTCGCGCTCGACCGCATCCTCGGCGGTGAGAGCGCCTTCGCCCCCTTCATCGACCGGCAGCGCCTCGTCGCCGCCGGTCATTCCTACGGCGCGAACACGACCTTGATCGTCGGCGGGGCTCGCGTCGTCCGCGACGGCAGGACGCTCGAGCGCAGGGATCCGCGCTTCAAGGCCGGGATCGTCATCTCCGCGCCGCCCTTCTACGGCGAGCGCGACCTGCACGCCGTGCTGGCAGCGATCACCGTGCCGACCTTCCACGTGACCGCGACCGAAGACGTGATCGCGTTGCCGGGCCGGCGCTCACCCGTGCAGGACCGCCTCGACGTCTACGCGGCGGTCGGGACGACGCGAAAGGCGCTGGCGGTCTTCCAGGGCGGGTCGCACAGCATCTTCACCGACCGGGCGCTGACGGGCGGGGCGGCGCTCAACCCGCAGGTGAAGCGGGCGACGGCGGACGGCACGCTGGCCTTCCTCGACCTGGCGTTCCGGGGCGATCCCGGTCCCCTGGCTTCGTGGAGCGAGACGTGGCAGCCGATCCTGGCCGTGGCACCGGCAGCCTACCCCGTCACGGCACCGTCGCCCCATCCATCCCGCCGGTCCGGTCCCCGCGCGTAGCGGTCGGCCCATGCGGATTTTCGACCACACCGCGTCACTCGGCGGATGGGGCAGGCCGCCTTGCCATCGGCCCCCGCCTCTGCTAACGCCCCGGCCCATTCCACACGCGGAGCCGGCCTCATGCCTGAATGAGGCGTCCCCGGTGGCCGGCCTCTCGCCGGCTGCACCCTCCGCGGCGGTATAACCGGAGAGTACAAAGACCATGGCCGTCGATTTTTCCATGCGCCAGCTCCTCGAGGCCGGCGCCCATTTCGGGCACCAGTCGCATCGCTGGAACCCGAAGATGCAGCCCTACATCTTCGGCACCCGCAACAACATCCACATCATCGACCTCGCCCAGACCGTGCCGGCGCTCCACGCCGCGCTGCAGGCGGTGAGCGACACGGTCGCCCGCGGCGGTCGCGTGCTGTTCGTCGGCACCAAGCGCCAGGCCGCCGACTCGATCGCCGAGGCCGCCAAGCGTTCGGCCCAGTACTACGTCAACTCCCGCTGGCTCGGCGGCATGCTGACCAACTGGAAGACCATCTCCGGCTCGATCCAGCGCCTGCGCAAGGTCGATGAGACGCTCGAGGGCGGGGCCGTCGGCCTCACCAAGAAGGAGCGCCTCATGCTGACCCGTGAGAAGGACAAGCTCGAGAAGGCGCTCGGCGGCATCAAGGACATGGGCGGCGTGCCGGACCTCCTGTTCGTGATCGACACCAACAAGGAGCAGCTCGCGATCAAGGAGGCCCAGCGCCTCGGCATCCCGGTCGCCGCCATCGTCGACACCAACTGCAACCCGGACGGCATCTCCTACATCGTCCCGGCCAACGACGACGCGGGCCGCGCCATCGCGCTGTACTGCGACCTGATCGCCCGCGCGGCGATCGAGGGCATCGGCCGCGGTCAGGGCGCGCTCGGCATCGATGTCGGCGCCTCAGAGGAGCCGACCGCCGAGGAGCTGCCGCCGGCCAACGACGACGTCGCGGCCTCCGTCGCCTCCGACGCGATCGCCCCGGCCGACGTCGCCGCGCTCGCCGAGTCGACCGAGCATTTCGAGCAGCTCGCCGCCCCCCGCGGCGCGCCCGACGACCTGACCAAGCTCAACGGCGTCGGCCCGCAGCTGGTGCAGAAGCTCAACGATGCCGGCGTGTGGCACTACTGGCAGATCGCCGCCATGCAGCCCGAGGACGTGGCCAAGCTCGACGCCGACCTGAAGCTCAACGGCCGCATCGAGCGCGACGGCTGGATCGCCCGGTCCCGCGGCTTCGTCGAGGCCGCCGCGGCCTAAGTCGCCCCTATTCTCGCCGCCGGGGCCTCCCGGCGGCGGCATCGTCATCACCCTGCAAAGCCCGGTGCTTTCAACGAGCGCCGGGCTCACTCGCTTCCAGACCTTGAGAGGATCGCCATGGCCAACATCACCGCCGCACTCGTGAAGGAGCTTCGCGAAAAGACCGGCGCCGGCATGATGGATTGCAAGGGCGCGCTCAACGAGACGAACGGCGACCTCGAAGCCGCGGTGGATTGGCTGCGGAAGAAGGGTCTGGCCAAGGCCGCCAAGAAGGCCGGCCGCGTCGCCGCGGAAGGCCTCGTGGCCGTCGAGTCCGCCGGCCGCCACGCCGCCATCGTCGAGGTGAACTCCGAGACCGACTTCGTCGCCCGCAACGACGGCTTCCAGTCCTTCGCCCGCGAGGCCGCCAAGCTCACGCTCAACACCGACGGCACCCTCGAAGGCCTCGAGGCCGCGACCTTCCCCGGCTCGTCCGCGACCGTGAAGGACACGCTGTCGAACCTCATCGCCACCATCGGCGAGAACATGACCCTGCGCCGCGTCGCCAAGGTCGAGGTCGCCCAGGGCGTGATCGCGTCCTACGTCCACGGCCAGATCAGCGAAGGCCTCGGCAAGATCGGCGTGCTCGTCGCGCTCGAGTCCGAGGGCGACGTCGAGGTGCTCTCCACGCTGGGCCGCCAGATCGCCATGCACATCGCGGCGACCAACCCGGCGGCGCTCGACGCCTCGGGCATCGACCCGGCCGTGGTCGAGCGCGAGTCGAACATCCTGCGCGAGAAGAACGCCGGCAAGCCGGACCACGTGATGGCCAAGATCGTCGAGAGCGGCCTGAAGAGCTACTACAAGGAGGTCACCCTCCTGGAGCAGCCCTTCGTCCACGACGGCTCCAAGACCATCTCCCAGGTGCTCAAGGAAGCCGCGGGCAAGGCCGGGGCCGAGGTCAGCATCAAGTCCTTCGTCCGCTTCGCGCTCGGCGAGGGCATCGAGAAGGAAGAGGCCCCGGACTTCGCGGCGGAAGTCGCGAGCATGTCGCGGTAATTTTTTTCCCTCGCGATCGAGGTCATGTTTCAGGGGGGCGGCGGCAGCGATGCCGCCGCCCCTCGACGTTCGGGCCCTCGTCTTGCTAGAAGCCGGCGCCAGCAGCCAAGCCGACGAGGATCCGATGCCGGAGACGACGCCCTACCGCCGTGTCCTGGTCAAGCTCTCGGGCGAGGCGCTCGCCGCCCCCGACGGGTTCTGGCTCCATCCGCCGATGCTGGCGTCCCTGGCCGAGGACATCGCCGCGACGGTCGCCCAGGGCATCGAGATCGCCATCGTGGTGGGCGGCGGCAACCTGATCCGCGGGGCGCGCATCTCCCAGGCCGGCTGGATCGACCGGGCGACCGGCGATTCGCTCGGCATGATGGCCACCGTGATGAACTCGCTCGCCATCGAGACCGCGCTCAACGCCGCCGGCGTCCAGGCGCGCACCATGTCGGCGGTGTCGATGCCGACGATCTGCGAGACCTATGCGCGCCAGCCGGCCCTGCACCATCTCGACAAGGGGCAGGTCGTGGTGCTCGCGGGCGGCACCGGCAACCCCTACTTCACCACCGACACCGCGGCCGTGCTGCGCGCGGCGGAGCTGCGCTGCGACGCGGTGCTGAAGGCGACACAGGTGGACGGCGTCTACTCGGCGGACCCGAAGCGCGACCCCGAGGCGATCCGCTACGACACGATCACCCACGACGAGGCCATCGCCCGCGACCTCAAGGTGATGGACACCGCCGCCTTCGCGCTGGCCCGCGAGAGCCGGCTCACCATCGTGGTCGGCTCGGTCCATGCACCGAGTTCGGTCACGGCGATTCTGACCGGCAAATCGGTCTCGACCCGCGTGGTGCCGTAGGCGAAACGCCGCGCCACGCTATTTGCGGCTCCACGGTTTTTCGTTCATGTAGCGCCACCGCGACGGAGGCCTCGCGCCTTCGCGCCGATCTGCCACCCGAACGCGTCGGGATTCTCAAAGCCATGGCCACACCGGATTTCGATCTCGGCGACATCAAGCGCCGCATGCAGGGCGCCATCGCCTCGCTCAGCAAGGATCTCGGCTCGCTGCGCACCGGGCGGGCGACGCCGAGTCTGGTCGAGCCGATCAACGTCGAGGCCTACGGCTCGATGATGCCGATGGCCGGCGTCGCCACCGTCAGCGTGCCCGAGCCGCGCCTGCTCTCGATCTCGGTGTGGGACCGCTCGATGGTCACCGCCGTCGAGAAGGCGATCCGCGAATCCGATCTCGGCCTCAACCCGATGACGGAGGGCCAGACCATTCGCCTGCGCATCCCCGAGATGAACGAGCAGCGCCGCAAGGAGATGGTGAAGGTCGCCCACAAATACGCCGAGGAGGCCCGCATCGCCGTGCGTCACGTGCGCCGCGACGGGCTCGACATCCTCAAGAAGCTGGAGAAGGACGGCGCCATCAGCCAGGACGACGAGAAGCGTCAGGCCGGCGACGTGCAGAAGGCCACCGACGACGCGATCAGCGAGGTCGATCAGGTGCTGGCCAGCAAGGAAAAGGAAATCATGCAGGTCTGAGAACCTGTCTGATCTTTCGTAAGGGGTTCCCAAAGGGCAAGCCCTTTGGCGGGGTTTGGGGCGGAGCCCCATGATGGCTTCGCCGACCAGGGCTTCGCCCTGGACCCGCGAAAGGACTCGGTCCTTTCGAAACCATGACGACACGGGGAGAGGCGGGTGGTTCGCTCGGAGGGCGCGCGGCAGATCGGGGCGGATGCCGCCGCCGACGGGACGGCGCGACCGGCTCCCCGCCACGTGGCCATCATCATGGACGGCAACGGGCGCTGGGCCGCCCGCAAGGGGCTGCCCCGGTTCGAGGGCCATCGCCGCGGGGTCGAGGCGGTGCGCCGCGCGGTGCGCTCGGCGATCGAACTCGGGGTCGCCTACCTCACCGTCTACAGCTTCTCCTCCGAGAACTGGCGCCGCCCGCCGACCGAGGTCATGGAGTTGATGGGCCTGCTGCGCCTGTTCGTGCGCGGGGACCTCGCCGACCTCCACGCCAACAACGTGCGCGTCCGGGTGATCGGCGAGCGCCAGAGCCTTTCCGCCGACATCGCCGCCTTGCTCGACGAGGCCGAGACGCGCACCCGCGACAACACCGGCCTGACGCTGGTCGTCGCCTTCAACTACGGCGGTCGCCAGGAAATCCTGAGCGCGGTCCGGCGGATCGCCGCCTCGGTCGCCGAGGGCCGGCTGCGGCCCGACGAGATCGACCTGCCGACCATCGCGGGCGCCCTCGACACTGCCGGCATCCCCGATCCCGACCTCGTGATCCGCACCTCCGGCGAGCAGCGCCTGTCGAACTTCCTCACATGGCAGACGGCTTACGCCGAGTACGTGATCGAGCCGGGCTTCTGGCCCGACTTCGACCATGCCGCCTTCGTCGCGGCGCTCGCCGAGTACCATCGCCGCGACCGCCGCTTCGGCGGCCTCGGGGGCACGGCCGGCTGATGGCGCAATCCCCCCCGGTCCGGGCCGCGCGCTCGCCCTTCGCCACCCGCGAGTTCCGGCTGCGCACGATCTCGGCGATCGTGCTCGGCACGGCGGTGATCGGCACGCTGCTCGTCGGCGGCTGGGCGTTCGCCCTGGTCTGGCTCATCGCCGGCACGGTCGGGGCCGCCGAGTGGCTGGCCATGACCCGCTCGGAGCCGCTGCTGCCGCTGCTCGGCGTCACCGGGGCGACGCTCGCAGGGCTCGCCGCCGCGACGCTCATCGGGCTTCCGGCCTATACCTCCCTCCTCATCCTGCTCGCGGGCTGCGTCGGCCTCGTCGTGCTGGCGCGCGGCATCACCCGGCGCAAGGCGGTGTGCGGCCTGCTCGGCGGCGCCGTCGTCGCGCTGGTGCCGACGCTGCTGCGGATCGACCCGGCCGTCGGCCTCGTTGGACCGGCTTGGATGTTCGCCGTGGTGTGGTCCACCGATATCCTCGCCTACATCACCGGCCGCCTCGTCGGCGGGCCGAAGCTGATGCCGCGGGTGAGCCCGAACAAGACGTGGTCGGGCGCGCTCGGCGGGCTCACCGCCGGCATCGTCGCCGGCACCGTGACGGCGTCCATCGCCCGGGGCCACGGCTGGGACGCGCTGCCCGCCGTCTCGCTGCCCGTGGTCGCCCTGTTCAGCGGGATCGCCTCGGTGCTCAGCCAGGGCGGCGACCTCGTCGAATCCTCGCTCAAGCGGCGCTACGGCGTGAAGGATTCCGGCCGCTCTATCCCCGGCCATGGCGGCGTCATGGACCGGCTCGACGGCTTCTTCGCCGTGGCGTTGCTCGCCGGCCTGTGCTTTGCCGTGATGCGGCTCACCGCCTGATCGCCTGTTCAAGGAACTGCTCTCGTGAGCCTCACCGTCACCGTCCTCGGCGCCACCGGATCGATCGGCCGCTCCACCACCGACCTGCTCGCCCAGCATGCCGGCCGCTTCCGCGTCGGGGCGCTGGTCGGCGGCAAGGATGCGGCCTCGCTCGCCAAGCTGGCCCTGGAGATGCGCCCCGACTTCGCCGCGCTCGCCGACGCGAGCGCCGGCCCGGCGCTGGCCGAGGCTTTGTCCGGCTCCGGCATCCCGAACGGGGCGGGCGAGGGCGCGGTGCTGGAGGCGGTCGCCCGCGAGGCCGACATCGTGGTGGCCGCCGTGAGCGGGGCGGCGGGCTTGAAGCCCACCCACGCGGCGCTCCGGCTCGGGCGCACCATCGCGCTCGCCAACAAGGAGAGCCTCGTCTGCGCCGGCGACGCCTTCATGCGCGACGCCGCCCGCTACGGCGCCAGGATCCTACCGGTCGATTCCGAGCACAACGCGCTGGCGCAGGCGATGGGCGACGGGCGCGTCTCCGACATCGCCAAGATGACGCTGACGGCATCCGGCGGCCCGTTCCGCACCTGGGCGCGCGAGCGCATCGCCGCCGCGAGCCCCACGGAAGCCGCCGCCCATCCGACGTGGTCGATGGGCATGAAGATCAACATCGATTCCGCCTCCCTGATGAACAAGGGGCTGGAGCTGATCGAGGCCCACCATCTCTTCGGCATCGAGGCGGCCCGCCTCGACGTGATCGTCCATCCGCAATCGATCGTGCACGGGCTGATCGCGTGGCGCGACGGCGCGGTCACCGCCGGCCTCGCCATGCCGGACATGCGGGTGCCGATCGCCCATTGCCTCGGCCTCGGCGACCGGCTGGAGATCGCCCGCGGGCGCATCCTCGATCTCGCCGCCACCGGCAGTCTCACCTTCGAGCCGGCCGACGAGGCGCGCTTCCCCTGCCTGCGCGTCGCCCGCGCGGCGCTGGCCGAGGGTGGTGCCGCGCCGACCGTGATGAACGCCGCCAACGAGATCGCGGTCGCGGCCTTCATCCGCGGCGCGATCCCCTTCTACGGCATCGCCGAACTGGTCGAGCGCGCCTGCGAGCGCTTCGCGCCGGTCTACGCCCGCGCCCCCGAGGACGTGGAGGAGGCGCTCGCCATCGACGCCGAGGTTCGGGCCTGGAGCCTGGAGGCGGTGCCGCAGGCGCGCGCCGCCGGTTAACCCTGGCGCAGGCTTGACGGGGACCGGTTCGCGGGACGCGAATCGAAACAGCCAAAAGGTCTCGCGCCAGGCCGCGCGGCGTGCGACGATCCGCGACTTGCGGCTCGGGGGGCCGCCCTGTCAGGGCGGAGACGAGACGATCGCGGCCAAAAGGGTGCCGGAATGGATTTCCTCAGCAGCATGGGCGGCAACGCGGCCGGTTTCTTCGGCGCGGTGATCCCGTTCCTGTTCGTGCTGACCATCGTGGTCTTCGTCCACGAGATGGGGCACTTCCTCGTCGGCCGCTGGTGCGGCGTCGGCGTCAACGCCTTCTCCATCGGCTTCGGGCCGGAGCTCGTCGGCTTCAACGACCGGCACGGCACCCGCTGGAAGCTCTGCGCGATCCCGCTCGGCGGCTACGTCAAGTTCGTCGGCGACGCCAACGGCGCCAGCGTGCCCGATCCCGATGCGGTCGCCCGGATGAACCCGCACGAGCGGGCGATCAGCTTCCCGGCCCAGCCGGTGGCCAAGCGCGCGGCGATCGTGGCCGCCGGCCCCATCGCCAACTTCATCCTGGCGATCGCCGTGTTCGCGGGCGCGATCTACCTCAACGGCCGCTACGAGACGCCGGCCCGCGTCGAGGCGGTGCAGCCCGGCAGCGCCGCCGAGCGCGCCGGCTTCCAGCCCGGCGACGTGATCCGCTCCATCGACGGGGAGGCCATCGCCACCTTCGGCGAGATGCAGCGCGTCGTCTCGGGGGCGGCCGGCTCCTCGCTGTCGGTCACGGTCGATCGCGGCGGCGAGCAGAAGACGCTGACCGCGGTGCCCGACAAGATCGAGGACCGCACCCCGTTCGGCCGCCACCGCTTCGGCCGGCTCGGCATCAACGGGCCGCGGGGCGACGCGGCCAAGCTCGTGCATTACGGCCCCTACGAGTCGCTCAAGCTCGGCGTCGCCGAGACCTACTTCGTGGTCGAGCGCACCTTCGACTACATCGGCAAGCTGGTGACCGGCCGCGAATCCGCCGACCAGCTCTCCGGGCCGATCGGCATCGCCCGGGTCTCCGGCGAGGTCGCCCGCGTCGGCGGCGTCGGTGGGCTGATCGGGCTGATCGCGCTGCTCTCGGTCTCGATCGGCCTGCTCAACCTGTTCCCGATCCCGCTGCTCGATGGCGGCCATCTCATGTTCTACGCCTTCGAGGTGGTGCGCGGCCGCCCCTTGAGCGAGCGCGCCCAGGAGATCGGCTTCCGCATCGGCCTGGCCTTCGTGCTGATGCTGATGTTGTTCGCCGCCTGGAACGATATCTTGAATCTCGGCGCCTCGTTCTCGCGCGGCACCTGACGGGGCGCGACCGTCCCCGACTCCGGCCCTACAGGCCCGGCCCCTCGGCCGGGCCTTTTTCGTGGCCGGAAGGCCCCAATTTCGATTCGGAGCCATGGTTAACGGGGTGTTGCGGCGATCCGGTCCCGTTCCGAAAAGCCGTGACCGGGGCCGCATTTACGCCCCATTCACCCTGATCCGCGATCCTGTGGGCAAGTGGCGCGCCGTTAAGTGGCGCGAAGGCCACGACCCCCCAAAATCCCTTAACGGCGGACCTCCCCCGCGTTGCGTCGCAGGGGATTCCCGATACAAGCGTGGCTGGGACCAGAGGGCGGCCCGTCTCTGACAAGGACGGCGGCCCGCGGGTGCGAACCCGTGCTGAGATAAAAAGAGACGGGCGATTACATGATGTCGATGACGGGAAAGCGCCGGCGCAAGTCGGCGGAGCAGGCCATCGTTCTGGTCGCCGCCGCCGCCGGTGTGATCCTCGGCGGTGAGGTCGCTCACGCCCAGCAGATCCTCGTTGAAGGCAACAAGCGTGTCGATTCCGGCACGATCCGCTCCTACGTCACCGGCACCGCCTCCGGCTCGCCCGAGGAGGCGCGGCGCAACCTCCTCTCCACCGGCCTCTTCTCCGACGTGCAGGTCTCGGCCCGCGGCGGCACCACCGTCGTGCGGGTGCGCGAGAACAGCATCGTCGGCCGCGTCTTCTTCGAGGGCAACAAGAAGGTCGAGAAGGCGACGCTCGAAGGCACCGTCGAGACCAAGGAACGCGGCGCCCTGAGCCAGGCCGTGATCGCGGCCGACGTGGAGCGCATCCGCGAGGTGTACAAGCGCTTCGGTCGCGGCACCGCCAAGGTCAGCTATCGCCTCGTCGATCTGCCGAACGGCCGCTCCGACGTCGTCTTCACCGTCGAAGAGGGCGACAAGACCGGCGTGAAGGCGATCAACTTCGTCGGCAACCGCGCCTATTCCGAATCGACCCTGCGCGGGCTGATGACCACCACGCAGATGAACTTCCTGTCGTTCATCAAGACCTCCGACGTCTACGATCCGGATCGCATCGCGGCGGACGTGGAGCTGGTGCGTCGCTACTACCTCAAGAACGGCTACGCCGACTTCCGCGTCGTCAACGCCGACGCCCGCTACGTCGAGACCCCGGAGGATGCCGGCTGGGTCGTCACCGTCACGGTGGACGAGGGCGAGCAGTACACCGTCGGCGCCGTGGCCGTGGACCCGCGCATCCCCGGCGTCGATCGCGGCGCCCTCGACGGCCAGATCCGCGCCCAGGTCGGCGACGTCTACAACGCCGAGGACGTGGAGAAGTCGCTGGTCGGCGTGACCAACGAGGTCAACCGCCAGGGCTATCCCTTCGCCCAGGTCCGCCCGACCGGTCAGCGCGACCCCGCCACCCGTCAGGTCTCCCTCGGCTTCGTGGTCGAGGACGGCCCGCGCGTCTATGTCGAGCGCATCAACATCCGCGGCAACACCCGCACCCGCGACTACGTCATCCGCCGCGAACTCGACCTCACCGAGGGCGACGCCTACAATCGCGTGCTGGTGGACCGCGCCGAGCGCCGCCTCAACGGCCTGGGCTTCTTCAAGAAGGTCCGCTTCTCCAACGAGCCGGGCTCCTCGCCGGACCGCGTGGTCGTGAACATCGATGTCGAGGATCAGCCCACGGGCTCGTTCTCGGTGGCGGGCGGCTACTCCACCCAGGACGGCATCATCGGCGAAGTCTCGGTCTCCGAGTCGAACTTCCTCGGCCGCGGTCAGTACGTCCGCGTCGCCGCCCAGGGCGGCCAGTACGCCAAGGGCTTCGACTTCTCGTTCACCGAGCCGTACTTCCTCGGCTACCGCATGGCGGCCGGCTTCGACGCCTTCTACAAGTACTCGGACCTGACCCGCTACTCGCGCTACGAGACGACCGTCTACGGCGGCCAGCTCCGCGTTGGCCTGCCGATCACCGAGGATTTCGGCGTCACGTTCCGCTACTCGCTCTACAACACCGAGCTGACGATCCCGAACACGGTCAAGCGGCCCTACAACGACTGCTCGATCCCGATCCCCGGCGTCACGGCGGTCCAGCCGCCGACCCTGGCGAACGGGGCGGCGAACCCGCTCGCCGGCCTGCCGATCTATCCGGACTGCGCCTATAACGGCGAGGCCTCGATCGCGCTCAAGGGCTCGCGCGGCTCGACCCTCACCTCCCTCGCGGGCGTGACGCTGGCCTACTCGACGCTCGACAACCTGCAGCGGCCGACCAACGGCTTCTACGGCGAGCTGAAGCCCGACGTGGCCGGCATCGGCGGCGACTCGAAGTTCTTCCGCGTGACGGGCGACGCCCGCTACTACAAGGAGCTGTTTTTCGAGGACGTGATCGGCTTCGTCCGCCTCCAGGGCGGTCACATCTCGGCGCTCGACGGCAACCCGCTGCGCATCACCGACCAGTTCTTCCTCGGCCCGTCGCTGGTCCGCGGCTTCGCCCCGAACGGCCTCGGCCCGCGCGACGTCGGCAGCGCCGACGCCCGCTCCAACGCCATCGGCGGCACGACCTATGTCGGCGCCACGCTCGAGGTCCAGTTCCCGATCCCCGGCGTTCCGAAGGATCTCGGCATCAAGGGCGCGGTGTTCGCCGACGCCGGTACGCTGTTCGGCTATTCGGGCCGCCGCAACTTCGACGTCAACGGCGACGGCTTCATCAACGGCAGCGCGGACCGTCGCGGCGGCACCTGCAACTACTCCAGCTTCGGCACCGGCGCGATCAGCGTCGAGCCCGAGTGCGTGAACGTCCGCGACAGCGCCAAGATCCGCTCCTCGGTCGGTGCCTCGATCCTGTGGAACTCGCCGCTGGGCCCGATCCGCTTCGATTACGCCTACGCCCTCACCAAGGACGAGGGCGTGAACAACGGCTTCGGCCGGGTCGGCAAGGACCAGCTCCAGGCGTTCCGCTTCTCCGGCGGCTCGCGCTTCTGATCCCATGACGCGGCGACCCTTCGCGGGTCGCCGCGTTGTCGTGTCATGTCAGACCCCCTCTTCATCACGCCGAAAGGCGGCCTGAGCCTCGGCGCCGTCGCCGAGGCTTGCGGCGTTTCCCTGCCCGAGGGCGCCGACCCGGCCCGCCCGGTCACCGGCGCGGCCCCGCTCGAATCGGCGGGACCGTCCGAGATCGCCTATATGGACAACGCCCGCTACGGCGAGGCGCTCTCCGCCACCAAGGCGCTCGCCTGCCTCGTCTCGCCGCGCTTTTCCGCCCGCGTGCCTGAGGGGACGGCGGCGCTGGTGCTGCGCGACCCCTACCGCGCCTATGCCGGCCTGCTCGCGCGCCTCTACGGCGAGGCGATGCGGCCGCGCTCGCTGTTCGGGACCGACGGCGTCGCCCCCGGCGCTCACGTCCATCCGCAGGCGCGTCTGGAGGACGACGTGCGGATCGATCCCGGCGCGGTGGTCGGGCCCGGCGCCGAGATCGGCTCGGGCTCGGTGATCGGCCCCAACGCGGTGATCGGCCCGAACGTCCGGATCGGGCGCGACTGCTCGATCGGGGCGGGCAGCACGCTGACCCATGCGCTGGTGGGCAACCGCGTCATCGTCCATCCCGGCGCCCGGATCGGCCAGGACGGCTTCGGCTTCGCCATGGGGGCGGGCGGCCATCTCAAGGTGCCGCAGATCGGTCGGGTCATCGTTCAGGACGACGTCGAGATCGGTGCCAACACCACGATCGACCGGGGCGCCTCGCGCGACACGGTGATCGGCGAGGGGACCAAGATCGACAACCTCGTGCAGATCGCCCACAACGTGGTGATCGGGCGCCACTGCGTGATCGTGTCGGGCGTCGGCATCTCCGGCTCGACCACGCTGGAGGATTACGTCGTGCTGGGCGGGCAGGTCGGCGTCGTCGGCCACCTGCGCATCGGCATGGGCTCGCAGATCGCGGGCTCCTCCAACGTCAACCGCGACGTGCCGCCGGGCTCGCGCTGGGGCGGCACGCCGGCGAAACCCGTGCGGGCATGGTTCCGCGAACTGACGACGCTGGCCCGCCTCGCCGAACGCTCCGGCCCCGATCCCAAGGACGAGAAGTAGGGGTTCCCGAAGGACAAGTCCTTCGGTGGGGTGCAGGGGCAGAGCCCCTGCGTCTGTCCGCTATTCCCGTCGTAACAGCCGATCGACGACGAGATCGGACCAGAACCCCGCGCGAAAATCCCGCTTCAGCGCCTCGGGGTCGTAGCTGTGCTCGACCCATTGCGAAAAGCTCTGGCCGCGCGGCTCGCCCTCGCGGAGATAGGCGGCGAAGAACGCGTCGAGGATGCCGGTCTTGGCGAAGCGGAAATGGCCGTAGCGCGGCGAGAGCTGGCGCAGGGCCTCCCGCACCGGGCGGTCCTCGTGCAGGATCAGGAACAGGGCGGCGGCCAGCCCCGCCCGGTCCGCGCCGGACTTGCAATGCATCACCGCCGGGTACTCGATGCCGGCGAAGAATTCCTTCGCGGCCATCAGGGTCTCGCGCGAGGGCGCCTCGCGGGAGCGCAGCACGAACTCGACCAGTCGCAGGCCCTGGCGCTCGCAGGCCTCCCGCTGGAGCGGCCAGGAGCCGTGCTCGCGCCCGCCGCGCAGCGAGACCACGGTGCGCACGCCCTGGCGCTTGAACCACGCGAGCTGGTGCGGCGTCGGCTGGGCCGAGCGCCAGACGAGGCCGGTGCCGATGCGGTGCCGGTTGAGATAGGCCAGCCGGAACACGCCGTGATCGACGAGCAGCATGTTAGCCCACGCCTTGGCGCGCGAGACCGGCCCGGCGATCGGCTTCTCGAACTTCGCGATGCGCGCCATGCGCCGCGCGTAGCGCGTCTCGGGGGGAAGGAAGCGGTTGAACACGGGACGCGGGGCTGGCGGGAAGGAATGTCCGTCTAACAGCCCGCGATGGGGGCGACAACGCGGGCGGTGCGGCGACCGTGCCGACTACGCGACCTGCGTCGCATCCTCGTCGCGATGGAAGTCGGTCTGGATCGTGCCGCCGGCCTCGTCGATCAGATGCTGGAACGACAGGCTGATCCGGGGAAACTCGGCGTGGGCGGGCCCGTACCAGAACACGTCGATGCGCAGTTCCACGCCCTGATCCTCGACCAGAGCCTTCATCTTGAGCCACCGCTTCTCGGACCATGCCGAGCGCAGGCCGAGGATCGCGATCTCCAGGGCTTCCAGATGCTTCTTCAGGCTGCCCGAGGCGACGAGGTTGCGGGTGCTGTAGACCCACAGGCCGAACCGTCGCTCCTGTTCCCGGCCCTTGACGCTGTAGGTGTCCCCACGCCGGTAGGAGAGGGTAGGCGCGCGCTCCATGATCGCCGAGACGAGGCCGGGGTCGAGATGCTCGCCCTTGAACACGATCGCCGCGTAGGTGACGGGAAGCGCTCTCGGATCAGTGCTCATCGTACAGGTTCCCGATCTCGTCGCCGTTGAGCTTGCCGGTCACGTCGCCGTTGTCGTAGATCACCTCGTCGTTCGGGCGGAGGCCCGCCGATTGTTTGATCGTATGCAGGCATCGCTGCAGACGTAAGGATCGATCCCCAATTCCTGGCTCACGCGCGGGATCGGATTGCCTCCGGTGCGATCCCAGATGATGCGACGTGACAAGCGGATCGCTCGTGATCGTGTCGCCGCATTTTGCAGGCGGCTTCGGGTCGTTCGACCGTAGCCGATCCCTCTCGCCGTGCAAGTTGTCGCCTCGGGCCAGCTGTCCGGTTTCCCCGTTGCCGAACCGCGGCCTTTGCCGGCATCATACCGGGCAATTCCCACAGCGGAGCCGGCCATGGCGACGAACACGGTGAGCATCCGGCGAGCCCGCCCCGCGGATGCGGCCGGCCTCGCGGGGGTGTTCGACGCGTCGTGGCGCGAGGCCTATCAGGGGGTGATTCCGGGGGTCGCCCTGGAGCGGTTCCTGGCGCGGCGCGGCGGGGCCGCGTGGCGGGCGATGATCGGCGGCGGGCGCGGGCTCGCCGTGGTCGAGTTCGACGAGCGGATCGCGGGTTACGCCGCCTACGGTCGGGCGCGGGAGCGGACGATCCGGGCGGACGGCGAGATCGACGAACTCTACATCGCTCCCGTGTTCCAGGGGCTCGGCTTCGGCACGCGGCTGTTCCGGGCGGTGCGCAACGACCTGATCGACCGCGGGCTGACCCGCATCGGTGTCTGGGCGCTGGCCGACAACGCCCGCGCCTGCGCCTTCTACGAGCGGCTCGGCGGGGTGCCGGGGCCGGAGGGGTTCGAGCGCGTCTCGGGCTTCAGCCTGCCCAAGATCGCCTATCTCTTCACCTGAAAGCTTGGGTACCGCGGCAACACTCGGCGGTTCCTGTCCGAACGGCCGATTTTCTTTCGTGCGCGCGCGCCCTAAGACAGCGAACGGTTGCCGCATCCCGACACGGTCGGGCCGACGCGGCCGGCATCAAGAAAGCAGACGCCATGGACATCAACGCCATCTCGATCGGCAAGACCCCGCCGCACGACGTCAACGTGATCGTCGAGGTTCCGATCGGCGGCGAGCCGATCAAGTACGAGATGGACAAGGAGGCCGGCGCCCTCGTCGTCGATCGCTTCCTGTATACGGCGATGCACTACCCGGGCAATTACGGCTTCATCCCGCATACCCTGTCGGGCGACGGCGACCCGTGCGACGTGCTGGTGGCCAACACCCGCGCCATCGCGCCGGGCGCGATCATCAGCGTGCGCCCCGTCGGCGTGCTGGTGATGGAGGACAATGCCGGCGAGGACGAGAAGATCATCGCCGTCCCCTCGCGCCACCTGACCAAGCGCTACGACCGGATCGAGAACTACACCGACCTGCCCGACATCACGCTGCACCAGATCCAGCACTTCTTCGAGCACTACAAGGATCTGGAGCCGGGCAAGTGGGTCAAGGTCGTCCGCTGGGGCGACAAGGAGGAGGCCCACCGCCTCATCCTCGAAGGCATCGAGCGCGAAAAGGCCAACAAAGCGAAGGCCTAAATCTAGGTTTCGAAAGGACAAGTCCTTTCGCGGGTCCAGGGCGGAGCCCTGGTTTGAAGGGATGCCGGGGCTCTGCCCCGGCGCCCCGCCAAAGGACTCGTCCTTTGGGATCCCCGGACCTACAACGCTTCGCCGCGTAGAAGCCGAGGGCCTTGGGCTCGGCGGCCCGCGGCTTGGCCGATGAAGAAGTCCTTCAGGCCCGGCAGGCGATCGACGAGGCCGAGGCCGAGGTCGCGGGTGAGTCGCAGCGGCAGGCTGTCGTTCGAGAACAGCCGGTTGAGCCCGTCGGTGGCCGCCGCCATCGCCACCGTGTCGAACCGGCGCGCCCGCTCGTAGGCCTTCAGCACGTCGTCCGAGCCCGGATCGAGCCCGAGCCGCAGCGCCTCCGTTACGGCTTCCGCCAAAGCGGCCGCCCCGGCCAGCCCGAGATTGAGCCCCTGGCCCGCCACCGGATGGATCACGTGGGCGGCGTCCCCCAGCAGGGCGAGGCGCGGCGCCCTGAAGCTGCGGGCGATGCCGAAGGCCAGCGGGTGCGCCGAGGGGCCGTGCTCAAGGGCGATCCGGCCGAGTTCCGCCCCGAACCGCCGCTCGATCTCGGCCAGCGTCTCGGCTTCGTCCCCGCCGAGCAGCGCTGGCACGTCGGCGCTGCGCTCGGTCCAGACGATGGAGGAGCGGTGGCCGAGGTCGCCGCCGACCGTGAGCGGCAGGATCGCGAAGGGCCCGCTCGGCAGGAAGTGCTCGAAGGCCCGGCCCTCGTGGTCGCGCGCGTGCTGCACCGTCGCGACGATGCCCGATTGCGGATAGGACCAGCCGACCCAGCCGATCCCGGCGGCCTCGCGCAAGGCGGAGCGGGCGCCGTCCGCGGCCACCACCAGCGCGAGCTTTTCGGACGAGCCGTCGGCGAACTCGGCGCGGATGCCGCCGGCCTCCGGCACGGCCGCGCGCACACCCTGCGGCACCAGCCGCACCCCGGCCGCGCGGGCGGCGTCGAGAAGGGCGGCGGCCATCGGCTCGGCCTCGACCATGTGGGCAAAGGGCTCGCCGTCCGTGGCCTCCTTCGCCGCGGCCTCCTTCGCCGCGTCGCCGAAGGTGAGGAAGACCGGTCGCACCGGGTCACCGACGCGGCTGTCGCTGATGACGAGGCGGCGCATCGGCTCGGCGGCGGGCGCGATGGCCGCCCACAGCCCCAGCCGCTCCAGCATCCGCCGCGGCCCCGCCGCCACCGCGTAGGCGCGCCCGCGATGGCGGGCGGCGCCCGCGGGCAGGCCGGGATCGCAGACCGCCACGTCGAGGGCCGGGCCGTGCGCCCGCTTCAGCGCCACCGCGAGCGTCAGGCCGGGCAGGCCCGCGCCCGCGACCAGCAGGCTGCGGCTCCCGGAACGGCGACCGGTCTCGCCCATCGGCGGCTCCTTCCTCGGCATCTCCGGAGATCTCATGCCTTGCTCATGCCCTTGCCGGGCGCCCGCGTCGAGTGATAGCCGCGCCGCGGCCCTTGTCTCGTCACCGCCCAGTCCTTCACCTGCTTGGAAACCGCCATGCCCGATCCCGTCGACGGACTTCTGGCGATCCTCGACCTGGAGCGCCTGGAGACCGACCTGTTCCGCGGGGTCTCGCCGCCGATCGGCTGGCCGCGGGTGTTCGGCGGGCAGGTGGTGGCCCAGAGCCTCGTCGCCGCCTCGCGCACGGTGATGTCGGCGCGGGTGCCGCACTCGATGCACGCCTACTTCCTGCTCGGCGGCGATCCGGCGGTGCCGATCGTCTACGAGGTCGAGCGCATCCGCGACGGCGGCAGCTTCACCACGCGGCGCGTCAAGGCGATCCAGAAGGGCCGGGCGATCTTCGCCATGTCGGTCTCGTTCCACGAGGAGGAACCCGGCTTCGAACACGCCGCCGAGCGGCCCGACGTGCCCGGCCCCGAGGCGCTCGCCGACGCCCGGACGCTGGCGCATGCGGAGGGCAGCATCGTGCCCGCGCCCATGCTGGCCTACTTCACGCAGGCCTGGCCGATCGAGCTGCGCCCGGTCGAGACCGACCGCTACCGCGACCGCACCCCGCGGCCGGGGCGCTACCATGTCTGGATGCGCACGACGAAGCCGCTGCCGGACGATCCGGCGCTGCACCGCGCGGTGCTCGCCTACGCCTCCGACATGACGCTGCTCGACGCGACGCTGATCCCGCACGGCCGCACCGTGTTCGACACCGACATCCAGTCGGCGAGCCTCGACCACGCCCTGTGGTTCCACCGCCCGTTCCGGGCCGATGCGTGGCTGCTCTACTCGCAGGACGCGCCGAGCGCGTCCGGCGCCCGCGGATTCGCCCGCGGCACCCTGCACGACGAGGCCGGAAACCTGATCGCCTCCGTCGCCCAGGAAGGTCTGATCCGCCAGCGCCGCTGAAACCGCCCATCTTGGAGGCGTTTCACCGTCAGGCGAAGCTTGGCCGCGCAATTCACGGTCAAAATTGCCGCAAAGACCGGCTGTTTGCATAATTCGTGAGCAGTGTCGTTCCCGGCGCTGCCTGCCCTGCGCGCGCCTTGCGCTTAGCCCTTGGGCAGAAAAGCGAACTCCAAAATGGTTCCGCTTGGCATGGTCCTTGAATGAGGGCGCCCGATCGCAGGGTCTTTCCGACACCTGCGAGCCGTTGGGTCTCGGCCGGTGCGCGGCCGGCATGAATGAACAATCAGGGGGCGCCGCCCATGAAAATCGTGATGGCGATCATCAAGCCGTTCAAGTTGGAGGAGGTCCGCGACGCCCTGACCGGCATCGGGGTCCACGGCCTCACCGTGACCGAGGTCAAGGGCTACGGCCGCCAGAAGGGTCACACCGAGATCTACCGCGGCGCCGAATACGCCGTGAGCTTCCTGCCCAAGCTGAAGATCGAGGTGGCGGTGGCCGCCGACCTCGTCACCAGCGTCATCGACGCCATCGCGGGCGCCGCCCGCACCGGCCAGATCGGCGACGGCAAGATCTTCGTCATGCCGCTGGAGAAGGCGGTCCGCATCCGCACCGGCGAGACCGACGTCGACGCTCTCTGAGCATCGCCCGAACACCCAGAAGAATTCGCAACGCTCTCGCAGAACGCGATCAGGAGCTTCCCGTCCCATGAAACTTCGTACCCTTCTCGCGCTCGGGCTGGGAGGTGCCGCGCTCGGCCTCCTCCTCGTCGAGCCGTCGCTGGCCCAGACGCCCGCTCCCGAGGCCGCGCCGGCAGCCGCCGCCGCGGCACCGGTCCCGAACAAGGGCGACACCGCCTGGATGCTGCTGTCCTCGGTCCTCGTCCTGATGATGACCGTGCCGGGCTTGGCGCTGTTCTACGGCGGCCTCGTGCGCACCAAGAACATGCTCTCGGTGCTGACCCAGGTCTTCGCCATCGCCTCCATCGTCTGCCTGCTGTGGGTCACCTACGGCTACAGCCTCGCCTTCACCAACGGCGGCGGCCTCAACGACTTCATCGGCGGCTTCGGCAAGGCCTTCCTCAAGGGCGTCGACGCCAACTCGGTGGCCGCGACCTTCTCCAACGGCGTCGTGATCCCCGAATACGTCTACATCTGCTTCCAGATGACGTTCGCGATGATCACCCCCGGCCTCATCGTCGGCGCCTTCGCCGAGCGGATGAAGTTCTCGGCGCTGATCGTGTTCACGATCCTCTGGGTCACGCTGATCTACTTCCCGATGGCCCACATGGTCTGGTACTGGGGCGGCCCGGACGTGTTCGCCGACGCCGCGAAGAAGCTCGCCGAGGCGACCGACAAGGCTGCCGCCCAGGCCGATTACGACGCCGTGCTGGGTGATGCCGGCCTGCTGTTCAAGTGGGGCGCCCTCGACTTCGCCGGCGGCACCGTCGTCCACATCAACGCGGGCATCGCCGGCCTCGTCGGCTGCCTGATGCTCGGCAAGCGCATCGGCTACGGCCGCGACCTGCTCGCCCCGCACTCGCTGACCATGACCACCATCGGCGCCTCGCTCCTGTGGGTGGGTTGGTTCGGCTTCAACGCCGGCTCGAACCTCGAGGCCAACGGCACCACCACCCTCGCCATGATCAACACCTTCGTGGCCACCGCCGCCGCGGCCGTGTCCTGGCTGTTCGTGGAATGGGCCGCCAAGGGCAAGCCGTCGCTGCTCGGCATGCTCTCGGGCGCCATTGCCGGCCTCGTCGCCGTGACGCCGGCCGCGGGCTTCGCCGGCCCGATGGGCTCGATCGTGCTCGGCCTCGTGGCGGGCGCCGCCTGCTTCGTGATGTGCTCGACCGTCAAGAACGCGCTGGGCTACGACGACTCGCTCGACGTCTTCGGCGTCCACTGCGTCGGCGGCATCCTCGGTGCGCTGGCCACCGGCATCCTGGTCTCGCCCGATCTCGGCGGCGCCGGCATCCCGGACTACACCACCAAGCCCGGCGAGCTGGTGCTCGGCGCCTACGACATGACCGCCCAGCTCATCACCCAGGCCAAGGCGGTCGGCTTCACCATCCTGTGGTCGGGCATCGGCTCGGCGATCCTCTACAAGCTCGTCGACCTGACGATCGGCCTGCGCGTCACGCAGGAAGAGGAGCGCGAGGGCCTCGACATCGCCGATCACGGCGAGCGCGCCTACAACTACTGAACCCACCAACCCCGTCCCGGACCGCGCGTCCGGGGCGGAACCGGCGAAGACACTCGAAGGGCCCCGGCGCGACGCGTCGGGGCCCTTCGTGATTCGCGGTCGCATCCCGCCGAGCCGATCAAGGAACGAGAACTGGGCCGGCGGAGGCGAGGTCTCGGCTGGACTGGGCAGAAACGCGCCCGGACTGTTGTTCCGGCGGCTGCCACAGATGTGTTCCTTCGGCAACAGTTCCATGGCATCGCCTGAGCTTGGCCGTAATTGCCTATGTTTTAGGCAATTGCCCAAAGCTTCATTTTGCGATGCACGGGCCCCTGCGGCACCTTGGCCGTATCAAACAACCGGGGCAGAGCTCGATGACCATCCGACTGACGTTGAAGGCCTCCGTGGCCGCACTGGCCGCCTTCACCGCCGGCCAAGCCGTTGCCGCCGATCTCCCGGCGAAGGTGCTGCCGGTCGTCGCCGTCGAGCATTGCAAGGCCGCGATCTCGACCCCGGCCTTCGGCGGCCTGATCAAGGCCAACCCGAACCCGGCCTGCTTCACCACCGGTATCGGCGACATCTATGTCGGCGGCGCGATCACCGGCTTCGCCTACACCCAGACCAACGCCTTCGGCATCCTCTCCCCCAGCGGCGAGCGGGACCGTTACGGCCGCGTCGACTTCACGAACCTCCAGGCCTGGATCCAGAAGGCCGACGGTCCGTTCCAGTTCTACGTGCACACCGGCCTGTACTCGATCCCGGCGCTCGGCCTGCCGCTCTACTCCTCGTTCGAGCAGACCGAGTCGCTGTTCGGCCCGGTCCCGGTCGCCTACGGCAAGTGGCAGATCAATGACGAGTGGTCGATCCAGGGCGGCCGGATGTTCACCAACATCGGCTCCGAGCTGCTGTTCTCCTACCAGAACCTCAACATCAGCCGCGGTCTGGTGTTCAACCAAGAGAACTTCATCAACCAGGGCGTCCAGGTGAACTACGCCAGCGGCCCGTGGGCGGCGTCGCTGTCGGTCAACGACGGCTTCTACTCGGGCCAACTCAACTGGGTCACCGGTCTCATCACCTACAAGATCGACGATTCGAACACGATCGGCGTCAACGGCGGCACCCACTTCGCCGACTTCGACTCCTCGACCCGCAGCCCGCGGTTCCAGTTCGCGACCATCAACTCGCTGCAGAACAGCAGCATCGTCAGCGTCAACTGGACCTACGCCAACGGCCCGTGGATCGTGACGCCGTACTTCCAGTACACCAACGTCGCCGCCAAGCCGAACTACTTCTCCCCGATCGTCGGCGCTGAGACCTACGGCGGCGCGCTGCTCGCGGGCTACTCGTTCAACGAGAACTTCGGCCTCGCCGGCCGCGTCGAGTACATCAAGCAGTCCGGCACCCGCGGCGACTTCGCCGGCATCAGCGCCACCAACGTGCTCTACGGCCCGGGCAGCTCGGCGTTCTCGTTCACCATCACCCCGACCTTCACCTGGGACCGCTACTTCATCCGCGGCGAGTTCGCGACGGTGCAGGCCTACGACGTCGCCAAGGATTTCGGGATCGGCGCGGGCGCGGGCTTCGGCCGCAACGGCCTCAAGAACTCGCAGGAGCGCTACCTGCTCGAGACCGGCTTCACCTTCTGATCGCGTATTCCGTCGGCGATGCCTAATCGGCATCGACGGCGGCCCCCGCGACTGCGGGGCGGCGGGCGTCCGCCGGGCGCATGGAAGCCGATCGCAGATCGGGTTCCATGCACATGAAGAGACGAAGATCGAAGCCCCGGATGGTCTCCGGGGCTTCTTTCGTTTCCGCGGGCGTTTGCTTAGCCCGCCGTTAACGGGGTCGCGTTAGCCTTACCGTACCGTTGCCATTGGTCCGGTTGTTCGCATGCGTTCCCTTCGCCGCTCCGCGTCGCCCTACGATACGTTCGTCGACAGCCTGCGGCCGTTCCTGGCCAAGCGGCTGACGGAGTGCGGCGGGCTCATCCTGTTCGCTGGCGCCATCGCCCTCATCGTCGCGCTGGCGACGTGGTCGATCGACGATCCGAGCCTTAACCACGCCACCGACCACCGGGCGCACAACGTGCTCGGGCGCGCGGGCGCCGTGGTCGCCGACCTCGCGATGCAGCTCCTCGGTCTCGGCTCGATCGCGCTGGCCCTGCCGCCCGCGCTCTGGGGCATGCGGCTGATGCGCGAGCGCGACCTGCCGCATGGCGGCGTGCGCCTCGTGCTGTGGATCCTCGGCGTGCTCTGCGTCAGCGCGGTGGCGAGCGCCCTGCCGCCGACCGCCCGCTGGCCGCTGCCGACCGGGCTGGGCGGCGTCGCGGGCGACGCCCTGCTCGCCGGCACGCGGCGGCTGATCGGCCCGTTCGCGGCGTTCGCCGGCTTCGCCTTCGCCGCGGTGGCGATCCTGAGCCTCACCGCCGCCTGCCGCGTCGCCAAGCCCGACCCGGAGGACGAGGAGGAGGTCGCCTACGCCCCCGCCCGCCCGGCGCCGCGCGCGCCGTCCCGCGCCTACGAGGAGCGGCACGATGCCGACGAACCGAGCCTCGGCATCCTCTCGCTCGGCGCGCTCGCCCACGCGGTGATGCGCGGTCGCGCCTCGCTGCGCGACCGGCTCGAAGCCTTCAAGGCGCCCAATGAGGCCCGCGACGGGCTCGCCTATGCCGGCGCCTCGCCCGCGCTCGCCGCCCGCCGCGCCTTCGAGGACGACGAGGCCCCCTGGGCCGCCCACGCCCCGGCGCGTCCCGCCGCGGGGCGCCGCGAGCCCGTGTTCGACAACGAGGAGACCGACGCGGACGAGGCGCCGCCCGCGGCGGCCCCCGCCCGCCCCGCCGCGCCGCCGCGCCCGGCCGCCATCCTTGAGGACGACGAGGCGGCCGAGGCCGAGGCCCCGGTCTCGCGGGTGTCGCGGCCCGCGCCCCAGCCGCAGCCGGCCCGGCCCCGTCCGGCCCCCGAATTCCGCCCCGAGCCCGGCGCCTACCAGCACCCGGCCCTCGAGCTGCTCGCCCGCCCGCGCGAGGCGTCGCCCGGCTCCGAGGTCTCGGCCGAGGCGCTGGAGCAGAACGCCACCATGCTGGAGGCGACCCTTCAGGATTTCGGCGTGCGCGGCGATATTTTGGCCGTGCGCCCCGGCCCGGTCGTCACCCTCTACGAACTGGAGCCGGCGCCGGGCACCAAGTCGAGCCGCGTGATCGCGCTCGCCGACGACATCGCCCGTTCGATGGCCGCGGTCTCGGCCCGCGTCGCCGTGGTGCCGGGCCGCAACGCCATCGGCATCGAACTGCCGAACATGAAGCGCGAGACGGTCTTTTTGCGCGAACTGCTGGCATCCGCCGACTTCGCCGAGACCAAGCACAAGCTCGCCTTGTGCTTGGGGAAAAACATCGGCGGCGAGCCGATCATCGCCGACCTCGCCCGGATGCCGCACTTGCTCGTCGCCGGCACCACGGGCTCCGGCAAGTCGGTCGCCATCAACACCATGATCCTGTCGCTGCTCTACCGGCTGAAGCCCGAAGAGTGCCGCCTGATCATGGTCGATCCGAAGATGCTGGAGCTGTCGGTCTACGACGGCATCCCGCACCTCCTGTCGCCGGTCGTCACCGACCCCAAGAAGGCGGTCATCGCCCTCAAATGGGCCGTGCGCGAGATGGAGGAGCGCTACAAGAAGATGTCCAAGGTCGGTGTGCGCAACATCGACGGCTTCAACGCCCGCCTGGAGGAAGCCCGCACCCGCGGCGAGACCCTGACCCGCACGGTCCAGACCGGCTTCGACCGCTCGACCGGCGAGGCGGTCTACGAGGACGAGGTCATGGACCTCAACCCGCTGCCCTACATCGTCATCGTGGTCGACGAGATGGCCGACCTGATGATGGTGGCCGGCAAGGACATCGAGGGCGCGATCCAGCGCCTCGCGCAAATGGCGCGGGCGGCGGGCATCCACCTCATCATGGCGACGCAGCGCCCGAGCGTGGACGTCATCACCGGCACGATCAAGGCCAACTTCCCGACCCGGATGAGCTTCCAAGTCACCTCGAAGATCGATTCGCGCACGATCCTCGGCGAGATGGGCGCCGAGCAGTTGCTGGGCCAGGGCGACATGCTGTTCATGGCGGGTGGTGGCCGCACCACCCGCGTCCACGGGCCGTTCTGCTCGGATTCGGAAGTCGAGAGCGTGGTCGCCCATCTCAAGCGGCAGGGCCGGCCCTCGTATCTCGATGCCGTCACGGCGGACGAGGCCGAGATGGCGTCCGGTACTGCGGCGGCCCCGGACGGCGCGGTGTTCGATGCCGGCCAGTTCGGCGGCTCCGAGGGCGGCGACCTCTACGAGCAGGCGGTCGCGGTGGTGATGCGGGACAAGAAGGCCTCGACCTCCTACATCCAGCGCCGCCTCCAGATCGGCTACAATCGCGCCGCCTCGCTGATGGAGCGGATGGAGACCGAAGGCCTCGTCGGCCCCGCCAACCACGCGGGCAAGCGCGAGATTCTCGTGGAGCCCGAGGCGCAGGACTACTGACGCCGCATCGCGGCGAGCCCGAACACGACGGCGACGCCGCAGGCCGTGGCGGCGGGGGAGGCCCAGCGCTCGGCGGCGCCCGCGAGCGCGGCGCCCGCGACGTCGCCGAGGTTCATCGCCGCCATGAAGATCTGGAACTGCGTCGCCGACACGCCCTCCGCCCGGCTCGCCAGCACCACGGTGGGCTGGAGCGCGACGTAGAGGAGCGCCGGGACGACGCTCGCCAGCCCGAGGATGAGCGGCCCGCCCCGCGCCTCGAACCCGCCGACGACGATCAGGGCGATGACGGCGAAGGCCGCGGCGCAGGCGAGGCACAGCCGGCGTAGGGCCGAGGCGGGACCGATCCGATCGACGGCGAACCCGACGAGCCCGGCCCCCAGGGTGCCCCCGAGGAACGCCAGCAGCGCCTGCACCTGCGACAGGGCGCCAGCCTCCCAGCCATGGTCGCGCACCATCGCCACCGCGAAGGGCACCTGAAAGAGCGCCAGGGCGAAATCGATCCCGAAGCAGAGCGCCAGCAGCAGAAGCGCCGCGCGATGGCGGAAGGCGGCGAGGACCCGCACGACGCCCCGCCCATGCGCGGCCAGCCCGCGGGGCGCTTCAGAGACGATCGAGCGCGGCAGGGGCCCGACCCGCAGCAGCGCGTCGCCCGGCCGCTCGCGCACGAGGCCGGCGGCGAGCACGAGGGCGGTGGTGAGGGACAGCAGCAAGCCGGCGGCGCCGGGGAGGCCGATCTGCGGCAGCAGCCAGCCGAACAGCGCCGCGCCAAGGGCGGAGCCGGTGACGAAGCCGGCACGGGTGCAGGCGCTGACGCGGCCGAGTTCGCCCTCGGGCACGTTGGCCACGATCAACCGGTCGGTCGCGGTGTCGGCGAGCGAGGCGCACAGGCTGTGGAGCAGCAGCACCGCGCCGAGCATGCTCGGGTCCGGCCGCGCGCCGAGGAACGGCAGCAGGCCCAGCGCGATCTGGCCCCCGAACAGCCCGCGCACGAGCCAGACCCGGTGCGCCCCCATCGGATGCGGCGCGGCCCGGTCGAGCAGCGGCCCCCACAGCAGCGGCTGCAGCACCCAGGGCAGGCCGATCAGCGCCAGCAGCGAGCCGACCGCGCCCGCGCCGTGGCCGCTCGCGGCCAGATGGTTGGCGAGCGCCAATGTGGCGAAGCCCGCGACCGTGCCCTGGTAGAGGTAGAGGCCGGCAAACAGCCCGACGCGCCAGCGCCGGCTCAGCAGGCTCGGTACGCGCCCGAGCCGATCGGGCGCTTCACGGGACGACATTCGGGCGCTCTCCACCCGCACAGGGTGGCGGCGGCCCGCCCGCGCGGCAATGCGGCGGGGTTTCCTCGGAGCGCCTCTGGGCGGCTCATCCCATCAAATCCCCTCATCCTGAGGTGCGCAGCCGAAGGCGGAGCCTCGAAGTAGGGCTCCAGTTCGCGCGGAGCGTTCTGGAGCCCTCCTTCGAGGCCGCTGCGCGGCACCTCAGGATGAGGGTGGCGATGGGAGAAGGGACGGGATCGAGCGGATCTTCAGGCCGCCAGCACCGCCAGCACGCTGCGCCCGACCTCGCTCGCGGCGTAGCGGGTACGTTGCGTCCGGGCGTCGCGCGCGGTCACGCTCACCAGGGTCTCGCCCGCGAGCGTGTCCACCGCCCGCAGCACCAGCGCGTGCTCGATGCCGAAGACGCGGGCGAAGCTGCGGCTGTCTTCGGCGAGCCCGAGATGGAGCCCGGCGAGGATGCCGGATTCCAACAGGCTCAGTTCGGGGCGCAGCGCCGCGATGGTGTCGGTGGTCGCCAGAAACGTCTCGGCGTCGGCGGGGGGCTGGCTCATGCGGCCAGCGCTTCGCCGCGGGCGCGGACCTGCACCAGCACGGATTTCGAGGTCGGCGTGTCCGAGAATTCGCCGAAGGCCGAGAGCGGCACCAGCACGTTGAGTTCCGGGTAGTAGCCCGCGAGCGACCCGCGCGGCATGTCGAACGGCACGAGGCGGAAATCCTCCGCCCGCCGTGTGACGCCGTCATCGGTGCCATGGCCGACGAGATCGACCCGCTCGCCGAACCGGCCCTTCAGCGCGGCGAGGTCGTCCGGATGGGCGAAGACGACGCGGCGCTCGCCGTAGACGCCGCGGTAGCGGTCGTCGAGGCCGTAGACCGTGGTGTTGTACTGGTCGTGGCTGCGGAACGTCTGGAGCACGAAGGTCTCAGGCAGCGCGCTCGCGCGCTGGTGCTCGGTCGCCCCCGGCAGCGGGCCGCTGGAGAAGTTGGCCCGGCCCGTCGCCGTCTCGAACACGCGCTCCGAGGCGAGGTTGCGCAGCATGAAGCCCCGGGGCTTTCGCACGCGCGTGTTGAAGCCGCTGAAACCGGGGATGGTGCGCTCGATCAGGTCGCGGATGCGGTCGTGGTCGTCGGCGAGGGTGTCCCATTCGATCCGCTCGGACCCGACGGTGGCGGCGGCCATGCCGGCGATGATGGCGACCTCGGAGCGCAGGTGCGGGGAGGCCGGCTTGTTGATGCCCCCCGAGCCGTGGACCATGCTCATCGAATCCTCGACGGTCACGATCTGGACCTTGCCCCGGCTGTTGCGATCGACCTCGGTGCGGCCGAGGCAGGGCAGCACGTAGGAGACGCGGCCCGGCACGAGATGCGAGTGGTTGAGCTTCGTCGCGATGTGGACGGTGAGTTCACACCCGGCGAGCGCCTTGGCCACCAACGGCGTATCGGGGGTCGCGCGCAAAAAGTTGCCCCCTAAGCCGATGAAGGCCTTCGAGGCGCCGTCGAGCATCGCGCCGATGGCTCCGAGCACATTGTGGCCGTGCTTCCTCGGCATGCCGAGCCCGAACTCGCGCTCCAGCGCCTCGATCAGCGCGGTCGGCGGCTTCTCGTTGATGCCGACCGTGCGGTCGCCCTGGACGTTCGAATGGCCGCGCACCGGGCACAGGCCGGTGCCGGGCCGCCCGACATGGCCGCGCAGGAACAGCACGTTGGCAATCTCGCGGATCGTCGCGACCGAGTGGCGGTGCTGGGTCACGCCCATCGCCCAGGTGGCGATGACCTTGTCCGCGCCGAGATAGACCTCCGCCGCCGCCTCGATCTCGACGCGCGTCAGCCCCGACTGGTCGAGGATCGCGTCCCATTCCGTCGCCTCGACGGCGGCGCGGTACTCCTCGAAGGCGAGGGTGTGGGTGGCGAGGAACGCGTGGTCGAGGAGCGAGGGCTTGCCCTCGCTGAGCGCCGCCGCGTTGCGGGCGAAGACCACCTTGGCGATGCCGCGGAAGGCCGCCATGTCGCCGCCGGGCTTGGGCTGGAGATAGTGGCTGGCGATGGGGCGGCTCGCGCCGCGCAGCATCTCGACGCTGTTCTGCGGGTCGGCGAAGCGCTCCAGCCCGCGCTCGCGCACGGGGTTGAGCACGACGATCTGCGCGCCCCGCTCGGCGGCGCGGCGCAGGTCGCCCAGCATGCGCGGGTGGTTGGTGCCGGGGTTCTGGCCGACGACGAAGACCGCGTCCGCCTTCTCGAAGTCTTCGAGCAGCACCGTGCCCTTGCCGATGCCGATGGCCTGGACCAGCGCGATGCCGCTGGCCTCGTGGCACATGTTCGAGCAGTCGGGGAAGTTGTTGGTGCCGAAAGATCGGGCGAAGAGCTGGTAGAGATAGGCCGCCTCGTTCGAGGCGCGGCCCGAGGTGTAGAACTCGGCGGCATCCGGGTTGCCGAGGCCGCGCAGCGTCGCGCCGATCTCGGCGAAGGCGTCCGTCCACTCCACCGGGCGGTAGGTGTCGGTGGCCGCGTCGTAGCGCATCGGATGCGTCAGGCGGCCCTCGCTCTCGAGCGCATAGTCGGTCCAGCCGCGCAGCTCCGAGACGGTGTGACGCGCGAAGAAGCGCGGGGCGGCGCGCTTGTCGGTGGCCTCCCAGGAGACCGCCTTCACGCCGTTCTCGCAGAACTCGAACGACGAGCCGTGGGCGGGGTCACCCCAGGCGCAGCCGGGGCAATCGAACCCGTCGGGCTGGTTGGCCGAGAGCAGGGCTCGCGCCCCGGAGAGCGGCGCCCGGCTGCCGAGCAGATGCTTGCCGCAGCTCTTCAGAGCCCCCCAGCCGCCCGCGGCGGAGGAGCGCTTGAGGGACCCGTCTGAACGGTCCATGCCGAAATCCCGGAGAAAGCGATGGTGCAACGCCAGATAAGCGGCTTCCGGGAAGCCTCACAATTCCGGCTCGGCGCACGCCTCTCATGACTCCAGCGCTTGGCTGGAGATTTGAATCGCTCCGATATGCGCTAGGCACAATCCTGCAGCTTCCACGGTGCCGTCGCAGGGGTGCATGAACGACTTCGCCGACCGTTCGTGGAAGGCACGGTCGAGCATTCTCCGACCTTCTTCCGAGCTTGGGCTTAAGCTATGCAACCGAAAATAGCCGGTGCGTCGGTCGCCGGTCGAAGCGGTGTCCGGCCGGGGGAGGATTCGGAGGGTGGGCCGAACGACGTGCGATCTCTATCGGATGGGCAACGCGACGAGCGCCCGTCTCGATCATGTTCGCCCCATCGACGTGGAGCATACCGTCGTCGCGGGCGTCGATTGGGTCCGGGCCGGGACCGGGGGCGTATCGACCTTCTCGGTTCCGGCTCCGGGGAAGGGGCGCTGGTGGAAGCTGGCGGCCGGGTACGATTACGGAACGCTTCTGCTCGTCTGGAACGATGTGGGGAACCACTGGTCCTGGGAGCCGAGCATTGATATGCCGCTGAGCGACTACAGATCGTTGCTCGATACGGCGAACCGTCATTTCCGTTGAGCGGACAACGATCGGGACGACGCACCCATGGTCAGACTTTCCCCGAAGGCTCTTCGCTTCGCCGAGGATGCCGTCCGCTCCCTGCCCGAGACGGCCGATCGCAACGATCCGCCGAGGATCGTCTGGGACCGCTGGCGCGAGGAGCGCGCCCCGGATGCCGTGCGGCCCGGTGGAGCCGTCGAGGTCCCCGATCCGGTGGCGCGGGTTCTCCTGTCCGCGGTGGAGCAGCGGGTCGAGGCGATGCAGCGCTCGTTCGACCAGGGCGAGGACGAGGACGACGCCCTCGGGAACGACCTTCTGTTCCTGCGCAACGTTCGGGATGTCCTGCGCGGCTGTCTTCCCGAGGCGCAGAGGGCCGCCGTCTGACGTCCGCTCTCCGCTCACCTGCCCCGGTGCGGGGCAGATGCCTCAATCGAGCCGTGACAGGCTCGCCGCATCCCGCCCGACGACCGGCGCGAGGCTGCTCAAGCCCTCCGCCCGGAGCCGGTCGGCCAGCCCACGCTTGATCGTGCCGACCAGCCCCGGCCCCTCGTAGACCAGCGCCGAGTAGAGCTGGAGCAGGCGCGCGCCCGCGCGGATCTTAGTCCAGGCGGTCTCGGCCGAGTCGATGCCGCCGACGCCGATGAGGGGGATGCGGTCGCCGACGCGCAGGAAGGTCTCGGCAAGCAGCCGGGTCGAGGCCGCGAAGAGCGGGCGGCCCGAGAGGCCGCCGGTCTCGGTCGCCAGCGCCGTCTCGGCGAGCGAGGCGGGCCGGGCGACCGTGGTGTTCGAGACGACGAGCCCGTCGATGCCGCGGCGGAGCGCGGTGCCGGTCATGGCGTCGAGGCCGTCGAGCGAGATGTCGGGGGCGATCTTGAGGAGCACCGCGGGGCGCGCACTGGCGGCGTCGCGGGCGGCGATCACGCGGGCGAGCAGGTCGTCCAGAAAGGCTTCGCCCTGGAGGTCGCGCAGGCCCGGCGTGTTGGGCGAGGAGACATTGACGGTGAGGAAGGCCACGTGCGGCGCGAGCCGCGCGGTGCAGGCGACGTAGTCGGCCAGTCGATCCGACGATTCCTTGTTGGCGCCGATGTTGACGCCGACGATGCCCGGCCGTCCGGCGCGCGCTTTCAGCCGGTCGGCCACCGCATCGAGGCCCTCGCTGTTGAGGCCGAAGCGGTTGATCACCGCCCGGTCGCGGGCGAGGCGAAACACCCGCGGGCGCGGATTGCCGGGCTGGGGCAGCGGCACCACGCCGCCGACCTCGACGAAGCCGAAACCGAGGCCAAGCAGCGCGTCGGCGACCCGCGCGCCCTTGTCGAAGCCCGCCGCGAGGCCGACCGGGTTGGGGAAGCGGCGGCCGAACAGCTCGACCGCGAGCGCCGGGTCGTCCGGGGCCGGGTGGCGGGGCGGCAGCAGGCTCAGACCCCGCAGGGTGAGATCGTGGGCGGTCTCGGCGTCGAGGCCGTGCAGGATCGGGCGGGCGAGGGGAAACAGCGCCTCGATCATGCCGACACGACCTCCGCCGGAAAGACGTGGCGCCCGTCCGCGCCGAGCGGCAACTCAGCGACCGAGCGCACGGCATTTAAGGGGAGTTCGCCGTAGAGATGGGGGAACAGCGCGCCGCCGCGGGACGGCTCGAACCGCAGCGCCTCGCCGAGGGCGTCCGTGTCAACGGCGATCAGCAGCAGGTCGTCCTGGGCCGCGAAGTGGCGCGCGGCGGTTTCGGGCGCCTGTTCGGCTGTGGAGAAATGGATGAAGCCGTCGGCGCGATCGACCGGCGCCCCGCGAAACACCCCGTGCGCCTCCGCCTCCCGCCAGAGCGGGCGCGGGCATATCTTGTAGACGAGGGGCATGGGGCTCCTGCCGAACTCTTTTGGATGCGCCGAGCGATATGCTCCGCTCGCCCGCATCGCAACCGGGCGGATTCGCGCCTTCACCCGGACGCCCCGTGATGCGACACTGCCCGGCTCCTGCGGCCGCGATTGCATTCGATCCCGGCTGGTTCTAGTTTCCTATGACTAGGCCGTCTGTCCCATCGGCAGGCGCGCCGGGCCGGGGCCGTCATGCTGTCGCACGAGCAGATCTGGGCTGCCATCGACCGTCTGGCCGAGCGCTACGGCTATTCCGCTTCCGGGCTCGCCCGCCGTGCCGGCCTCGACGCCACGAGCTTCAACCGCTCGAAGCGGATCGGCCCGGACGGGCGCAAGCGCTGGCCCTCGACCGAATCGGTGTCGAAGGTGCTCGCCGCCACCGGCGCCAGCCTCGACGACTTCCTGCGCCTGATCGATTCCCGCGAGGGGCCGGCCCGCACCATGGTGCCGCTGATCGGCCTGACCCAGGCGGGCTCGGGCCGCCTGTTCAACGACGAGGGCATGCCGGTGGGCGGGCCCGGCTGGGACGAGATCGAGTTTCCCGATCTCGGCGGCGACCGGGCCTTCGCCCTCGAAGTGCAGGGCGATTCGATGCACCCGCTCTACCGCGACGGCGACGTGCTGATCGTCTCGCCCACCGCCAGCGTGCGCAAGGGCGACCGGGTGGTGGCGCGGCTCGCCAACGGCGAGGTGCTGGCCAAGGAACTGCGCCGCCGCACCGCCCGCACCGTGGAGCTGATCTCGCTCAACCCGGAGCACGAGGACCGCACGATCCCGCTCGCCGAGATCGCCTGGATGGCCAGGGTGATGTGGGTGCGGCAGTAGGGACCCTCTGTGTTGCCCGAGAACCGTCCTCCGGTCGTTTCCTGGGCGCCCCCGGCGGACGACCGCCGCCCCGCCGTCGCGGGGGCGGGAGGCGTCGCCTCCCGGTTTTATTGACCGGCGATCATATGCGCCACGTCGAGGGCGATGTGGCCCGAGAGCAGGCCCCAGCCGCAGGCGATCATCGTCGCGATCATCACGAACGGGATCGGGCGGCGCTCCAGCTTCCGCCCGCGCAGGGTATTGCGCAGGATGATGAAGGGGGCGACGAAGGCCAGCATCGGCAGGGCGGCGAGCGTCGAGACGCCGCCGGCCTCGAGCAGGCGGAAGCTCGCCCGGCGGTTGGTGGCGAACTCGAAGGCGCTCGCCATCAGGCCCGCCAGCGCGAGCCCGACGACCAGCGCCTGGAGGGATTCGATCGAGGACGGGCTCAGGGCCATGACGCGACGCTCCTTTTCAGGATGAGACGCGTACTCTGGCCGATCGTTTACACCTTGTTAAGGAATACCTTTCCTCAACGTTAACGCCGCCCACAGGGGCCTTGCCCAGGGCGGCGTCGCGGCTCAGGCGTCCTCTTCGAGGTCGATGTCGAGGATCGCCATCCGGAAGGTGAAGGAATCGTCGCCGTCCTCCTTGTCGTCGGCGAGCACGCCGATCGACTCGTCGCCGATGAACACCTCGGCGGAATCGCCGGTCTTCATCGCGACGACGCGGATGCTGGCGTTGGCGAACTTGCGGCGCAGGTAGCCCTGCAGCTTGGTGACCTCGGTCTTGTTCACGCCGTTTCCCTTCTGGTGCGACGCCGCGCGCCGGGGTTCTTGGGGACCTCGGAACGTCGGCGGGAGGGGCTTTGTGGTGGTGGCGCGGCTTGCCACGCCGCGGGGGGGCAGGCAAGCGCCCGAAGGATTCTCAGATGCCGCCGGCGATGTCGACGAACTCGCTCATCGCCACGAGCTGGTCCATCGAGCGGGCGGGCTCGGCGCAGCCGGCCGCACCCACGACGCGGGCCGGCACGCCGACGACGGTGGTGTGGGGCGGCACCGGGCGTAGGACCACGGAGCCGGCGGCGACGCGGGCGCAGGCCCCGACCTCGATGTTGCCCAGGATCTTGGCTCCCGCACCGATCATCACGCCGCGGCGAATCTTCGGGTGGCGGTCGCCGCCGTGCTTGCCGGTGCCGCCGAGCGTCACCGCGTGCAGGATCGACACGTCGTCCTCGATCACCGCGGTCGAGCCGACGACGACGCCGGTGGCGTGGTCGAAGAACACGCCGCGGCCGATGCGGGCCGCCGGGTGGATGTCGGTCTGGAACACCTCCGAGGACCGGCTCTGGAGGTAGAGGGCGAGATCGCGCCGGCCCTGGTGCCAGTACCAGTGGGCCAGCCGATGCGCCTGGAGCGCGTGGAACCCCTTGAAGTAGAGCAGCGGCTCGATCGCCCGGGTGGTGGCGGGGTCGCGATCCATCACGGCGAGGATGTCGGCGCGCATGCTCTGGCCGATGCCGGGATCGTCCTGAACCGCCTCGTAGAAGCCGTGGGCGACGAGTTCGGTCGGGAGCGAGGCGTGGCCCAGCCGCGCGGCGACGCGATGACCCACCGCCGCCTCAAGCGTCGGATGGTTCAGGATCGTGGCGACGAAGAAGGAGGCGAGCGACGGCTCGTCGCGCAGAACCGATTCGGCCTCGCCCCGAATCCGCGTCCAGACCGGATCGACGATGCCGGCGATCGCCTCGCGCCCCACGGGGCTGAGCGAAGGACTGGCGGACATGCATTCCTCCTCGAAGGGAAGGGGATTCCTTGATCGCGCGGGCGAGATCAAATGGCCTGTTCGGCGACGCGTTGAAGAACGATCGCTCTCGCGCGGACGGTCCTTGAGCGAGATCGATCCCTACCGCGGCGCGGCATGGTCGTACAGCTTGGGTCCGGGGCCGCCGGCATCAAGAGGGGCGCTACGTTACAAAGCAGTAGCGCTCGCAGGAGGCACGGCCGTGTGGCCGGGCGCGAAAAGCGCCCCGCGCAGTGGGCCTCGGCGAAGCCGAGGCGTCTAACGGAGCGAGCAGCCTAAGGCCGCGGACGCGGCCGCCGGCGCCTGAGGCTTCACTTAAGCCGCCGGGCGGCGTCCGCCGTTGTCGTTGCCGCTGAAGCGCGCCTCGATCACCTCGATCAGGCGTCCGGCCATCACGTCCACGGGCACATCGGAGGTGTCGACCACGGCGGAAGCGCGGGCGTAGAGCGGCTCGCGGCTAAGCAGCACGGCGCGCAGGTCCTCCAGCACCGAGGTCGGGTCGCCCTTGCCCTCGACATGGCCCTGATCGCGCACCCGCTGGAGATGTTCTTCCGGACGGGCCCGCAGCCAGATCGTGTAGAACGAGGACAGCAGCAGGTCGTAGGTCAGCGGCTCGGCGACGATGGAGCCGCCGGTGGCGAGCACCATCGGCCCCGGATGCTCGGCGAGCTGGCGCAGGGCCTTCTGCTCCAGGCGGCGATAGCCCTCCTGACCGTAGATCGCGAAGATCTCGCCGACCGACAGGCCGTTCTCGCGCTCGATCTCGGTGTTCAGCTCGACGAAGCGCCAGCCGAGATGGGCCGCGGCCATCCGCCCGAGGGTGGACTTGCCGGCCCCGCGCAGGCCCACCACGGCCACGCGGCGGCGCACGACGCGGTTGTCCACGTTGGCCGAGCCGGCGAGCGCCGACTTGGCGAGCGCGATCTGGTCGGGGCTCGCCTGCTCCAAGAGGTCGCGGACCACGCGCCAGTCGGAGGAGGTCTCCTGCGCGGCCACGAGGTCGTCGAGGCGCATGCCCATGGCGTTGGCCACGCGCCGCAGCAGGATGATCGAGACGTTGCCCTGGCCGCCTTCGAGCTGGGCGATGTAGCGCTCGGACAGGCCGGAGGCCTGGGAGAGCAGCTTGCGCGAGAGTCCGCGCACGGTCCGGGCGTGGCGCACGCGCCGGCCCAGCTCGTTCAGGAAATCCGCTTCGTGTTGGGCCGCGTCGGTCATGGCCTCAACTCACCTCTCGTCCGAATGTCGACGCATGGCGCGCGTCCCGCAGCCAACGTCGGCGGCGGCCTCTTGCTGCAACGCACAGGCCAATCTCGCAGTTGCAGCAAAATGGCTTCGCCCATCTGCCGCGCGGGCCACGCCCGCACAACCCATACCGCGGGCGTGGCATCCATGCGAACGCGACGGTGGATAAAATATTTGATGCTTTGGCCGACGGTCCCCAGAAAGCTCGCAGCGAAGTGAAGCCTTTTCACGGCGGATCGGAGAGCGTCACGCCCTCGAACAGGTAGCGCCCGAGCGGGTCCATGCGGAAGCCCGCGACCGTGCGCCGCGCCGCCATGTGCACCACGGTGTGGGCGAGCGGCACCCAGGGCAGGCCTTCGCGAAAGCGTTCCTGCGCCGCGCGGTAGAGCCGGGTGCGGGTCGCCCGGTCGTCGGTGCGGCGGGCCGCCTGGATGTCCGAATCGTAGGTCGGATCGCACCAGCGGGCGAGGTTGGCCCCGCCGGGTACGGCCGCCTGGCAGCCGAGCAGCACGTTGAGGAAGTTGTCGGGGTCGCCGTTGTCGCTCGTCCAGCCGTAGAGCATCGCCGTCGGCTCGCCCGCGTAGAGCGCGGCCCGGTAGGCGCCCCAGTCCCGCGTGACGAGGCGGGCGCGGATGCCGACGCGGGCGAGGTCGGCCTGGATCATGTCGGCGACGCGCCGGCCGTTGGGATTGTAGGGCCGGCTGACGGGCAGGAACCACAGGTCGGTTTCGAAGCCCTGCGCATGGCCGGCCTCGGCCAGCAGCCGCGCGGCGGCCTCGCGGTCGAAGGCGAGGTTGGGCAGGCCGTCGTGGAAGGCCCAGCTCCCCGGCGGCAGCGGGTTGCGGGCAAGCCGCCCGGCCGCGCCGTAGACCGCCTCGACGATGGCGCGGCGGTCGATGGCGAGGTTGATCGCCCGGCGCACCCGCACGTCGTCCATCGGCGGGCGGGTGGTGTTGAGGGCGAGGTAGGCGACGTTGAGTTCCTCCCCCGACAGCAGGGCGAGGTCGGGGTCGGCGCGCACCGCGTCGAGGTCGGCGGGTGCCGGGAAGGCCGCCACCTGACACTCGCCGGCCTTGAGCTTGGTCAGCCGCACGGCCGCGTTCGGGGTGATCGAGAAGACGAGGCCGTCGAGCGGCGCCGGTCCGGCGGCCTTGCGCCAGTAATCCGGGAAGCCGCGGTAGCGCACGGCCATGTCGGGGCGGTAGCCCGCGAAGCGGAACGGGCCGGTGCCGATCGGCGCGCGGGCCAGTTCTTCGGGTTCATTCGAGGCCGCGAGGCGTTCGGCATACTCGGCCGAGAGGATGCCGCCGAAGGCCTGGGCGAGGTTGGGGAGGAAGGTCGCGTCGGCCTCGCGCAGGCGGAAGCGCACCCGCCCGGCGTCGAGGCGTTCGATGGCCAGGATCAGGTCGGCGAGGCCGAGATCGCGGAAATAGCCGAAGGTCTCGCCGCCGACCCGGTGATAGGGATGGTCCGCCCGCCACTGGCGCAGGAAGCTGAACAGCACGTCGTCGGCGTTCAGCGTCCGGCTCGGCGCGAACCGGGCGTTGGCGTGGAAGCGCACGCCCGCGCGCAGGGTGAAGTCGTAGGTCTTACCCTCGTCGGAGACGACCCAGGATTCGGCGAGCGCCGGGCGCAGGGTCGTGGTTCCCGGCTCGAACTCGACGAGGTTGTTGAACATCTGCCACGTGACGTTCATCGCCGTCGTCGTGGTGACGCGGCCGGGATCGAGCGATTCCGGGTTGCCCTCCGAGCAATAGACCAGGGTCGAGGCCGCGGCCGGGCCGGCGAGGCCGAGGGCGAGGGCAAGAGAAAGGGCGAGGCGTCTCATGCGGCCCCCGCGCCAGCAGGAGTCCGCAGGGCCGGCCGTTCGCCGGCCGGCACCTCGCGGGGGAACTCGACCCGCACATTGGTGCCCGCGCCGGGCTCGCTCTCGACGGCGATGCGGCCCTGGAGCTTCACCGTGACGAGGTTGTGGACGATGTGCATCCCGAGCCCGGTGCTGCCGCGGGCGCGGGCGGTGGTGAAGAACGGATCGAAGATGCGGCCGAGGTTCTCCGGCGGGATGCCGATGCCGTCGTCGGCGACCTCGATCCGCACCAGCGCGCCCGCCGACTGGACCCGCACCACGATGCTGCCGGGGCTCTCCGGTGGTCGCTGAGCGAAGCCGTGCACCACGGCGTTGGCCACGAGGTTGGTCACCACCTGCGCCAGCACGCCCGGATAGGTATCGACGGTGAGCCCCGGCGGGCAGTCCGGCCGGACGCGGTGGCCGCCCTTGCGCAGCATCGGCTGGAGGCTCGCCAGCAGCTCGTCCAGCCAGACGTCGAGGGGGAAGCTGCGGCGCTCGTCGCTCGCCCGATCGACAGCGACCTGCTTGAAGCCGTGGACGAGGTCGGCGGCGCGGGTGAGATTGGAGGACAGGAGCTGCGCCCCCTCGCCGACGCGATCGACGAAGTGGTTGAGGCGCGAGCGCGACAGGGTGCCGGCGGCGACCACCTCCCGGAACGCCCGCGTCTCGTCGCGCACCAGCGTCGCCGTGGTGAGCGCGATGCCGAGCGGCGTGTTGATCTCGTGCGCCACGCCCGCCACGAGCTGGCCGAGCGAGGCGAGCTTTTCCGCGCGGATCAGGTCGTCCTGGGCCTGGCGCAGGTCGTGGAGCGCGGCATCCGCCTGATCCTTGGCCCGGCGCAGGGCCCGCTCGCGCCGGCCGATCTCGGTGACGAAGAAGTGGGTGGCGCGCGCGATGTCGCCGAGTTCGTCCGCCCGCTGCAACCCCGAGAGCCCGGCGGCCTTCGGGTCGGCGGCGAGCGCGATCATGTCGCCCTGAAGCTGGCGCAGGGGCACGAGGATCGAGCGGGCGACGGCGATGGCCGCGAGCGCGCCGAGCAGCAGACCCCCCGCCGCCCCGACCAGCAGGAGTTGGCGCAGGAACTCGCCGAAGCGGTCGGCCTCCTCCAGGGCGATGTCGTTCAAGGCATTGGCGCTATCGCTCATGGCCTTGGCCAGGGCGTCCATCTCGGCGATCATCGCGTTCTGGCGCGTCACGCCCTCGACCGTGGTGGCGAGGCGCCCGCGCCAGCCGTCGATGGCGTCGATCATGTCGCCCTGGATCAGCGGCGAGATCGGCAGGCTCGCCGTGGTGGACGACAGCCGCTCGCCCTCCGCCAGCATGGCGCTCGCCCCTTGCGGATCGCGCCGGTTCAGGGCCTCGGACGTGCGCTGGCCGAGCTTGAGCGCGCTGATGCCGATGTTCTGCGTCGCCTGACCGGTCTCGTTGGCCTCGATCGCGTAAGCGAGGAGCTGGCTCACCTCGTCGTGCAGCGAGCGCTGCTCCGACGAGAGGATCTTCAGCAGATGCTCGATCCGCTCATCGAGCGCTCGGTCGGGGCCGCGCCCGGCCGCACGGGCGGCGAGCAGGGGCTCGAGCGCGGCGGCATCCCCCTCCCGGCCCGAGCCGCGCAGGGCCGCCACGAGGTCGCCGCCGACATGCGCGAGGCCGCTGGAGCCGGAGGCGGCGGTCGATTCGCCCGCGGCAGAACGCGCCTCGGCGAGATCGAGGCGGGCGAGGGCCGCCGACAGGGCGTTGATCCGCGCCACCGCATCGCGGGCGGTGCGCAGCCGCTCCACCTTCCGGGCCAGGGTCCGGGCGAGGTCGGCGTTCGAGCCCTGCTGGCGCAGCCGCGCCTGATCGGCGAGCTCCACCAGCCGGCCCGCGCGCTGGCCCATCTCGGTGACGAGCCCGTCGTTCTCCCGCGTCAGCGCGACGAGCGCCCGCATCCGCTCCATGGAGCGGTCGAGGGTCCGTTGCGCCGAGGCGACCCGCTCGGCCTGTCCCCTTGTGCGGACATCGCTCTGGAGCGCGTCGAGGCCGCGGCGGGCGTCAGCGGCGAGCGCAAAGAAGCGCTCCTCGCGCGCTGTGCGCTCCGTGGGCCGGGCCGCGACATAGGCCTCGCGCTCGGTGCGGGCGACGGTGAGGTCGTGGTAGATGCGCGCCGCGAGCAGGGCGCCGGTGCGGGCGCGCTGCTCCTGTGCCAGCAGCACCCAGCCCGCCGCCGCGATGGCCGCGGCCACCAGGATCGGGACGCCGCCGACGAGGGCAATCTTCCGCCCGACCCGCATCCTCGACCCGCGCAAAGCCCTTCGCAGAGCGGTTGACCGATGCGTCGGATCGTTGCCGGAAATGCGCGGCGCGACAAGGGCTTCCTGGCTCCCGACCCGAGCCGTCATGCCCGGATGTGTCGGCGCGGCATCACGCCCGGATCGGCGAGAGGGCGCCGCGCTTGCGCACCGGCGCCGCGCGCCCGGCCTTGCCGCCGACGAAGCGGCCCTCCTTCGACGGCGGCACCGAGACCGGCCGCCCGCCGCGCCGGGGGCCGGTGCCGTGCAGGAGATCGCGCAGCGCCGCCAGGGTCTCGGGGGCGGCGTCGAGGAGGTCTTTCGAGAAATGCGACATCGTCCCCTCCTCAGCGCTGGGTCAGGGCGATGACGCGCACCGGGCGGCCTTGCGCGCTGCAGGCCGAGGCGAGCGAGAAGGCGTTGGCGGTGCAGGCCAGGCCGGTGGCGGCGTCCTTGGCGACGGCCTTGGGCGCGATCCTGGCCGGCGGGTCGCTCCACGTCGCCGTGGCGGTCGGTGCCGTCGTGATCGAATCCGCGGCGGCGCGTCCGGCCACCAGCCCCGCCGAAAGCACGGCGCTCACGGCCACGATCGAAATCCATCCTCGCATGACATCCCCCCGCGGCTTGTGCCGTCGTCGATGGGAGGCTTGTAGGAGGCCCGGATGTCCGGGATTTTGCGTCGTCTGTCCCAGGATCACGGGATCGGGCGGGTTCTGTTGCGTCGCCGGGGCGGCGACGTAACAATTCGTTAAGCTTTGCCCTCAGTCGCCGCTTTCAGTCTCCTTCGGGGCGGAAGACGTAGCCGAGGCCGCGCACCGTGCGGATGAAGCGCGGGTTGGCCGGATCGGGCTCGACCTTCTTGCGGATGCGGTTGATCCGCACGTCGATCGCCCGGTCGAAGGCGTCGGGATCGCGGGCGTCGGCGAGATCCAGCAGGCGCTCGCGGGAGAGCGCGCGCTTCGGGTGGTCGGCAAACGCCTTGAGCAGATCGAACTCGGAGCGCGTCAGCGCCTGCTCGACGCCCTGGTCGTCGCGCAGCCGCACGGCGTCGAGTTCGAGCCACTTCGTCCCGAACCGCACCCGGCGGGCGGGCGCCTCTGCTTCCGCCGCCTTGGCCGGCGCCGGGGCGGGCGTCGTGATCGCCCGGCGCAGCACCGAGCGCACGCGGGCGACGAGTTCGCGCAGCTCGCAGGGTTTGGGCAGATAGTCGTCGGCGCCGAGTTCGAGCCCGACCACCCGGTCGATCGGGCTCGCGGTGGCGGTGAGCATGATGATCGGGATGCGGCTGCGCGATTTCAGATCGCGCACGATCGACAAGCCATCCTCCTCCGGCATGTTGAGGTCGAGCACGATCAGGTCGGGGGCGCGACCTTCGAGATGCGCCCGTAATGAGCGGCCGCCGTCGCAGAGCGCGACGTCGAAGCCGTGCAGGCGCAGGTAATCGCCGACCATGGCGCGGGCGTCGGGCTCGTCGTCCACCACGACGACGTGGGGGGCGGATACGGACGAACCGGTCATCGCGGCAAGGTTCCGTGGGCTGGAGAGACGACCTGTGCCATCGGCGTGAAGCTTTCCTCAATCGAATGCCGGTGTCGCGCGCCCGGCCGAGGGTCCGGCGCTGCAACGCATCGGCCACAATGCCCGAAGCCTCGCCGCTTGGCGACGCGTTAGGCCCCCTCCCGCACAGAAGATTGCTCCACCAGCGGACGATCCGTCCGGCCGCCAAGTGATCGGCGGATTTCGGTCGCGTGAAACCGGTAGAGACGGCTTACCTTTCACCGAGATTTCTTGCCGTGATCGCTGTACCTCCCGCTTGGTGCGGTTTCGAACCGCGCGGGGGCCGCGATAGCCCGAGAAACGGTGAAAGGCCGGCGATTCTCCGCGGCCAAGGAAGCGATCTCAGGGGCGACTATGGACGACGACCTGCTCGAACTGATGCCCGACGAGCCCCCGGCGGGGCCGCGGACCGGCCACTGGACCATCGCGCTGATCGACGACGACCCGGCGGTGCACGAGGGCACCCGCTACGCGCTCTCCGGCTACGAACTGGAGGGACGGGGCCTCGAAATCCTGTCCGCCCATTCGGCGGTCGAAGCCAGTAAGCTGTTGGCGGAGCGCAGAGATATCGCCATCGTGCTCCTCGACGTGGTGATGGAGACCGACGACGCCGGGCTGCGCCTCGTCGACTACATCCGGCGCGAATTGCGGGACGAGACCGTGCGCATCATCCTGCGGACCGGGCAGCCGGGGCAGGCGCCGGAGCGGCGGGTCATCGTCGATTACGACATCAACGACTACAAGGCGAAGACCGAGCTCACCGCCGACCGGCTGTTCACCAGCCTGACCGCGGCGTTGCGGGCCTACCAGCAGCTCAAGCGGCTGGACGAGACGCGGCGCGGGCTCGAGATCATCATCGACGCGGCCCCGATGCTGCTCGATCAGAAGTCGATGAAACGCCTCGCCGAAGGGGTTTTGACGCAGGTCGCCTCGCTGCTGAACGCCGAATGCGCCGGAATCCTGGTGTTGCGCGAGGGCGACACCGACGCGGCCGGCGGCGCGTTCAGCGTGCTGGCCGGATCGGGCCTCTACGGCGCCACCCCCGAATCACTTGACGCGAAAATCCGCCCCGTGGTTGAAGCCGCCTTCGCGGCGCGTCAACACACTTTCAGCGAGCATTTTTCCACGCTCTACGTCCGCACCGCGAGCGGGCGCGAGATCGTCGCCCTGATCGACGCCGACCGCCCGCTCTCCGACACCGACCGGGCGCTGATCACCCTGCTGACCGGGCGGCTCGGCATCGCCTTCGACAACGTGATCCTCTACGAGCAATTGCAGCGGGCCAACGTCACCCTGGAGCAGCGGGTGACGGAGCGCACCGCCGAGCTGATCCGGGCGAACCGGCGGCTCGCCCTGCAGCGCTCGGACCTGCGCCGGGCCAACAGCCTCAAGACCGAGATTCTGGGCACCGTCGCCCACGACCTGAAGAACCCGCTGGCGGTGATCCTGGGCCGCTCCGAGATGCTGGCCGACCTGATCGGCCTGGAGACCGATCCCGGCGCCCCGCCCCCCAGAGCCGCGATGACGGCGCAGGTCGAGCACGTGCGCGCCTCCGCCACCCGGCTGATCGGCATGATCGACAGCCTGATGGCGGATGCGATGAACGACGCCCTCGACATCACCCTGCGGCGCGAGACCGTGGACCTCGCGGGGCTGGCCCGGGAGGTGTGCGAGGCCAACCGCCCGCTGGCCGAGGCCAAGGGCCAGCGCCTGACCGCCGCGGTGCCGCCGACGCTGACGATGAGCGGCGACGCCGAGCGCCTGCGCGAGGCGCTCGACAACCTCGTCTCGAACGCGATCAAGTATTCGCAAGCCGGCGGCGCGATCGCGGTGTCGGTGCGCCGCGAGGGCGGGGCCACAATCTGCGCCGTCACCGACGAGGGCCCCGGCCTCTCCCCGGAGGACGCCGCCCGCCTGTTCGGCCGCTTCCAACGCCTCTCCGCCAAACCCACCGGCGGCGAGGGTTCGACGGGTTTGGGCCTCTCCATCGTCAAACGCATCGCCGAACTGCACGGCGGCCGGGCGGAGGCGTTTTCGGACGGGCCGGGGACGGGGGCGACGTTTTCGATGTGGTTTCCTGAGGAGGCGGTGGTGTGAGATATTTTCTTTTTTGATCCTTCAGTCGAGTCGTAAAATGTAGCGAATTGAGATCTAGATCAAGGTTATGAATAGATAATTACTATTTTTCGGAAGTATTATGCTAAATTTCTACTCTAATAGAGTAATTAACTGCTGCGCTAGGAGAGCTAGCTCGGTATTGAGGCAGACGCTCTAAGGGTTTTATGACTAAAGCCGAGCTACCCTGTCGATCTACTAGCGTCCGCCTTTCCGCCGATTGTCCTCTTTGCAGAGCATTTGGCAATTAGCTACAGTAGTTTTACCGCCCTCATGCCACGGAGTGATATGATCAGCTTCCATAGCTTCAAGCTCATAGTGTTTGCCGCAGTCAGGACATATTCCTTGCTGGCGCTCATAAGCCTCGCGTCTCATAGCAGAACTAAACGAGCGTATGCTTAGGTGTTTCTCCTTGCGATCAAGTAAATATGAGTAGATACCCTTCTTGCGCTCAACATCCTCGTCAAGCATCAGACGAGTTACCTCAGCTTCAAGGATTTTTGAATTGAGGGATTTTTTGTTGTGATCGTTGAAAAGATCGCCCCAAGGGACGGCCTTCATTTCTTTGCGATAGATTGGATATGTAACTTTTACCCATGCTATCACAGCTTGAAAATGCAGCCATAGCTGGCTAGCATCGGGGTCATTCTGATGCAGCGCCATATATCCTTCAATGTCACCTTTACTTATCCAATCAATAGCGGTTTCCAAGTAAGCCTGTCGATTTAATTCTCCGGTTATATACTTACTCCCAATTCCATATGCTGGGCAGCCGGCCTTGCTAAAATAACGTTTGGCATCGGTCACCCACGACCCAGCGTAGACCGCATTGCGAAGCTCTTGTTTAGTCAGTTCGGCACCCGCAATGTTAATTGTTTGAAACCAATCCAATTTTTCACTATCCGTCCCGCTACATATATAAATCATTAACTCATAATTAAGTATTTTATCCTTCTCGTCTACTTGGAGGTTGTAGAAATAACGTCCTTTGTAAGAAAAATCGCCTGCCACATACTGGCAAATCGAGATCGTGCGTTGTTGCCCGTCGATTACTTCGTAACTATCATCGCTTCTCTCGGACCAGTACATTACATTGAGCGGAAAATTTTTGAAAACTGTTTCAATGACCGCATCACGCTGCTTATCTTTGTATATGAACTCCCGCTGATATGGAGGGCGAATGTCGAGCTGGCCACTGTAGCCTACAACGCCAGCTTCGTTATTGTCAGCGTAATCTTTCGCAAGATCGCGAACGGTAACTTTTCGGAGTTGAATTTTCATAAGACAGCCCCCTTACGTCGAATGAATAACCGTCTATAAGTCCCTTTGACAGGGTAGCCAACGTCGAAATGAGTTCCGGCTCCAAAGGTCTCAGTTCTAATGACGGAGCGCAAGGTTCCGGTATTGGATTTCTTGCGAACTCCGTCCACAACCCGCTCCTTCTTGCCATATGTCTTCGTTGTAGGATAGTCTGTCCCACTAAGTCCCAATATTTCAAATTGATCTGGATTGTGCTTGTCGAGAAAGGTAAGAGGCACGCCCATCACGCCCTCGTAGTCAACAGGGATGTCGACGACCTTTGAAACCTCAATGGCGTCGTAATTATCATATGTCGGGTATGCGTCACGTTCGTATGCTTTATAAAGAATGAGATCTTCATGACGCTTGGCAATGTCAAGGTTCGTGAACCAGCACGCATTTCCGAGGCTGCGCCACTTTTTGCCTTCGGCATCCACCCAGAAACGAGTGTCGCGAGGAGTATAGTAATCTGGCACCATAAATTTCATATCGCCATTGTTGTATCCAAGCCATATCTTATTGTCTTTTATCAGACGAAAAATGTCTATGTAGCTGATGGCATTTTGATTTCCTACGATAATAAACTTTTTGTCGTATTTTATTAACTGTGCTACATATTCTCGGAATAAAGAAAACGGCGGATTTGTGACCACGATATCGGCTTGCTTAAGCAGTTCGATGCTTTCCTCGCTGCGAAAGTCTCCATCCCCACTCAGTGGCCTGATGCCGATCTCCGCAGGATCAGGCACCATATCTCGGTTCATGTCGCCCATGTACTCAAGATATAAAGCCATCTCAGAGTCATTTCGACTGAAAAGATTGGCCTCTTGACTTTTGTAACAGGTTGTGATGAGCTTCTTAAGGCCTAGTTTTTTAAAACTGTAGCTGAAATAGTGGAAAAAATTACTCACGCGAGGATCGTCGCAATTGCAGTAGACGATTTTTCCATCAAAATGATTTCTGTAATGTTTTACTTCTCGCTCGATGTCGGCAAGCTGGGTATAAAACTCATCTTCTTTGATCTTCTTGGCTTCTGCAAAATTAACGTTTAGAGCCTTGCTAGCCACTCACTTCTCCGTTTTCAGTGGGTGCAACTTAGTGCCTTTTAGAAGATCAAGGGTGACTTCGTCTAGCACGACGTTGGGCCGGTGATAAGCAGCGTTCTTAAATATCCACAGTAGTAGAGGTACCCATACTCCGCGTGGGGTGATCAGCGACACGTAGGATGTCTGAAATCGAAACTTTACCGGCCAATGCTTTTTCTTAAATACGGTGATGCTATTCGCAGTATTCATTTCTTAATCTGCTCCTCCGTAGCTATGATAATATATGCTTACGGATCGAAAATGACATCGGGGTGGTAGCTCGCGTCCATATGTTTCGTTGTGGATTTTTATCTCTTTCTGTTAAAATTTGCACAGCTGCTAGGATGGTGGTTCCATAAAATGTGCCTTGAATAGGATAATATGCCTTGACACCGCGTCGCTCCTCCGGCTAACCTCCCCACCATCCCAAAAATCCAAACTCCAAAGAGGGCCAAAGCCATGGCCTGGGCTCCCCGTCATGGTCCGGCGGTGCGTCGCGACGTGGGTGATCTCATGCGGCGGAGCGATCTGACCCCGCAGGAGATCGCGGCGCGCACCGGCGTGCCCTATTCCACCGTGTGCCGGTGGAACCTCGTGCAGAACTGGCGGCCGGCGGTGCTGCGGGCGCGCGAGGCGCATCGGCCGCAAAAGTGGTCGGACGCGCGGGTCGCCGCGCTCGCCCGGGTGGCGCGGGTGCCCGGCGTCGATCCGGGCGACCTCGCCGAGGCGTTGGGCGCGCGGCGCGACCGGGCCGAGTCGCTGTTTCGCGCCTGCGGCCTGTCGGAGACGATCGCGCCGCAATCCGCGGTCGGGCGGGCGCAGCGCCGGGCGGGGCCGGACGGCTCCTTGCGGACGGCTTTGCGCGTCCACCTCGCGCGGCAGATCGGCGAACTCGACGCGCTGCTCATCGCCCGCGGTCGCGAGGACGATCTGGTCCGGCTGGAGCGGGCGGGCAAGCTCGACACCGCCAAGATGCTGCGCAACCTCGTCGGCCTGAAGAAGCTGTTGGACGAGGTGGAGCCGGCGTCCGAGGGCGAACCCAAGGAGAAGCTCGACCTCGTGGCGCTGCGCGCCGACATCGCCCGGCGCTACGAGGTTTTCGAGGCTCAGGAGGAGGAAAGGAAGGCGGCGCGGGCCGCGGCCTGGGCCCGGGCGCACGCCAACGCGGGCGTGCCGCTGGAGGAGGACGCGGACGATCTGTTCGCCGAGCGGATCGCCCGGGGCGCCAGGGGCGCGACGTCGGCGGGCGCGGCGCGAGGGGCGGCGGCGCCAGGGGATGCGCTCCGGCGCGGGGCCGGGGACGCGGCGGGGCAAGGGGTTCAGGAACGGGCTGAGGAAGGGCGAGGGGAAGAGGACGCGGCGCGGCACGCGCCGCGGCCGAGGGCGCCGGACGGACCGGGGCCCCGCATCCGTGCGCCGTAGCACGCCCCGCGCCGCGCGCCCGGATCATCGGCGCCGCCCCGCGCGTCAACACTCCGAAAAAGCCATCGGCCGGCGACACGGCCGATGCGGCGGAGGTTTTGGGCGCCCGAGGCGCGGACGATCGGAGAGAGGGATGCGGAAGACGGCGTTGGATGTGGGCGCGGTGTCCGAGGGGCGGCGCGCGCGGTGGGGGCTGGTGCTGGCGGGGCCGATCTTCGGGCTGTTCGCGCTCGGATCGGCCGGGGCGGCGCCGATCACCGGCACCGGCGGCGGGCCGGAGACCACGGTCAACGCCCCCTACCGCGCCGGCACCGGCCAGACCGTGCCGCCCGGCCGCGACGCCGCCCCGGAGATCGACCCCAATGCCCGCACCGAGCGCCAGAAGCGCCTCGACGGCGTGCTCGACAGCGTCTGCGATTCCTGCGGCGCGGAGCGGACGCGCTAGCCGGAACGCCGCGCGCGGGTTAGACCGGGCACCCGACCGTCCCGAGAGGCGAGGGGCGGGCCGAGAAGGGACCTGAGATGGCCGACAAGGGCGTTCCCCACTTCCACAACCAGCCCGGCCTGCCGGTGGTCGCGGTGGGCTCGAAGGAGTTCATGTGCATCGGCGCGCTGCCGCCGTTCGACCATCCGCACGTCTTCCTCGACATGGGCGCCGAGACCGAGATCATCTGCCAGTACTGCTCGACGCTGTTCCGCTACGACGCCCGGCTGAAGGCCGGCGCGGCCGAGCCGGGTAGTTGCGTCTGGACCGAGGCCGCCGACGGCATCGGCCGGGGGACGCAGGCCGCCTGAGCCGAACGGTGGGCGGCCTCTCCATCGCGGTCGTGGGCGCCGGCATCGGCGGGCTCACCGCCGCGCTCGCGCTGGCCGGCGCGGGCCATTCGGTCACGCTGATCGAGCGGCGCACCGGGTTCTCCGAGGTCGGGGCGGGGCTCCAGCTCTCGCCGAACGCCAGCCGGGTGCTGATCGGGCTCGGCCTCGGCGCGGCCCTGCGGCGCGCCGCCGACGAGCCGCCCGGCGTGCGGGTGCGGGCGCTCGCGACCGGTCAGACGATCGGCAGCATCCGGCTCGGGGCCTCCATCCGCGAGCGGCACGGCGCGCCCTACTACGTCATCCACCGCGCCGACCTGCAGACGCTGCTGCTCGATGCCGTGCGCGGGCGCCCCGGCATCCGGCTGAGCGTGGGCCGCGAGATCACCGATCTGAGCGAGGGGCCGGACGGGATCGCGCTCACCGTGTCGGGCATCGACGGCGGTCGCAGCGAGACGTTGCGCGCCGACCTCGTCGTCGGGGCCGACGGGGTGCGCTCGAAGCTGCGCGTCCGCTTCGACGCGCGTCCGCTGCGGCTGCACCGGCAGGCGGCGTGGCGGGCGCTGATCCCGCGCGAGGCCGCGCCCGACGCCTTCCAGGGGGACGAGACCGGGCTGTGGCTCGGGGCCGGGCGGCACGTGGTGCATTATCCGGTCGGCGGCGGCAAACGCCTCAACGTCGTCGCCATCGCGCCCGAGCGCGACGGCGACGAGGATTGGGGCCGCATCGGCGACCCGGCGGCGCTCCGCGACCACTTCCCCGATGCCGCCGCCCCGCTGGCGGACCTGTTGAGTACGCCGGATGCCTGGGTGGTGTGGTCGCTGGTCGATCGCCCCGCGGCGCGGCCGATGGCGCGGGGGCGGATCGCGCTGCTGGGCGACGCCGCCCATCCGGTGCTGCCGTTCCTGGCGCAGGGCGCGGCGCTCGCCATCGAGGACGCGGCGGTGCTGGCCGCAGAACTCTCCGCCCACGCCGACGTGCCGGCCGCGCTCGCGGCCTATGCGGGGGCGCGGGCCGAGCGGGTCGCCACGGTGCAGCGGGCGGCGCGGCGCAACGGCCGCGTCTACCACGCCAGCCGCCTCGTCGGGTTCGCCCGCGATACGGTGATGCGGCGGCTGGGCCCGGAGGGCATGGCCGCGCGCTACGCGTGGCTCTACGGCTGGACCCCGCCCGCCGCTTGATCTGCCCCGCTTGGCCCGCTACCGCTGGCTTCATGCGGACGTGGCGGAACCGGTAGACGCACGAGACTTAAAATCTTGCGGCCCCACGGCCATGCGGGTTCGAGTCCCGCCGTCCGCACCATTTTTTTTGGACTTTTTGGGGGCAGTCGCGTGCCGGCTGCACGGTAGTTCTCGCTACGGCGAGTGATACAATATATGCCTCGCTTGCGCTCAGCACCGAAAAAAACGGTTGAGCGCGTGCAGCGCATCCATATTTGCGCCTTGCATCAGGAGTCTAGATTTTGTTTGGTAGTCGCTCATTGATGCAATGAAGAAGCATCCGAGGGTGAGGCGGAGGACGGTTTAGTGCCGTGCCTACGACAACCCAAGATAGCTCGTCACAGCGGCAGTTAATGCAGAACTCGCAACATCTAAGCTAAACTTCATTCCCCCCTTGCTGACTTTACTTAACGCACGTGCCATCCAGGTTGCGGTCTGTGAGCCCATCTCTCCCTTTTTGGAAGTGGATTCATCCGCCTCTAGGGCAATTTTGAGAGCTTGAATATCGCTCTCATTAAAGCCAACCTCGGCAACGATCTTTTCAAGGGATTTCCAATCGCCTTTGGATAAAGTTTTGTTCGCGTTGTTGCTGATATCGCGCGCGCTGCCAGACACGACATTGTTGTCTCCATAAATAATTGTGGTCACTGATCTCGTCACTTCTTCTGCCGGCATTAATTTTACGTCTTCGCCATAGTCCGCCAGTGTCTCATCTATCTCCAATGCAAACTCAAGCACGCGATTTCGAACGGTATCGCATAATGAAACTATTCCACTCATTGGAAGAACTTGCCATGCCTGAGCCAGCGCATATCCTTCATAAAAATCGCTTTGTACATAAACGACCAAGTCCTGTGGCCACATTATTTTCAAGGGGTCTTGCTCCCCGCTCTTAACTGCAGCGTCGTAGGCTGCAATTGGCTGAGTTAGGCGAGCGCTTGACGCCCAATGGCGCAACTCTTTTGGCAATACCATGGGAGGCAAGGTTGCATTTTTTATTGCGCCGCCTAAAGGGCCGCAAAAATGTCCCTTGGCATGAACATTCATAACTCTGTATTTGGGGAGCGCCTCTCCAGAGAGGTATCCGTTTAACTCAAGATGTAGCCACCTTTTGAGTGTTTGATTCTTTAAAGTAGCATTCAAGATTGCGCACTTGCGCAGTACATTGGACAGCGGTTCATTGCTGCTAACAGCAAGCTCGGCAATTTCTCGTAGAAGACGCATCGCCTCAGGGCTCCGCCAAAATTTTTTAGAACATACTACGAACGGAGAGGTATGCGACCCCCGATGTTAGGCGATGAACAGACGCCGCGTCGCAATGTGTGATTCGTGCATGTCCACAAGCCGCTCATGCGCACAGGCCCAATCGGCTTTGGCGCCACGTTGTCGCTTTACGCGGCTCACTAACTTGAGAAAATTCTCGCTCTCTCCAGCCCAAGCGCCTCCGCCCGCTTGCCTTTGTCCACCGCTTGTCCACATATGGAACGAAGCGCGAACAAACGAGTCGGCGAGGAGGACAGGGACGACGATGGCGCGATACCGCTTCCATGCGACGAACGGATACGAGTGCGTGTTCGATGCCCGTGGCAAGGAGATCCGGCTGCCGGAGCGTCTGGCGCGGCGGGCCGGGGAGGTCGCCCGCGAGGTGATGCGCGCGCTCGACGGGCGGGAGGATTGGGACGCGTGGCACGTGAGCGTGCACGATCTCACCGGCCGGCGCGTGCTGGTGCGGCCCTTCGTCGGCGGGTGAGGGCGGGGGCGGCGCGCCGCCCCCGTTCGGGATCAGCGGCCGTCGCGCTCGCGCACGGTGCGGCGCTCGATGCGCTCGTCCCGGCGCTCCTCGCGGCGGGCGTCGGGATCGACGCCGAGCACGCCGCCGACCGTGCCGGTCGCCGCGCCCACGGCGCCGCCGACCACGCCGCCGACCGGACCGGCCGCGCGGTTGCCGTCCTCCGCGCCGCGCTCGGCGCCGCGGATCGTGCCTTGCGCCTGGGCCGAGGCCGCGAACGTCGCTGCCGACAGGGCCAGCGCGCAGGTGAGGGCGAGTCGCTTCATGGTCGGTCTCCGGTTCGGATGCGCCGACACCGGCCGGCGCTTCACGGGGGAAACCGCCGGTGCGGCGAATTGTGCCGCAGCGGAGGCGGGGGCACCGAAACCGATCGCATGTCGGCGCCGTTGGTCCGCGGAGGTTGCATCATGAAGAACCCTGCGATGGGCCTGTGGCTTTCCGCGGCCAACAGCGCCGCCGGCTTCTGGATGGGGTACAGTGCCAACGCCGTCCGCCGCCAGCAGCGCGCGATGTTGGCCGAGATGACCAAGGCCGCGACCGGCACCACGGGGAAGCCGAAGCGGCGCAAGCCGCGCCCGGCGGGCAAGGCGACGAGCAAGCGCAAAACGCGCTGACGGTCCGCCCTACGGGTTGGCGTTCCGCGCTTCACCAGCCCATCATCCTTGATATCGTATCCAGGATGATGGGCTGGTTCTTGTGCCGCATCGGTTTTTCCGAAAGCCGGCCGCCACCTTTCGGACCGATGCTCTGAAGAATGCCAATCTGCCGCACGGCACAGACCATGTTCCGGCCCTGTTGATCTCCTGACAGCTTCGCGAGAGGCCGTTTGGAGGGGAGCCGAGATGACGCTGGCCGTGGCCATCATGATCGCCGGAGCGCTGGGGGGGATCGCCCTCACCCTGGCGGCTCGCCCGAGCGCCGACCGTTTCATCAAATGGTGATCGCCCGCCCCTGAACCTTTGCGCCGCTGCGACGTTCGGTCCGGACGGTCGGTGACCGACCGGTAAGGAGTGGCGCGCGTGGCGTTGGCGGTGATGATGGCCGGTGTGGTCGGGGCGGCGGCGACGCTGATGTGCCTGCTGCCGGGGTTCGACTCGTTCTTCGAGTGGTAGCCGGAACAGGGGCGGCGGCCCGCGGTTCGACCCCTCGGGGGCCGAACGGATTTTTGGGCCATGCGCACCGACGCTCGTCTTCCGCCGCTGGCCGGCGCTCTTCTTCTCGCCTCGACGAGCCCGGCGCTGGCGCAGGGCCACGACACGCCGAACGCCCCTGAGGCCGGCCCGGCCTCGCTCGGCGCCGAGAGCCATGGCGGCGAACGCCCGGCCGCTCCGGGGGGACGGGCCACGGGCGCGAAGCCGGCGGATGCCCCGCCGCAGGGCTCGAACGGGTCCGATGCGGACCGGAAGGGGCCTGAGCCGAAGCGCTGATTCTTCTATCTTTCCTCCCATACAACCCCCTCATCCTGAGGTGCCCGCGTGAGCGGGCCTCGAAGGAGGGCTCCAGTTCGCTCGGCGATCCCTGGAGCCCTCCTTCGAGGCTGCGCTTCGCTCCGCACCTCAGGATGAGGGGGAGGGGTGGGAGAGGCGACGCCGCGCTCAGCCGCCGAATCGCTCGGTGCGGATGGTGCCGGGCCTGACGCCCGCATCCACCAAGAGGTCGGCGACGGTGCCGACGAAGGCGTTGCCGCCGCAGACGAAGCTGTGGCGCGGCATGCCGAGGCACTCGATGGCGGTGTCGATCATGACTCGGTCGATGCGCCGGCCCGCGGTCGGGCCCTCGCGGGTGAGCAGCAGCGTCAGATCGAAGCCGGTCTCGTCGCGGGAGCGCGCCGCGAGTTCGCCCCGCGCGATGGCCTCGGCCCTGGAGCGCGCCGAGTAGAGCAGCAGCATCGGCACGTGCGGCGCGCGCAGCGAGCGCTCGCGCACCATGGCGAGCAGCGGCACCACGCCCGAGCCGCCGCCGACGAGCAGCACCGGCCCGCCGTCCGGCGCGCCCCAGGCGAAGGCGCCGACGGGGCCGCGCATCTCGATCGCGTCGCCGACCTCCGCCACCTCGTCGAAGAAGCCCGAGACCTCGCCGTCCGCCAGACGCTCGATCATCAGTTCGAGGCCCAGCGGATCGCCGGGGGCGGAGGCGATGGAGTAGCTGCGCTGCGCCTGATAGCCGTCGGGCGCGGTCAGCCGGACATCGACGTGCTGGCCGGCCCGGTGGGGGCCGTCGAGTCCGTCGAAGCGGAAGCTCTTCACCCGCGCGGTCGCGGGCGCGATCGCTCGGATCGTCGTGGAGCGCCAGCGGATCGGATCGGCCACGGGCTGAATCAATCGCCGGTGAAGCGCTGCTCGCGCCACGGGTCGCCGTACATATGGTAGCCGCGCAGCTCCCAGAAGCCGGCCTCGTCGGCTTCCGTGAAGCGCATACCCTTCACCCACTTGGCGCTCTTCCAGAAGTAGAGATGCGGCACGAGGAGCCGCGCCGGGCCGCCGTGGTCGGGCTCGATCGGCTTCCCCTCGTAGAGAGTCGCGATCATCGCCTTGCCGCCGAGCAGGTCGGGGACCGGGATGTTTGTGGTGTAGTCGTCGTGGCCCTCCGCCAGGACGAAGCCGGTCGGCGCTTCCAGCCCCGCGGCGGCGAGCAGGTCGTCGATGGTGACGCCCTCCCACTGGGTGTCGAACTTCGACCACTTGGTGACGCAGTGGATGTCCCCGCCCCAGCGGGTGCGCGGCAGGGCCTGCAGCTCGTCCCAGGTCCAGCTCGCCAGCGGGCGCGAACCCTGGCGCAGGGTGAAGCGCCAGCCCTCGGTCGAGACCCGCGGCGTCGGCCCCATCTGCAGCACGGGGAAGTCGTCGGTGAGGTACTGGCCGGGGGGCAGCCGGTCGCGGATCTCCGCCGCCGGGGGGCGCCCCGTGAAACCGCGCGTTGCCATACCCTTCCTCCGCCTCAAGCCGGGCGACCCCTCAACACTGTGGGCGGGTCGCGCGATCCGTGGAACCGTCTGGCACGGGCCGGCGGAGGCCGCAACGCGGGCGCACTCCCCGTTCATCCGGGTTGGCGAGGCTGACGACGAAGCGTAGAACGGATGCCAGCATCGTCCTTCACTAAAACGTCCGCAGAGCCGAGCCCTTGAGCCGAGACCAGACCGCCGAGGCCGGGCGCCGCGCGCCCGAGCCGCCGATCCACGGCCCCGAGGGCTTCGAGGGCATGCGCCGCGCCGGGCGCCTCACGGCCGAGGCGCTCGACCTCTTGATGGAGGCGGCCCAGCCCGGCGTCACCACGGACGAACTCGACAAGCTCGCCTTCGAGTTCGGCATGGACCACGGCGCCTATCCGGCCTCGCTGTTCTACCGCGGCTACCGCAAGTCGATCTGCACCTCGATCAACCACGTCGTCTGCCACGGCATCCCCAACGACAAGCCGCTGCGCGAGGGCGACATCGTCAACCTCGACATCTGCCTGATCCTCGACGGCTGGCACGGCGATTCGAGCCGCATGGCCTATATCGGCGAGGTGCCGCGCAAGGCGCAGCGCCTGTGCGAGATCACCTACGAGGCGCTGATGCGCGGCATCCAGGCGGTCAGGCCCGGCGGCTCGACCAACGACATCGGCCGGGCGATCCAGACCTTCGCGGAAGGAGAGCGCTGCTCGGTGGTGCGCGACTTCTGCGGCCACGGTTTGGGCCGGGTCTACCACGACGCGCCGACCATCCTGCACTACGTCGAGGCGAGCTACGACGTCCCGCTGAAGGCCGGGCAATTCTTCACCGTCGAGCCGATGATCAATCTCGGGCGCCCCGCCGTGAAGGTGCTGGCCGACGGCTGGACCGCGGTGACCCGCGACCGCTCGCTCTCGGCGCAGTTCGAGCACACGGTGGCGGTGACCGAGACCGGCTTCGAGATCTTCACGCTCTCGCCCAAGGGGCTCGACCAGCCCAAGCCCCAGTACTGAGGACGGCCCTCGACGACGCGCCGACCGCGATGGCCCGCCGGCCGCCCGATCCCGCCGCCGACCTGCCGGGGCTCGCCGAGGCGGCCGCCGCGGAGGCGCCGCATTACCACGGCCACCGCGAGCGCCTGCGCGCCCGCTTCGCGGAGGCCGGCGCGGACGCGCTGCCGGATTACGAACTGCTCGAACTCGCCCTGTTCCGGGCGATCCCCCGGCGGGACGTGAAGCCGCTCGCCAAGGCGCTGATCCGCCGCTTCGGCTCGTTCGCCGAGGTGCTCGCCGCCGAGCCGGCGCGGCTCGCCGAGGTCGAGGGCGTCAGCGCGGGGGTGATCGGCGACCTGAAGCTGATGGAGGCCGCGGGCCGGCGCCTCGCCAAGGGCGCCATCGCGGCGCGGCCCCTGCTGGCCTCGTGGGCCGCGCTGATCGAATACCTGCGCGCGACGATGGCCTTTTCGCCGCGTGAGGAATTCCGGGTGCTGTTCCTCGACCGACGCAACCACCTCATCGCCGACGAGGTGCAGGGCCGCGGCACCGTCGATCACACGCCGGTCTATCCCCGCGAGGTGGCGCGGCGCGCACTCGAACTCTCCTCCACCGCGATCATCCTGGCCCACAACCACCCCTCCGGCGATCCGACGCCGTCCGGCCCCGACATCCGCATGACCCGCGAGATCGTCACCGTGCTCGATCCGCTGGGCATCGTGGTCCACGACCACGTCATCCTCGGCCGCGACGGCCACGCGAGCCTCAAGGGTCTGAAACTGATCTGAGTCATGGGATTCCAAAGGACTAAGTCCTTTGGCGGGGCACCGGGGCAGAGCCCCGGTTTCCCTCCAAGACCAGGGCTTTGCCCTGGACCCACGAAAGGGATGATCCCTTTCGAAACCCGGGACTCAGCGTAGCCTTGCCGGGTTGCCCACGGCGACCGCGCCCGCGGGCACGTCGCGGGTGACGACGCTGCCGGCGCCGATGATGGCGTCGTCGCCGATGGTGACGCCGGGCAGGATCAGGGCGCCGCCGCCGATCCAGACGTTCGCCCCGATGCTGATCGGCCGCCCGAATTCCAGCATCTGACGCCGCTCGGCCGGATCGCGCGGGTGGTCGGCGGTGAGGATCTGCACGCCGGGGCCGATCTGCGTCCTGTCGCCGATCGTGACCGCGACCACGTCGAGGATGCAGCAGTTGAAGTTCAGGAACACGCCCCGCCCGAGGCGGATGTTGTAGCCGTAATCGCAGGTGAAGGGCGGGCGGATGTTGCAGCCCGCGCCGACGCTCGCGAACGCCTCTTCGAGAAGCGCCTGCCGCTCCGGCTGACTCAGGGTCTGGCTCGCATTGTAGCGGTCCATCCAGGCCGAGATGCGCCGGATGTCGGCGTGCAATTCCGGATCGTCGGCGACGTAGAGTTCGCCCGCCAGCATCCGCTGCTTCTGCGTCTTCGTGCTCATCCGGATGCCTCCCGCACTCAGCGCGGCGGCCCGTAGGGCGGGCGGGGAATCGCCCGGTGCGCGGCGCGCAGGGCCGCGGACCAGCGCTCGCGCAGATCGTGGAAGTAGCTCTCGCCGGCCTCGATCCGGTAGTTCACCTCGAGGGCGAGCGCGTTGCGGCGCAGGACCGCGATGTCGATGGGCAGGCCCACGCCGAGGTTGGAGCGCATGGTCGAATCCATCGAGACGAGGCCCACTTTAAGCGCGTCGTAGAGGTCGGTCTCGAAGGTGACGGCGCGGTCGAGGATCGGCTTGCCGTACTTGTGCTCGCCGATCTGGAGGAACGGCGCGTCGCGGCTGCACTCGATGAAGTTGCCCGCCGAGTAGATCATGAACAGCCGCATCGGCTCGGTGCCGATCTGGCCGCCGAACAGGAATGAGACCTCCATGCGGAGGTTCGCCGCCTCGGCGCCGGCCTTCTCGATCGCGCGCACGCGCCGGATCGCCCGGCCGACGAGCTGGGCCGCCTTGAACATCGTCGGCGCGTCGCGCAGGCGTGGCGGCGGCCCGTCCGTCTCCTCGTCGTCCACGCCCTCGTGCAGCATGGACAGGACCGACTGCGTCATCGACAGGTTGCCGGCGGACGCCAGCATCATCACCCGCTCGTCGGCGACGTTGAACATATGGAGCTTGCGGTAGGTCGAGATGTTGTCGAGCCCCGCATTGGTGCGGGTGTCGGCGATCATCACGAGCCCGTCCTCGACGAGCACTCCGACGCAGTAGGTCATGACGGCACGGGGCCTTGCAGGGACGCTTGAGGCTGCCGGATGACACGGCGAAGCCTCACGCCGCAAGTCGATCTTTCGGGCAGCCGGGCCATCGCCCGTCGCGATGACCCGACGGGCGCCGTCGTGGCGATCCGAGAGAACCCCCGCCCGCCGCCTCGCAACCGCGGCGTGCGGGACACGACCGAAGCGGTCGACCGAGAGCGTGTCGGCCGCTCAGCTGTTGACCCAGGGTCCCCAGCCGCCGCCGGGGCTGGTCTGCTGGATGACCCACAGGCTCCCGTTCTCGTCGATGCCCCAGAACATCACGTTGCCGTCGGCCATCTGCGCGGCGGCAATCCGCGCGAAGGACGTGCTGGTGTCGAACGGGGGGAACTGTCCCCAGCCGGTCCACTCATTGCCCGAGACCTGCTCGAAGCAGGTCCAGAGCGCACCGCTCCCGTCGACGCCCCAGACCTGCGCGCCACGCGAGCCGCCTTGGGAAACGGTGGCGATCGCTGGAAAAGCGCCGGGCTGTCCATTGAACTTGGGCCCCTCGAAGCCGTACCAGCCGTTGCCGGGTGCGGTCTGGAAATTCGTCCAGATGCTCTGGTACTCATCGAGAGCGAAGAGCTGGACCCGCGGATCGTTCTGAAGGCTCGCCGTGATCTCGAAGCAGGGGTTGGGCCCGCCGAAGTCGACCCAATCGCTCCAGCTGTCGGTGCCGGGTGTCGCCTGATAGCACGTGACGATGCCGTTTGCGTCGGTGATGCCGAAGAGCTGAGCGCCGCGACCGCCGCCCTGCGCGCTCGCGCAGATGCGCTGCATCTTCGGGGCACCACCGAAGTTCGGCCCGGAGAAGGCGCACCACGTGCCATCCGCGTACTGCCACGAGGACCAGAGCTGCCCGTCGACGTCGAGCAGGAAGACCTGCGCGAGGCCGTTACCCTGCTGGCACGCCGCCACGCGGGAGACCTGCGCGGGCGCGCCGTCCGGTGTCGACCACGGCCCCCAAGGCATCTCCGACCCATCCCTTTGGGATGTGATCAGCTGATAGTCGGTCGTGATGGCCCAGACTTGGCAGAGTTGGGACGCGGCTTGCAGCTGCGTCGCCGCGACTTCGAACACGGGCGGCGCATTATTCCAAGACTGAAACATCCGAATCATCCCCCAAACCTAAGATTGGAGGCTAGCCCGGACGCGATGGTTTCGAAACAGTGAATTCCATTCTCGATTGAGAATTCTCGGCCGCCTCGCGCGCCTGCTCAGCCGCCCTGAGACTGGCTTTGACTCTGGCTCGGGGCGCGGCTGTTCTGCGCCTGCGCCCCGCCTTCGCCGACCCGCAGGGTCACGGTGAGGGTCTCGGTGCCGCCGCCGGTGCGGCTGCCGCGGATCGGGGCGGCGCCGAGATAGTCGAGGCCGGTGGCGACGCGGATATGCGCCTCGGTGGTCGAGAGGCCGTAGGCCGGATCGAACCCGACCCAGCCGAGATCGGGCACCAAGGCCTCGGCCCAGGCATGCGCCGCGTCCTCCTCGCCGTCGTCGCGGCGGACGTAGCCGGAGACGTAGCGGGCCGGGATCTCGAGATGGCGCGCGGCGGTGACGAAGACGTGGGCGATGTCCTGGCAGACGCCGCTGCCGGCCGCGAAGGCCTGGGCGGCGGTGGTGCTGGCGCTGGCCGGGCCGGGGACGAAGGCCACCGTCTCGGGGACGGCGGCGAGCAGGCGGTGCAGGATGGCGAGCGGGCTGCTCTCGCCCTCGCCTGCCACGCGCCGGGCGAAGGCCTGGATCTCCGGGCTCGCCTCGGTCAGCGGCGTGTCGCGGAGATAGAACAGGTCGGGCAGGCGCTCGACCGCGCCGCGGACGATGCCGTCGGTCTCGAAGGTTTCGACCTCGCCGGTCACCCGCACGGTGAGCGCGTCGGTCGGCTCGTCCGCCGAGAACCAGTGGACGAGGTTGCCGAACCCGTCCTCCCGCGCGGTCAGCCGCCCGTTGACGGAGGGCTCGATGCGCCACTCGCGCACGTGCTGCCCGTCATGGTCGCGCGGCGTCAGCCGCATGAGCTGGATCAGGCCGCGGGCCGGCTGCTCGTAGGTGTAGACGGTGTCGTGGACGATGCGGATGCGCATGCCGTGATGGTCCTGCCTCGGCGCCTCGCGGGCAAGCTAGGGCGGGATGCGCGATTTGGGAATCGTGTCGTGTGCCCAAAGCGTTGGCAGACTCGCGCCGTCATCGCGAGGCGGTGAGCCGACTCACACCACCTGCGGCGGTAGGGGGCCGAGCGGCGGCGCGGGGCTGCCGGTCGCGGCGGCGTTGTAGCGCGCCACGAGGTCGCGCGCCTCCGCCTCGCTCGCGGCCGCCGGGGGCGAGCCCCACATGCTGGACCCGTTCGGCTCGCGGATGGCGAGCATCGAGGCGACGCCGATCGCGCCCGCGATCATCAGGTAATAGGCCGGCCAGTTGAGGTCGCCGGTGAAGGCGACGAGCGAACCCACCACCAGCGAGGTCGTGCCGGCAAACAGCGAGACCGAGACGTTGAAGGCGATCGACAGCCCGGTCGCCCGGATGTTGGTCGGAAACAGGGCCGGCAGGGTCGAGGGCATGGTGGCGGAAAAGCAGATCAGCAGCAGGCCCATCATGAGGAGGCCGGTGAACACCGCCGCCTCGCTCTGGCTGCGGATCAGCAGGATCATCGGCAGCGCCAGCACCACGAGGCCGACCGCGCCGACGAGCGCGAACGGCTTGCGGCCGAACCGGTCCGACAGGCGCCCGACCAGCGGGATCGCGAGCAGCGCGATCACCATCACGACGATCTGCAGGATCTGCGAGGCGGTGGCCGAGATGCCGCCCGAGCCCTGCATCGTCGGCAGGGTCTGGGTGACGTAGGTCGGCATGTAGGCGGTCAGCATGTAGTTCGGCACGTTCCAGGCCAGCACCAGCCCCATGCAGACGAGCGCGTAGGGCCAGAGCGCGAACACGTCGCGATAGGTCTGGGTGGCGCGTGCGGTCTTCTCGCGCGCTTCCGCCTCGGCTTCGAGGGCGGCGAAGGCTGGCGTCTCGGCGAGTTGCGCGCGCAGGTAAAGCCCGATCAGGCCGAGCGGCAGGGCGAGGAAGAACGGCAGGCGCCAGCCCCAGTCGAGCAACTGCTCCTCGGTCAGGGCGATGTGGGCGGTCGTCACCACGATGGCGCCGAGCAGGTAGCCGGTGAAGGTGCCGAATTCGAGCCAGCTGCCGAGGAAGCCGCGCTTCCGGTCCGGGGCGTACTCGGCGATGAAGGTCATGGCGCTGCCGTACTCGCCGCCGGTCGAGAAACCCTGGACGAGGCGGGCGGCGAGCAGCAGGAGCGGGGCGAGGATACCGATGCTCTCCTGGCTCGGGATGCAGCCGATGGCGAAGGTGCCGACCGCCATCAGGATCATGGTGGCGGCGAGCACCCGGTTGCGGCCGATCCGGTCGGCCAGCGGCCCGAAGAACGCCCCGCCGAGCGGCCGGATCAGGAACGCCACCGCGAACAGGCCGAAGGTCGCGATCTCGCCCATCGGGTGGGAGAGGTCGGAGAAGAACACTTTTTGGATGACGGGTTCGAAGAAGGCATAGACGCCGAAATCGTACCACTCGGCGACGTTGCCGACGGAGGCCGCCGAGATCGCCCGGTTGACCGTCGCCGGCTCGGTGACGGTGCAGTCGGAGGGCTTCCACTCCTTCTCGGACTCGACGTGCTGCGACAGCATCCCTCAGGACTCTCCGTGGCGACGACGGGCATCCACCTCCCGCGGTCGGGGCCCGGCATTTTCCTTCATGAGACGGGCAAGCCCGCGCGCGGCTGGGCTGCGGCCCTCGCGCAGTGTGATCGGTTGCCGCGATGGGAGTTGTCGCGGAGCGACGTTCTGTTGCGATTTACGGCGTGGACGGGGGATTGGGCGGGGGCATTATAGGTGCGGTGCCGATGAAAGCGCGGCGGAGCAAGTTGTGCCCCCTCTCCCCGCACGCGGGGAGAGGGTCGCGACGACCCTGTCGTCGGCGCGACGAGCGGTAGCGGGGGTGAGGGGGCTTGTCCGGAAGAGGCTCCTACGGATGAGCCCCCTCACCTTCGGCTGCCGCCTCGCTTCATGCCCCGACAAGGGGGCATGAAGCCCTCTCCCCGCGTGCGGGGAGAGGGGATGCGTGGGTCGTCGTCGCGATCGACCTCCGTCAAACCAGATACTGCTCGCTGATCGCCGCCCCCAGCGCGTTGTTCTCGGCGATGAAGCCCTGGATGAACTCGTGCAGCCCCGAGGCGAAGATGCGCTCGATGTCGGCGCTGCCGAGCTTCGCCCGCATCTTGCTCGCCAAGCGCTGGCTCTCGCCGCGGCGGCCATAGGCGTCGGCGATGAGGTCGAGATGTTCGACCAGCATGCGGTAGCAGCTCGCCAGCGAGCGCGGCATCTCGGGGTTGAGGATCAGCAGGTCGGCCACCAACAGCGGCTTGATGCTCTCGCGGTAGACCCAGTGATAGGCGTTGAAGGCCGAGACCTCGCGCAGGATTGTGGTCCACTGGAAGTAGTCGAGCGAGCCGCCGACCCGCTCGGAGGCCGGCAGCAGGATCTGGTACTTCACGTCGAGGATGCGCGCCGTGTTGTCGGCCCGCTCGATCGCCGTGCCGGCGCGGGTGAACCAGTAGGCGTCGTTGCGCAGCATCGTCCGGTAGGCCGAGCCGTCGAAGGTGAGCGAGACGCGCTTCACCCAATCGAGGAACTGCGTGAATTCCTCCCGCGTCAGGTCGCGGCCTTCATACGAGCGCAGCTCCAGCCACGCGCCGTTGATCGTGTCCCACATCTCGGTGGTGAGCGCCGTGCGGATCGAGCGCGCGTTCTCCCGCGCGGTGGCGATGCAGGAGCGGATCGAGGACGGGTTGTTGGGGGAAAACGCCAGGAAGTTGCAGACCGTGTGCTCGTTGACCGTGTCGTAGAGCGTGCGGAACAGCTCCGGATCGCCTGCCGACAGGAGGGCCGAGGCCCACTCGTTCGATTCGCGCCCGCCGTAGCTCGACGGCAGGGCTGCGAGGCGATGGGCCGCGTCGAGGATGCGGGCGAGGAAGTCGGCGCGCTCGGCGTAGCGCGAGAGCCAGTAGAGGTTGTCGGCGGTCCGGGACAGCATGGGTTCAGCTCGCAGGCCAGCTCTTGGACATTTCGGCGATCAGTGCGGCATTTGCCCGGTTTCAGGGCAAACGCCTGCGACGTCCCGCCGAATGATTGCTCAACGGGTGGTCGGGATGCTCATGCATCCAGCACCCAGGTGTCCTTGGTGCCGCCGCCCTGGCTCGAATTGACCACGAGCGAACCCTCCTTCAGGGCGACGCGGGTCAGCCCGCCCGGCACGATGCGGATCTCGTCGGCGCCCGCCAGCACGAACGGGCGGAGATCGACGTGGCGCGGGGCGACGCCGGAGGCCACGAAGGTCGGGCAGGTGGAGAGCGACAGCGTCGGCTGGGCGATGAAGTTGTCCGGCGCATGCCGCAGCTTCTTGGCGAACTCGTCGATCTCGCGCCGGGTCGCGTGCGGGCCCACCAGCATGCCGTAGCCGCCCGAGCCGTTGACCTCCTTCACCACGAGGTCCTTCAGGTTGTCCATCACGTAGGAGAACGCCTCCCGCTCGCGGCAGCGATAGGTCGGCACGTTGTGCAGGATCGGCTCCTCGCCGGTGAAGAATTTCACGATCTCCGGCATGTAGCTGTAGACCGCCTTGTCGTCGGAGATGCCGGTTCCGACTGCGTTCGAGAGCGTCACGTTTCCGCGCTCGTAGGCGTTCATGAGGCCCGGCACGCCCAGCACCGAGTCCGGGCGGAACACCAGCGGGTCCAGGAAGTCGTCGTCGAGGCGGCGGTAGATCACGTCGACCCGGCGCGGCCCCTCGGTGGTGCGCATGTAGACGACATCGTCCTTGGTGAAGAGGTCGCCCGCCTCCACCAGTTCGACGCCGAGTTTGTCCGCCAGGAACGAGTGCTCGTAGAAGGCCGAGTTGTAGCGCCCCGGCGTCAGCAGCACGACGGTGGGGTCGCGCGTGGCGGATTGGGGCGCGAGGCTGCGCAGCGTCGCGAGCAGGGCATCGGGATAGTTCTCGACCGGCGCGACGCGGTGGCGCGAGAACAGCTCGGGGAAGAGCCGCATCATCACCTCGCGGTTCTCCAGCATGTAGGAGACCCCCGAGGGCGTGCGCGCATTGTCTTCGAGCACGAAGAAGTCGTTCTCGCCGGTCCTCACGATGTCGATGCCGGCGATGTGGACGTAGAGGTCGTGCGGCACGTCGAAGGCGCGCATCTCCATGCGGTAATGTGGGTTGCGGTAGACGAGGTCGGGCGGGATGATCCCGGCCTTGATGCATTCCTCGGCGCCGTAGATGTCGTTGATGAAGGCGTTGAGCGCGGTGACGCGCTGCTTCAGCCCGCGTTCCAGAAAGTCCCATTCGGGCTTGGTCAGCACCCGGGGGATGATGTCGAACGGGATCAGCCGCTCGGTCGATTCGTTGGCGCCGTAGACCGCGAACGTGATGCCGATGCGCCGGAACAGCATCTCGGCCTGGCTGCGGCGGGTGTTGAAATGCTCCGGGGAGGTCTTGTCGAGCCACGCCTTGAGGATGTCGTAGGCCTGCCGCACGGCGGCCGGATCGGCCCCACCGGCCCCGCCCCCGTTCATCTCGTCGAACGCCGTGTGCGCCATCCGCGCCACCCCTCCCATCGTCTTCCGCCGTACCGGAGCAAGAGGCAGGCCACGGCGACGGTTGGAGCCATGCCCCGTCCGCCGGCCTCGTGCCTCCCGTGCGGCGACGTTTCGAGGGAACTAGTGGATCGGGCGCGTAGGCCCATCCCCGCGACGCTTACGATTCACCCCGCGCCGTCGCCGCCGGCCAGGATGTCGGCGACGAAAGCCGACACGGTCTCGCTCGCCGGCCCGAGGCGGGTCTTGGCGAACATCCCGGCATTGTCGGCGGCTTCCAGATTGAGCGCGAGCGTCGGGATGCCGAATTCCCGCGCCTGGGCGGCGTAGCCCGCGGCCGGATAGACCGCCCCCGAGGTGCCGATCGCCACGAACAGGTCGGACTTCAGCAGCGCGTCCTCGATCGCGTCGAGGTGTTTGGGCATCTCGCCGAACCACACCACGTCCGGCCGCATCCCGCCGGTTTTTTGGCAATTGGGGCAGGGCGTCGCGACCGTGAGGTCCTCGCGCCATTCCCGGCTCGCGCCGCAATGGGTGCAGCGGGCCCGCACCAGTTCGCCGTGGATGTGGACGACCTCGCGCGAGCCCGCCCGCTCGTGCAGGTCGTCGACGTTCTGCGTGCACAGGAAAAGCCGTCCGCCGCGGGCCGTCAGCGCCGCCTCCAGCCGCGCCAGAGCCGCGTGGGCCGGGTTGGGCTCGGCCTTCACCGCGTCGCGGCGGCGCATGTTGTAGAAGTCGTGCACCAGCACCGGGTCGGCCGCGAACGCCTCGGGTGTGGCGAGCTTCATCGGATCGAACCGGCTCCACACCCCGCCGCGGTCGCGGAACGTGCCGAGCCCGCTCTCGGCGGAGATGCCGGCGCCCGTCAGCACGAAGATGTTCTCGATGTCCATCGTGCCCCGGCGACGGCAATTTGCATTCGGCCCCTGGCCATGCCCATCTGCAGGCTGCAGGAGATGAGAGTGACCCGCAAGTCTTCTACCGCCGGACTTGTCCATCCGCAGCATCGGCTGGCGCGAAACGTCGCGCAGCCGAGCCGGCTGCCGCTGGCCGAGTTGAGCATGGTCCGGTTGTCCGGCGACCTGACGCTTGACGACGGCCGCACCCTGCCCGCGGGGGCGACGGGGGCGGTGGTGTTCGTGCACGCGGCCGGCGAGGCCTACGAGGTGGAGTTCATCACCCCGTTCCACGCCGTCGCGACGGTGACGGCGCCGAACCTCTCGCAGACGGCGTGACGCAGCCGGCCCCGGCGCGCCGGATTCCGCTCGCCAAGATCACCGCTTACCTGCTCGATCCGACCCATCCGGCCGGCGCGTCGAAGGCCGCCTTCTTCCGAGCGTTCGGCTTCTCGGCCGAGGCGTGGCCCGTCGTCGAGGCGGCCCTGATGGAGCATCCCGAGCGCAATCCGATCGACGAGGTGCGCCGGGACCGCTGGGGTGTCCGCACCGCGTTCCGATGCCGGATCAGGACGCCGGACGGGCGCGACCCCTGCATCGTCAGCGTCTGGATCGTGCCGCCCGGTCGAGAGGAGGCCGTGTTCGTGACGGCCTATCCGGCCGGCGAGGGTGGCTAACCCTCCGCCATCCGCTGCGCCAGCACCTTGTCGATGCGGCGTCCGTCCATGTCGACCACCTCGATGCGCCAGCCTTGCGCCTCGATGAAGTCGCCCTCGGTCGGGATGCGGCCGAGATGGACGATGAAGAAGCCGGCGAAGGTGGAGAAGTCGTCCGAGCGCGGCTTTTCGGTGAAGCCGAGGCGGTCGAAGGCGTCGCCCGCGGGCATCATGCCGTCGATGAGGAGCGAGCCGTCCTCGCGCTCGACCACCATCTTCTCGTCGCCGGGCTCGGGGATCTCGCCGGCCATGGCCTCCAGGAGGTCGGTCTGGGTGACGATGCCCTCCAGGCTGCCGTACTCGTCCACCACGATCGCCATGCGCACCGGCTTGGTCTGGAACATCTCCAAGACCTTCAGGATCGCCAGCCCCTCGTGGACCACGATGGGCTCGCGGGTCGCGCCCTTTACGTCGAGGGGCTTGCCGTCGAGGAACTGATCCAGCAGGTCCTGCTTCCTCAGCACGCCGACGACGTCGTCGATCTGGCCGCGGCTCACCACGATCTGCTCGTGGCGGCAGGCGCGCACGGCCTCGATCATCTCCTCCTGGCTGTCGTCGAGATCGACCCAATCGACCTCGTTTCGCGGCGTCATGATCTCGCGGATGCGCCGCTCGCCGATGGCGAGGATGCGGGCCACCGCGTCCTCCTGCGCCTCGTGCAGCAGGCCGGCCTCGTGGCTCGCGGTGACGAGCAGGCTCAGTTCGGCAGGCGAAGGCAGATGACCCTCGCCCTCTCCGGGGCGCAGGCCCAGCAGCCGCAGCACGCCGTTGCCCAGCCCGTTGAGGAAGTGGATCGCGGGCCCGAACACCAGCAGGAACAGGGAGAGCGGGCGCACGATGACGAGGGCGGTGCGCTCGCTGCGCTGGAGCGCGAGGCTTTTCGGCGCCAGCTCGCCGAGCACGATGTGCAGCGTGGTGATGACGGCGAACGCCAGCACCACGGCGAGCGTGTGCGTGGTGACGCCCGCGGCCATCGGCGGCAGCCACGCGAAGGCGGGCTCGATCAGGTGGGCGAGCGCCGGCTCGCCGACCCAGCCGAGCGCGAGCGAGGACAGGGTGATGCCGAGCTGCGTCGCGGCGAGATGCGCGTCGAGCCGGTCGGTGGCGCGTTGCAGCGCCTTGGCGTTCAGCCGGCCCTCGTTGACCAGTTCGGCGATCCGGCTGCGCCGCACCGCCACGAGGGAGAATTCCGCCGCGACGAAGAAGCCGTTGGCGAGGACGAGGGCGACGACGGCCAGAAGACCGAGCGCCGAAGACCAGAGACCGTCGGAAATCGTGCCCTCCCGGGGCGATGCCGCATCGATGACCGCACCCATCGGCGGCAGGCTGCAATTAAGGCCGAACCCGGGGGCGGGGGAAGGGGGCGCCGATCAATCCTCGGGGGGAGGACGGGCGCGCGCCATCTTTTCGCTCCCAGGCTCCGCCATCGCGGGTGTAGGGGGCGTAGGGCCCATCGCCGTATCGAAGGACGGATCGTGATCAAGCTGCCGAGGCTGCTTCGGCCCAAACGCCGCGACGCCGCGCTGGCGCGACCCTTCTTCGATGCCGAGTTCTACCGCAGCGAATATCCCGACGTGGCGTCCGGCGGGATGGACCCGCTCCTGCACTACCTCGACCACGGCTGGCGCGAGGGCCGCAACCCGTCCGCCGTGTTCGGCACGCTCTACTACGCCGACCGGCACTTGGGCGAAGGCGTGCCGGAGAACCCGCTGCTCCACTACGCCCGGCTCTCGGCCACGGAGCGGCTGCGGGTTCCGACCCGGCCGGGGCCGGATTTCGTCGCGGTCCAGGCGGAGGTGATCGCGCCCCATTTCGATGCCGGCTTCTACGCCCGCACCGCCGGGCTGGAGGAGAGCGGGGAAGACCCGCTCATCCACTACCTCACCAAGGGGTGGCGGCGGGGGCTTGCCCCCAACGACGGCTTCGACGGCACCGCCTACCTTCAGGCCCACGCCCATGTGCGCCGCCTCGACGTCAGCCCGCTCTACCACTTCGTCTCGACCCGGCGGCTGAATTCGTCCCAGGCGATCCCGCCCGAGCCGCGGGCGACCGGGGCGGCGGCCCGGCTCCCGGCCGATCCGGCCGACGCCACCGACGCGCAGATCTACCGGGCCGTCGCGGCGGAGTTCGACACGGCGTATTACCGCGAGCGCAACGCCGACATCCGCCATTCCGGCGTCGATCCGGTGCGCCACTTCCTCGATTTCGGCGTGCGCGAGGACCGCGACCCGAACCCGCACTTCTCCGTCCGCTTCTACCGCGCGCAGTACCGCCACGAGATCGGGCGGGGCGTGAACCCGTTCTTCCACTACCTCGCGGTCGGGCGCGACCGCGGCTTCAAGCCGAACGCCTACGGCCGCGGGCCCTGGCCGGCGCAGGTCGCGCCGAGCGCGGCGGAGTGGGAGCGGGCGCGGCCCGCCGCCGACCTTGGCAGCGCGCGGGTCGTCCTGATCATGCCGGTCTACAAGGGGCTCGACGACACCCTGCGCGCCATCCACTCGGTGCTGAGCGCGCCCCAGGCGACGCCCTTCGCCCTCCTCGTGATCGACGATTGCAGCCCCGAGCCGGCGCTGTCGGCGGCGCTGGCGGAGCTGGCCGGCCGCGGCCTGTTCGTGCTCGAACGGAACGCGGAGAACCTCGGCTTCGTCCGCACCTGCAACCGCGGCCTGGAGCTGGCCACCGATCGCGACGTGGTGCTCCTGAACGCCGACATCGTCGTGTTCGGCGACTGGCTCGACCGCCTGCTCCGGCACGCCGCCGACGATCCCTCGATCGCCACGGTGACGCCGTTCTCCAACAACGCCACGATCTGCAGCTACCCGGTCTTCTGCATCGACAACCAGACGCAGCTCGAGGTCGGCCCGGCCGAGATCGACGCCTACGCGGCGGCCTGCAACGCCGGCACGCGCTCCACGGTGCCGACGGGCGTCGGCTTCTGCTTCTACATGCGCCGGGCCGTGATCGACGCGGTCGGCCCCCTCGACGCGGAGACCTTCGGGCGCGGCTACGGCGAGGAGAACGACTTCTGCCTGCGGGCGCTCAAGGCGGGCTTTGCCAACGTGCTCGCCCACGACGTGTTCGTGTTCCACTCCGGCTCGGTCTCGTTCGGCGGCCTGCTCGCGACCAAGGGCGCCGAGATCCTGCGCACCCTGCTGACCAAGCACGCCGACTACCAGCGCCGGGTCGAGACCCATATCCGGGTCGATCCGGCCCGCTTCGCCCGCCGCCGCCTCGACCATTACCGCTTCGCCCGCCGCGTCATCGCCTCGGGACGGCCCGTGGCGCTGATCGTCACCCACGATTTCGGCGGCGGCATCGAGACCCATATCGAGGCGATGAGCGCGCGGCTCACCGAGGCCGGGCTCGAACCGGTCTACCTGCGCACCGACGACCTCACCGGCCTGCGGGCCGATCTGCCGAAGGCGAGCGCCGTCGATTTCCCGGCCTCGGTGCTGGACCCGATCTCGCTCGCCACCGAGCGCGACTTCGTCGCCGAGCTGATTGCGTGGCTCGATCCGGTCCTCGTCCACGTCCACTCGCTCGCCGGGCTCGACTGGCCCTCGACGCTGAGGCTGATGGAGCTGATCGCGGGCCTGCCCACCGGTTACGACGCGACGCTGCACGACTATTCGGCGGTCTGCCACCGCAACCACCTGCTGCGGCCCGAGGGCGTCTATTGCGGCCTGCCCGCGCCCGCGGTCTGCCGCGCCTGCATCCGCCTCGACGACGAGCCCGAGACGCCCCCGCCCGATCCGGAGGCGCGCAGGCGCGCCTGGGCCGGTTTCCTGGGAGGCGCGCGGCGCGTCTTCGCCCCCTCGCGCGATCTCGCCGAGCGCATCGCGGGGGCGCTCGACCTCCCGGGGATCACCCTGCGCCCGCACGAGGACCGGCTGCCCGCGGCCCCGCCGCGCCCCGCGACGCGCCGGGACGGGCCGCTGCGGGTGGCGGTGGTCGGCTCCATCGGCATCCACAAGGGCTTCGACGTGGTCCACGACCTTGCGCTGGACGCGCAGCTGCGCGCACTGCCCATCGGCTACACCCTGATCGGCCACAGCTACGCCCCCGGCGCGATGCGGGCGGCGGGCGTGCGCGAGACCGGCCGCTACGACGGCGACGCGGCGGCCTTCACCGAACTCGCCCGGCTCGATCCCGACCTGATCCTGCTGCCGACGATCCTGCCCGAGACCTACTGCTACACGCTCTCGCTGGCGCTCGCCGCGGGCATCCCCCCGGCGGTGTTCGACCTCGGCGCGCAGGGGCAGCGGCTGGCGGAGCTGGGCCAGGGCTTCCGCCTCGACCCGGCGCTCGCGGGCGACCCGCAGCGGCTCAACGCGGCGCTGCTGGCGCTCCCGCTCGACGCGCTGAGGGCCGAGCAGTCGGTTTTTCGCCCGACCGTCTATCCGCGGATTTTGGAGGATTATTACGGCTTGGCCGGCGGGGATTTGGCGGGACGGGTCGGGGCGGAGCGGGAGCCGGCCTGATCCTCAGGCGGATATCCGCATTCGGAGCATGCCCCCTCGTCTCCACCCCACACCGCCGTCATTCCGGGGCCGCGCAGCGGAACCCGGAATCCACGACTGGCCGCGACGCCTCGTCTAGCCGCGCATCACGGGTGGATTGCACGCCTCCAGCGCGCCCCTTCGGGTCCGGGTTCGCTTCACGCCCCGGAATGACGGCGTTCAGGATCGAAACGGTGGGTGCGCCGTCCAGCTCAAGGCGCCGTCCCGGCCGCGAGCGCTCGCGGTCCACCCCTTCCTTAACATCCATTCATTTACGGACCCGCTCTCCGGGGGCTACAACGGTCGAGCTTGGCCGAGTCGCGTGCGGCCTCGGCCAGGCGTTCGTTGCAAGCCAAGGGGACTCCCATGACCACGCAGAACCTCACCGTGACCGCTCGCGAGCGCGACACGCTTCTGGCGGCGTTGCGCTACTACCAGTTCTACCGGATGCAGGGTCACCCGTTCGACCCCCGGAAGGACGACCTGATCGACACCATCGCGGCCACCAGCGGCGATGCCCTCGATCTGGCGGAGGTCGACGACCTCTGCGCGGGCCTGCGCGGCAACGTGCACGCGCTGGCCGCCACGGGTTGAAGCGTCCGTCTCGCTCAGAAAACGGGTTCAGGCGAGCAGCAGGGCGTTGAGGATCACGGCCGCACCCAGGCCGACGACGAACACCGCGGCGAGGAGGGGCGCGTCCGCGGTGGTCACCGGGAGGCTCCGCCCGCCGAGATGCCGACGACGAGCGGCCGGCGGGCGTCCATCGGACGGGCCCCGATCTCCGTGGTCTCCAGGCGGACGCTGACCGGACCGGCGCCGCCGGCCTGCGGCAGGCGATGGGTGAAGGCCTTCTCGCCCTGCGCGGGCACCGCCTCGACCACCGAGGGCACCAGGGCGGCGTAGGCGCTGAGCACCGCACCGGCCGCCGCGATCTTGAACAGGTCCCGCATGATGTCCGCCCCTTGGGTTCGGAGCCTTGCCGGCTCTCGTGTGAGGCTGAACCTAGGCTGGACAGATTGCCGAGGCATTGCGCCAGCGCACATGGCGCGCGGAGCCCGACGCGGCCGACGCAACATTCCCGAAACAGGCTGAACGAAATTTTTGCCGGGGGACCGCCGTATCGGGACCGGCTTGCCCGGCGCCTCCCACCCATCCCCCTCATCCTGAGGTGCCGCGTCAGCGGCCTCGAAGGAGGGCTCCAGGGATCACTGAGCGAACTGGAGCCCTCCTTCGAGGCCCCGCTTCGCTGCGCACCTCAGGATGAGGGGAAGGGGTGGGATGTGAGGGGGTTGAGTCGGCGCTCAGGCCTGGACCGCCTCGGCGGCCCGCAATTCCGGCCCGAACCGCTCCGCCGCGTAGGCCTCGAGATCGAACCGGTCGTCGGGGAGCTGGAACATGAAGCGCTCGGCCACCTGACCGATCACGAGATCGGGCCGCACCCGTTCGAGGTAGTGCCAGTCGAGCGACGACGACCAGATGAAGTGTACCTCGGCAAACGTCTCGGCGATGAGCGCGGTCAGCATGATCGGCGCGAAATGCGCGTAGGAATCGCCGAACAGCACCACTCTCCGCGGGTCGGTCCCCGGCGATTCGTTGCGGTAGATCACGTGCGAGCCGACATGCAGCGTGTCGGCCCGGCCCAGGCGCTCGCGCAAACTGACGATCGGGCTGGCATGGACCCGCACGGCGTCGCGCTGGATTTGCCGGATCGGCCAGGGCTCGGTCCGGGGCGGAATGAGCTTGCCGCCGAGGTCGCCCGCCCGCTCCAGCCATTCGTGCGGCTCGGTGCGCAGATCCTTCGGCGTAGCGCCGCAGGCGGCGCAGATCAGGCGGTAGGCGGTCTCGCAGCCCTCGAACGACCAGTGGCTGTCGGTGCGGTGATAGAGGTCGCGGGCGTCGCGCTCGGCCCGGAAGGCGCCGACGAGATCGAGGCAGGCACGCCGCGCCTTTGGATGCCAGAACAGGGCCCGGCGCAGCCGCAGGGCCGGCGAGAGCCGCACCCGCACCTTCAGCCCGTCGAGCCGGTGGTCGTAGACCGTCAGCTTCTCCGGCACGATCACGTGGAGATAGGGGGCGCCGAACTGCTTGCAGCCGCGCACGCGGGCGATCACCAGCCGCTTCCAGCCCCGCACCCGCCGCGCCATCAGCCGCGAGCGGCTGAACTGGCCGACGACGTTGTTGCTGCCCGCCGTCAGGAACAGCCAGCCGTCCCGCCCGACATGAACGTGCTCGGTCCCCTGAATCTCCATGGGCCGCGGGCTCAGCCCCCGAACACGGAGGTCAGCGTCTCGCCGCCGCGGTTGATCGAGACCTCCCACAGGCCGAAGCTGCGCTGAGTCAGCCGGTCGAGGTCCTTGGTCGAGGTGACCGGCATGCCGTTGACCGCCACGATCACGTCGCCCTTCTTGAAGCCGGCGCGGTTGGCGAGCGACCCGTCCTCGACCGCGCTCACCGCCACGCCCTCCTCGGGCAGGTCGGCCTGCAATTCCTCGCCGACGGCGGGCGAGGTGTTCACCAGTGTTGCGCCCGCGAACGGCGTGCGCGTCCGAACCTTGAGGACGTCGCGCGGGCGCGTCTCCGGCGCCGCGGTGAGCTTCACGGGGATCGTCTGGCGCCGCGTGCCGCGCAGGATGCCGAACTGCGTCGTGCCGGTGATGCCCTTGAGCGCGAAGCGGTAGCCGAACGCCTCCGGGTCGTCGACGTTCTGCCCGTCGATCGACAGGATCACGTCGCCGCGCTTCAGCCCCGCCTCCTCCGCCGGGCTCTTGGCCTGCATGCTCGCCACCAGCACGCCGGTCGGCCGGTCGAGCCCGACGCTCTCGGCGATGTCGTTGGTCACGCTCTGCACCCGCGCGCCGAGCCAGGGCCGGCGCACGAGGCTGCCGCCGCCCTTGGCGGCCTCCACCACCGCGCGGATCATGCTCGCCGGAATCGCGAAGCCGATGCCGTGGCTGCCGCCGGACTGCGAGTAGATCGCGGTGTTGACGCCGACGAGGCGCCCCTGGAGATCGACCAGCGCGCCGCCGGAATTGCCCGGATTGATCGCCGCGTCGGTCTGGATGAAGAACTGGTAGTCCGACGAGCCGACCTGCGTGCGCGCCAGCGCCGAGACGATGCCCTGCGTCACCGTCTGGCCAACGCCGAACGGGTTGCCGATCGCCAGCACGAAATCGCCGACCTCGAGATGGTCGGAATCGCCGATCGGCATCGGCGCGATGTCGGCGGGCGTCTTGATCTTGAGCACCGCGAGATCGGTGCGGGGGTCGCGCAGCACGATCTGCGCCTCGAACTCGCGCTTGTCGGCGAGCGAGACCTTCACCTCGTTCATCTCGGCGATGACGTGATTGTTGGTGATGACGAGGCCCGACGCATCGACGATCACGCCCGAGCCCAGCGAGCGCTGCGCCCGCTCGCCGGGCGCCCCGCCGGGGCCGCCGCGCCCGTTGCCGCCGGGCCGGTCCTCGCCGAAGAACCGGCGCATGAATTCGTCCATGGCCGACGAGCGCGCCGAGCGCTTCTCGACATGGGTGGCGTAGACGTTGACGACGGAGGGCGCCGCCCGCTTCACGACGGGCGCCAGCGAGAACTGGATGTCGCCCTTGGAGAGCGGCACCGCCTTGTCCTGGAAGGTCTTCTCCTGCGCGACCGCAGGCGACGCGGCGAGCAGCAGCACGGACAGAAGGCCGGCCGGCCGAAGCGGCGAGAAGGGCATGTCGGGTCTCCCGGAGAAGGCTGAACTCCGGGCTATGTAGCCCCGGTGATCGCGGGGGGCGAGGGCCGGCGGCGCCGTCCGGGGCTCCGCCCCGGTCCCCGCGAAAGGACTTGTCCTTTCGAAACCACGACACGGGGGAACGGGATGCCTATTTCGTGATGCGCTTCGGCGCGATGGGGTCGCTCGCCGGGAAGGTCTCTTCCACGGCCTCATCGAGTAGTTGGTCCTGGCGCTTCTCGATATCCTCGTCGGGCACGCGGGGCCCGGGGGCCGCGTCCGCGGCCCGGTCGGGGTCTCCCCGGTTCGAGATGCGCTGAGCGTGGCCGTCATGGGCGGTGGGTGGCCGCGCTTGTCCGGTGTTGGTCATGGATCCATCCTGTTCCGGTCTGCCTCAGCAAGGCACGGTCAGATGGTGTCCGCCGATCGGCGGGATAGCCGGATGCTTCCTAGGTGAGATGTCGGTCGGGCCGAAGCCCGGTATGTGTCCCTAGGGGCCGCCTCAATGGCTGCCGGGAGCCGCCCTCTTACCTGCCGAGGAGACCCGAAGCGTCCGGTAGGACTTCACAATGACGATTCCGCAGGTTCCGTACACGTCCGATGAGCTGGGTTTGCGTGCCGCCGCGGCCATGGCCGAGATCCGGACGGTCCTGAGCCGACTGACGCCGGGCGAACGCGTCGCCTTCTGGCATGCGGTGGATCTCGCCTATCGCGCGCCGTTCGGATCGCCGATGAGCATGCAGGAATGTCGGCCGATCCAGAACGGCGTCGCCCAGGCTCTCAGAACCATGTTCCCACCCTCGGAGCGAGAGCGGCAAGAGCGCGGCAAGAGAGCGGCACAAGAACCTAGTGCTTGAAGTCCTGGCCCCTCAGGTCGAGCATGAAGCCCTTGCCGCGCACCGTGGTGATGACCGGGCCGCCGAAGCGGACGAAGTCCGAGAGCTTCGAGCGCAGATAGCCGACATAGACATCGACCACGTTGAGCGAGAGCCCGCCCTGGCTCGCCCAGAGGCGGTCGAAGATCTCGCCGCGCGAGATCGGGCGGTTCACCTCCTGCATCAGCAGGGCGAGCAGCTCCGCCTCCCGCGGCGTCAGCCGGGCCGAGGCCTCGCCGAAGCTGACCTGGCGGATGTTCACGTCCAGCGTCAGCCGGCCCGCGGTGAACACCGTGCGCGGCGTGTCGGCCTCGCGGCGGCGCAGCAGGTGGACCTGCAAGCGGGCCAGCAATTCGTCGAACACGAACGGCTTGACGATGTAGTCGTCGGCCCCGAGCGCCAGCCCCTCGGCGCGGTCGCGCACCTCGTCGCGGGCACTCAGGAACAGGATCGCGCCGGGATAGCCGCCCTCGCGCAACGAGCGGCAGACGTCGTGGCCCGAACCGTCGGGGAGCGTGATGTCGAGCACCACCGCCTCGGGGGCGGCGTCGCGGGCGGCGCTCAGCGCGTCCTCGACGCGGCCGGCGACGCCCACGTCGAACCCCTCCGCCTCCAGGCCGCGGGCCAGCATGCCGCGGATGTCGATGTCGTCCTCGACGATCAGAACGCGCGTCATACGGCGTCGATCCTCTCCCGTGACGCCCCGTGTCCAGCCGGACCGGCGCTCAGGTCGAACGCGGGCAGGTCGAGGACCACCCGTGCGCCTGCATTCGACTTGAGTCCTGGCCCGGCCTTGCCGAGGCTGATCGTGCCATCATGCCGCTCAACGACCCAGCGCGCCAGGGCCAAACCGATGCCGAAGCCCGGCTCTCCCGAATGGTTGTCGCGCCGGAACCGCTCGAACAGCCCCTCCGCGTCCGCCGGAAAGCCCGGCCCGTCGTCCTCGATGGCGATGAGGGCGCGCTCGCCGTGCGCCCCGAACCGCTCGTCCACCGAGACGGTCACGCGGGTCAGCCCGCTGGCGTGGCGGAAGGCGTTGTCGATCAGGCTCTCGATGACTTGGCGCAGCCATTCCGGGTCGGCGGAGAGTTCGATGTCGCGGGCGCCGGGCTCCAGCACCAGCTCGATCCGGCGGCGCGCGGCCTCGGAGGCGAGGCCGTCGACCGCGTCGCTGGCGATGGCGACCGCCGAGACCGGGCGCCGGTCGAGTTCGATCTGGCCCGATTCCGAGCGGGCGACGCGCAGCAGGTCCTCCACCCGGCGCTTCAGCCCCTGCGCCCGCTTGCGGATCGTGCCGAAGACGGAGGTGAAGTCGGTCGGCCGCGGGCTTCCCCGCTCGATCGAGCGCTGGGCGAGGTCGCATTCGCCGAGGATGACGGTGAGCGGCGTGCGCAGTTCGTGGCTCACGTCGGCGAAGAAGCGGCGGCGCGAGCGATCGACCATCTCGAGCCGTTCGTTGGCCGCGCGAAGGTCGGCGGTGCGGGCCTGCACCGTGTCCTCCAGGGCGGCGCGGTCGGCGGCGAGCCGCCCCTCGCGCCGCGACAGGCGCGCCACCATCCGGTTGAAGTTCGCCACCAGCACGCCGAGTTCGTCGCGGGTCTCGACCGAGAGGCGGGTGTCGAGCGCGCCGCTGCCGACGGCGGTCGCGGCGCGGCGGATCTCGGCGATGCGCGCCAGGGTCGGGCGCGTCACCGTGCGGTAGAGCAGCCCGACGAAGGCGAGCGCCAGCGCCATCGCGGCGAGCGAGGCGGCGGTGAGCCGCTGCGACAGGTTGCGGGCGTCCTCGGAGCCCGCGTTCATGCTGCGCCGCTCGGCCTCGATCAGCAGCGACAGCGGCGGGCCGGTCATCGCGCCGAAGCCGTTGAGCGCCCCCTGCATGGCGTTGCGCCGCCGCTCCGGCTCGCCCTCGCGCTGCGCTCTCAGCACCTGCCGGTCCAGCATGGCCCGGGCCGCGCGCACGCTGGCGAGCGGCCGGGTGCGGGCGAGATACTGGATGCGGTCCTCCGGGTCGCTGCTCGACCCGAGCCCCCGCCCGAGGGCGTCGTCGACGGCGGTGAGCGCCTGATCGACCCGGTCGCGGGTCACCGACAGGGCTTCGGGCGGCGCGTCGGGGTTGTTGACGCTCTCGATCGCGGCGAGCCCGTATTGCGCCAGCCGCCCCGAGAGTTCCGCCATCAGCTCCAGCCGGTGCTGGGCGGCGAGCGTCCGCTCGATGACGCGCTCGGACAGCCGCGTCGACCACAGCACGCCGCCTGCCGCCATCAGCGCGATGAGCGCCGTGCCGCCGAGCAACAGGGCGAACCGGACCTTGAGCGAACGCATGGGTTTTCAGTGTTCCCGCCGCTGAGGGCGGCGGGTGGACCCTGCCACCGCGGGGCGGGGGGCTCAAGCGCGGGCACGATGTCCGGCTGTTCGCCTCCTCTAGGGCCGTCTCACGTCTTGTCCGGCACGCTGCCCTTCGGCGCGCAGCGCCAACTCTTCACGTGCAGATCGGGATGCTCCTCCTGCCACGCGGCCAGCGTCGCCTGCGAGTTGCGCAGGCACAGGAACGGATTGGGGTTGTCGAAGGCGAGGTTGATCCGCTCGTCGTGGCACTTCGTCGGCTCGGCGATGAGACAGACGGACAGGAGCAGGAACATGCCGCACGACCTCGCAGGGTGAGCGGCTGAAGGCTGAACGCCCGCGCCGCGTCCGGGGACAAGTGGGACGAAGCGGCAGGCCGGCAAGGGATTTCATGCAGGGGCGGATGGGCGCAGGGGCAGGATCGTGCCGGTTCGACCAGCCTCCCGCCGTCATTCCGGGGCTCGCCGCAGGCGAGAACCCGGAATCCACCCGTGATGCGGGAAGCCCGCCTGAAGTCGAACCGTCGCGGCCAGTCGTGGATTCCGGGTTCCGCTGCGCGGCCCCGGAATGACGGCCGGTGGGAGTAGGGGCGAGCGGTCCGGCTTTACGCCGGCACGAACATCTCGCCCTTCCCCAGCGTCGCGAGATCGCCCGAGTAGCGCCGCAGCGTCCCGCCGAGCAGGCCGGCTTGCGCCGCGCCGAGGCGCTTGAGGGTCTGGGCGAGCAGGCGGACGTAGACGAGGTCCGATGTGCCGGTCTCGACGAAGGTCGGGAGCAGGGCGCCGTGGCCGCCCGCGATCAGGGTGCCGCGGCGCATGCCGTAGCCCGGATGATCGCCGATCGCGCCGGAGACCACGATGGTGCCGGCGATCATCCGCGAGGCGGTCTGCGCGCCGGCCGAGCCCGCCAGGATGATCCCGCGGCGCATGCGGTCGCCGAGATGGGCGCCGGCCGCGCCCTTGATGACCAGCGTCGCGCCGTCGAGCCCGGCCTTGGCGGCGTAGACGGCGCCGCCCGCGTGATCGCCGGCATCCCCCTCGACGGTGATGGTGCCGCCGGTGGCAGCCGTCGCCGCGAACGGGCCGGCCGAGCCGGTGACGGTGAGCGTGCCGCCGGCCATGCCCTCGCCGAGGCGCTGGCCGACATCGCCCTCGACGCGGATCGTCCCCTCCGAGAGTGCCGCGCCGACGCGGTCGAGCCGGTCCGAGCCGCCCTCGATCACCAGGGTGTCGGAGCCGTCGAGGCTGATCTCGAACAGGTCGCCGAGGCTGACGCCGCGGCGGCTGGTGCCCACGGCCAGCTTGCCGGCTTCCGATTCGGAGAGGCCCTTGAGCGCCAGCGGCGTCACGTTGAGGAGGTCGATCCGCTCCGGCGGCGCCCCGCGCAGTCTCAGCGTGCTCATGCGGCGGGTTTCTCCAACAGGTCGCGGAGGTGGTAGTGGTGCCGGCCGAGATTGCCGCCGTAATTGCCGGCGGTGACCGCCACGAGCCCGTACTTGGCGCCGATCTCGGTCGAGGCGTGGAGCGCCGCGCGCATCGATTCGGCGACGCCTTGCGAGGTCAGCGCGTCGATGACGATCTCCAGCACCACGCCGCACTCGGGCGGCAGCGCCGAGCCGGCGCGGCCTTTCAGCGTCGGGCAATAGGCGTCGTTGGTCGAGGCCATCATGCCCTTGGTGCGCCCGCCGACCTTCGAGCCGGAGCGGACGATGCCGCCGGGGAAGGGCAGGATCGCGCCGGGAATGGCTTTCGCCGCCTCCACCGCGATCTCGGCGACGATGAGCGTGTCCGAATGCTTGCGGCCGAGGAACAGCAGGTTGCCGCCGCCGACCGCGCCGTCGACCGCGCGGGTCGAATCCTCGCACAGGAACTCGCCGTCCATCACGGGGATGCGCCAGTAGCGGCGCATCTTCCCGCTCGCGTCGGGCAGGCGCTTGGCGACCGCGAAGCCGTCGCCGAAGTAGCGGATCGCGCCGCCGAGCTTGATCGTGTGCGGGCCCTCGACGCCGGCGAAGCACGCCGTGCCGGGGCAGGTGAGGATGCACTGGCCGACGCGCTTCAGGAGCTGCTCCTTGAGCCCGTTCGGCTCGAAGCCGAACAGCAGGATGCGCACGCCGGGGCGCCCGTCGGGGGTCTCGTCGGGCGAGAGTTCGGCGTCGATGCCGGCCTCGGCGCCGCAGCCGATCACCGAGGTGGCGAAGCCCGTCATCACCGTGGCCGCGATCATCGCCCATTTCGGCGTGTCGTTGGTCACGATGATCGCGGTGCCCGCGACGTCGAAGGCCTCGGCGAAGGTGTCCTCGACCTTGATGCCGTTGAGGGTGAGGTCAGCCATCAGATCAGTTCCTCACGCCCGGCACGCCACGTCTTCGAACGTCCTGGTCTGCTCCGGGAACGCGGCGTCCGGCACCGCGAAGGTGTCGAGGCCGGCGCCGAAGCGGTCCTGCAGGTAGCTCTCGGCGCGCTTCTCCATCCCGGCATCGGCTTCGACGTTCAGCGACAGCGTCTTGCCGGAGAACCACGCCACCACCTCGCCGTCCTCGACGATTCTCTGGCCGTCCTTCAGCACCAGCTTGGCGTGGGAGAACATCGCCGTGCGGTTCCTGTCGTCGCGGTAGATCGCGATGTCGGCCTTCGCGCCCTCGCGCAGGTGTCCACGATCGGTCAGCCCGAGGAGCTTGGCCGGACCCGAGCGGGTCAGCTGCGCGATCTCGCTCAACGTATATTCGCGCTCGATCTTGGGCAGGCCCGAGCGCTCGCCGACGACCGCGGGCAGCGTCGCGATCTCACGCGCCCGCTCCTCGGCATCCATCAGCAGGTGGATGATGCGCGGATACTCGGTGAAGACGCCGCCGTTGGGATGGTCGGTGGTCAGGATGGTGCGCTCGGGGTTCGAGGACAGCAGCATCAGCTCCAGGCCGATCGCCCATTGCAGCGACGAGACGGGGCCGCGCGGCCGGTAGAGGAACGGCACCACGCCGCCGCCCTCGGCATCGCCCGCCGACAGCACCCACTTCTTCGGCTTCGCGCCCTTGCGGCCGCCGAACTGGCGCAGGATGTCGAGCGAGATCGTCACGGTCTGGCCGAACACCACCTGACCGACGTCGTAGGTGGCGTTGGGGTGGGCCTCCATCGCCGCGTTGATCCGCTCGGCGGCCGAGCGGAAGCCGCCGGTCATCGGGTTCTCGGGGTCGGCGACGCCGTAGGCGTAGAACTGGGCGTGGGCGAAGTGGATGCGCCGGCCTTCCGCGGCCTCCAGCGTCGCGACGAGCGAGTCGTCGGCGCCGGGGAGCCCCAGGTTGTTGCAGTGGACGTGCAGCGGATGCGGCACGCCGATCTCCTCCACCGCGTCGAGCAGCGCCGACATGATCGTGCGCGTCGAGAGCCCGTAGCAGGGAATCTCGTCGTCGAGGCTGAGCTTCAAGACGCCGTCCTTGAAGGCCGAGGCGCCGCCCGCGTTGATGCACTTGACGCCCAAGCCCCGCGAATGGGCGAGCGTCTGCTGTACGAGATCGCGCACCGCCGCCTTGCCCTCGCCGTCGCGTAGCAATTGCAGCAGGTGGTCGTCGTTGCCGAGTACCGCGAGGCCGCCGCGGTCGAGCAGGGGGATGTCGGCGAGTTCGAGATGGGTCGCGAGCGCGTTCGAGGGCGGCAGCGCCGGCTCGACCGCGGTGGTGTAGCCCATCCGCGCATAGTTCGCGCCGACCCAGCTGCCCGAGCCGCCGGCATGGGCAAAGGGATGGCCGTTCGGCGCCGACTCGCTGACGTAGAGGTCGGGCAGGAGCAGGCGGCTCATCACCACGTTGCCGCCCGCGATGTGCGAGTGGACCTCGACGCCGCCGGCCATCACGACGCAGCCGGTGGCGTCGATGGTCTCGTCGGGGGTACGCTCCGACGGGGCGACGACGCGGCCGTCCTCGATCCAGACGTCGCCGACGCCGTCGCGCCCGGCGGTCGGATCGACCACCCGTCCGCCCTGGATGCGGATCAGCATGAGACACCCTTCTCGATGAGGCGGTCGCGGATGCGGGCGAGCACGCCCGCGGCGGTCTCGGCCTCGGCCGGACTCGTGGCGTCCGCGTAGGCGATGACGCCGCGCCGCTGGTTCCACAGCGCGCCGCCCACAGACTCGCCCGGCACGCCGACGGTGATGACGACCTCCGCGGTCTCGCCCGCGGCCTCGGTCGAGCCCTCGCCGACGATGGCGACGGTCGGCAGCGTGCCGAGCCAGTCCGGACGCGGGGCGGGGAGGGCGGCGAGCCACAGGGCGGCGTCGGCCTCGCCCGCGGCGATCTGGCGGGCGCTGTCGAAGCGCCAGGGATCGTGTTCGGGCAGATGCCGGCCGAAGCCGACGCGAGGCGCCTGACCGGTGGTCCAGGCGGAAAGCTGCACCGTGGCGCGGCCCTGGAACGGGTCGGCGAGCGGCAGGGTGAAGAAGCGGGTGGATTCGTTGAGGTCGCGGATCAGACCCTGCAGCATCTCCACGCCGATCTCGCCGAGTTCCTCCGCGTCGTAGATCACGACGCCGTATTGCGCGGCGAACAGGCGCCGGGCGAGGTCGGCGAAGGCTTCTTCACCGGCCAGATGCCCCTTGGCGAAGGCGCGCAGGTGCCCGAGGGAGACGGCGAGCCCGCCCTCGTCCGCGCCGTAGGCGACGTGGCGGATCGCGCCGTTCTGCGGGCCGCCGAGCGAGAGCAGGGCGCGCTCGGAACCGGTCGCCCGGCCGCGGCGGATCGGGGCGGCGGCGATCTCGGCGATCAGGTCGCCGTCCCACGGGCGATTGCCGAGGATCAGCACCACGTCGGCCCGTGCCGTGGTCTCGGCCCGCGTCGTCGTCATGGCGCCGCCCGCGCTGAGCGCGCCGAGTTCGGCGTATATGCCGGGGCCGGCCACCGGATCGAGCGAGGCGCCGAGCGTCTCGGCGAGGCGGTAGGCGGCGCGCAGGGCCGCCACGTCGGCGTTCAGGCCGGCCAGCACCGGCACGCGGGCCGTTGCGAGCAGGTCGGCGGCGGCCGCCACCGCCGCGTCCACATCCGCCGCGCCCCCCTTCACCCAGGCTGCCATGATTCCTCACCGTCGTTTCTTCGGGCATCCCCGCGGGATGAGCGGGGCGAAAGACGGCCGTGTCCGAGGGACGCCGGAGAAGCGCCCTTGGTGGAGCCTCGATGTCCCGCGCCGTGACGGGGCGGGCAGATGCTCGGACCGGCTCCGCGAAGGAGCGTGATGGTTTTGCATTCCTGTCACCGCGCCCGCAAGTCCCCCCGCGCCGATCCCGCCACGGTTTTCCGAATGGGAATTCCGGCCCATCGGGCAGGGGATGGGAAAATGGCGGCGATCCCGCTCCCCCGTCATTCCGGGGCTCGCCGAAGGCGAGAACCCGGAATCCACGACTGGCCGCGACGCCTCGTGAGGCCGCGCATCACGGGTGGATTCCGGGTTCCGCTGCGCGGCCCCGGAATGACGGCGGAGGAGGGTGGTACCGTACCGGCGGCGCCTTCGTGGTTGTCGCGGGCGCCGCCGCATGGGACAAGCCGCGCGCCGGGTCCGAACCGGTCCCAGCAGCATGACGAATGAGGGAAGCGACGGTGGCCGAGGTCCCGCAACGCACGGGTGAGACCGCGACCGGCCCTGTGACAGGACCTTTGGCGGGGGTCCGCGTCCGCGCCCCGGCGCGGCTGCATTTCGGCTTCCTCGATCTCAACGGCGGGCTGGGGCGGCGCTTCGGCAGCATCGGGCTCGCCCTCGATGCGCCCGCGGTGCAGCTCGTGGCGCGGCCCGCCAAGCGCGTCGCCGCCACCGGCCCGGAGGCCGAGCGGGTGCGGGCGAACCTTCTAGCGGCGGCCTCCTATCTCGACGTGCCGGATACGGTGGCCATCGAGGTCGAGGAGGCGATCCCGCCCCATGCCGGCTTCGGCTCGGGGACGCAGCTCGCGCTCGCGGTCGCCGCTGCGCTGGCGCGCCTCAACGGCCGACCGTTTCTGCCTTCAGACTTCGCCGACGTGCTCGACCGCGGCAACCGCTCCGGCGTGGGGCTCGCCGCCTTCACCGAGGGCGGGCTGATCGTCGATGGCGGGCGCGACGAGTCCGGCGCGCCGCCGCCCGTGATTTCCCGGCTGCCCTATCCGGAGGAGTGGCGCGTCGTGCTGATCCTCGACGAGGGCATGACCGGCGTGCACGGCTCGCGCGAGACGGAAGCCTTCCGCGATCTCCCGCCCTTCGATGCGAGGCAGGCCGCCGAGATCTGCCGCATCGTGCTGATGCAGATCCTGCCGGCGGCCGCGACCGCCGAGCCCACCGGCTTCGGCGCGGGCATCACCGAGATCCAGAAGCGCATCGGCGACCATTTCGCCCCGCACCAGGGCGGGCGCTACGCCAGCCCCGCGGTGGCGGAGGCGCTCGCCGCCATCGCGCAGGCCGGCGTGCCGGGCTACGGCCAGAGTTCCTGGGGCCCGACCGGCTTCGCGCTGATGCCGAGCCAAGCGGAGGCCGAGCGGCTGGTGGCGAGCCTCGCCCGGCCGGGGCGGCTGCGCTTCGTCATCGCGCGGGGGCGCAACGACGGCGCCTCGGTGACCGATCTTTAGATATTTTTTCGCTAGACCCATTTCCGACAAATCGGCTTGACCGGCCCCAGTCCGATCGGCTTTGCACCTGAGACGGCGATTCAAGGCCGCGATCACGGGAGACGAACACCATGGCCCGCTCGATCCTGCACATGCTGACGCCGCTCAAGCACATGAGCCCGTTCGACGTGAACATGGCGATCGATGCCGGCTTCGAGACCCTGATCCCCTATACCGGCGTCACCCTGGCCGACGTGGTGTCGCTGACCCAGGATTCGATCTTCTCCCGCGCGCCGCAGGACGGCATCCGCACCGGCATCTTCATCGGCGGCAAGAACGCCGAGGACGCCCTCGACATGGTGGACCGGGCCAAGAAGGCGTTCGTGCCGCCCTTCGTCAACCACGTCTTCGCCGACCCGGCCGGCTCCTTCACCACGGGCGCCGCGATGGTCGCCGAGGTGAACCGGGCGCTGAAGGCGAAGTTCGGCACCGATCTCAAGGGCAAGCGCATCGTCATCTTCGGCGGCGCGGGCGTCGTCGCCTACGTCGCGGCGGTGATCGGCGCGTTGGAGGGCGCGCAGACCGTGCTCGTGGGACACGACGGCGAGGAGCGCGTCTCGAAGATCGCCTTCACCATGAAGTGGCGCTTCGGCATCGAGGTCGGCGCCGTGGACGGCACGCTCCCCGAGGCGCGCCGCGCGGCCATCACCGACGCCGACGTGATCCTGTCCGCCGGCCCGGCCGGCATCCCGATCCTGACGGCGGAAGACCTCGAATCCGCGCCGAAGCTGCTCGTCGCCTCCGACGTCAACGCCGTGCCGCCCGCCGGCATCGCCGGCATCGACGTGAACGCCAAGGACGTGCCCCTGCCGGTCGGCAAGGGCGTCGGCATCGGTGCGCTCGCGGTCGGCAACGTCAAGTACCAGACCCAGTGCCGGCTCTTCCGCAAGATGCTGGAAGCCGACGAACCGCTCTGCCTCGACTTCCGCGACGCCTACACGCTCGCCGTCGAGATCGCCGGCTGACCAGCCCCCGCATCCGCGAGGGCGGCGCGCTGCTGATCGCCGCCCAGTCCGGCCGGGCGCTGGCCCAGGCCGCGCGCCGGGCGGGCCTGCGGCCGTTCGTGCTCGATCTCTTCGGGGATGAGGACACGCTGGCGCTCAGTGAGGCGCATCGCCCGCTGCCGGGTCGCTTCGGGGCGGGGCGGCGGGACCGGGCCGCTGTGCTCTCGGGGCTCGACGCTCTTGCCGCGGAGGCCGGCGGCGCGCCGCTCGGCGTGGTGCTCGGCAGCGGGTTCGAGGGCGCGCCGGAGATGATGGCAGAGATCGCCGGGCGGTTTCCGCTGCTTGGCGCGACGCCGGTTTCGGTGGCGACTCTAAAGAACCCGGTCGGCTTCGCCGCCCTTTGCGAACGCCTCGCGATCCCGCATCCGGCGATCACCCATGGGCCGCGTGAAACGCGCGTTCCCCTCCCCCTTGCGGGGAGGGGTAGGGGTGGGGGTGGTGCAGGATCGAGCGTTGCGGTGCCTTCTGCACCACCCCCACCTCCTACCTCCTCCCCGCAAGGGGGAGGAGAAGCGCCGTATCCTGCCGAGCGCGATGGAGCGGAACGCAGCGCGTGGCTCCTCAAGCGCGTCGGCGGCTGCGGCGGGTCGCATATCCGCGTGAGCGCCACCGGCGCGGTGCCGCCGGGCCATTACCTCCAGCAAAAGGTGCCCGGCCGCGCCTTCGCCCTCAACTTCCTCGCTGATGGCCGGCGCATCGAACCCCTGGCGCTCACGGAGCAATGGCAGGCGCCCTCGCACCTGCGCCCGTTCCGCTACGGCGGCGCGCTGGCCCGCGGCCGGGACGAGGCGCATCCGGTTGCCTCAGCCCTCTACGAAAACATCGCCGAATCCGTCGCCCGGATCGTCGCGGCCACCGGCTTGACCGGCCTCGCCAGCGCCGACCTGCTGATCGACGGCGAGTGCTGGTGGCTCATCGAGATCAACCCGCGCCCCGGCGCGACCCTCGACGTGCTCGACCGGCGCCCGACCCCCCTGCTTCTCGCGCATATCGAGGCGGGCCTCGGCCGTCTGCCGACCCTCGAACCCGCTCCCCCGGATGCAACAGGCGCCGAGATCTGTTACGCGGCCCGGACTTACGCGGCCCTGCCGCCGCTCGACTGGCCGGCGCATGTCCACGACCGGCCGCGGGCCGGCAGCCGGGTGGGCCGTGACGCGCCGCTCTGCACGGTCACCGCGACCGGGCCGGACGCGGCAGCTGTGACAAAAAAATTGCGGGAGCGGGCGGATGCGCTCCGCGCCCGCCTCGACGACACGGAGAACAGGCATGAGTTCCAACACGACCGTCCCGAGCCTCAACGCGCTGGCGGGCCCGCTGGTCGAGAGCCTCGTCGCTGACGCGGCCAAGCTCCGGCTCGTCGTCGCGCAGGAGAACGGCGCGCGCACGGTCGATGCCGGCGCCAACGCCCGCGGCTCCATCGAGGCGGGCCGGCGCATTGCCGAGATCTGCCTCGGGGGCCTCGGCACCGTGTCGATCGCGCCGACCGGCCCGATCGCCTCCTGGCCCTACTCGATCGTCGTCCACTCCGCCGACCCGGTGCTGGCCTGCCTCGGCAGCCAGTATGCCGGCTGGTCGCTGGCCGACGAGGAGGGCGATTCCGGCTTCTTCGCGCTGGGCTCCGGCCCCGGCCGCGCCATCGCCGTGGTGGAGGAACTCTACAAGGAGCTGAACTACCGCGACAACGCGGAGAAGACCGCGCTCGTGCTCGAATCGGCCTCCGCCCCACCGGCCTCGGTGGTGCAGAAGGTCGCCGCCGCCACCGGCATCGCGGCGGAGAACGTCACCTTCATCTACGCCCCGACCCAGAGCCTCGCGGGGGCGACCCAGGTCGTCGCCCGCGTGCTGGAGGTGGCGCTGCACAAGGCCCATACGGTGGGCTTCGACCTCCACCGCATCCTCGACGGCATCGGCTCGGCCCCGCTCTCGCCGCAGCACCCGGACTTCATCCAGGCGATGGGCCGCACCAACGACGCCATCATCTACGGCGGCCGGGTCCAACTCTACGTCGATGCTGACGACGCGGACGCCAAGCAACTCGCCGAGCAACTGCCCTCGACCACCTCGGCCGACCACGGCGCCCCCTTCGCCGACATTTTTTCACGCGTGAACGGCGATTTTTACAAGATCGACGGGGCGCTGTTCTCGCCGGCCGAGGCCATCGTGACGTCGGTCAGGACGGGGCACACGTTCCGGGGTGGGCGGCTTGAGCCGACGCTGGTGGACGCCTCGTTCACGTAAGAAGCGCGGCGCCAAGATAACCCTCCCCCCCACGGATATCGGGCTTGCCCGATATCCGCATACTAAGTGCTCAAGTCGGGCAGGCCCGACTTGAGGTGGGGGAGGGTGCCTGCGGAGCAGGCGGGAGAGGGGAGCGACGGTTCAGAAAGTGGTGCGCGTCATCCGACGCAGTGACCTTTCCGGCACCGTCGCTCCCCTCTCCCGACCCTCGCTGACGCGAGGCCCACCCTCCCCCGCAGAGGGGGGAGGGACGAAGCGGAAACCGGGTTTGTTCATGCGCATCGGGCTCGCGGCCGACAACGGCAATTGGCATAAGGCGCGCTTGCGCGCGGCGCTGCAATCCTTCGGCGTCGAGCCGGTGCTGTTCTCGCTCGCCGACGTGGCCGTGGTGACGGGCGGGGGCGAGCCCCTGCGCGTGCCGGGCTTCGAGGACGGCCTGCCCGACGGCGTCCTGTTGCGCACCATCGCGGGCGGCACGTTCGAGGCCACCACCATGCGGCTCGGCGTGCTGCACGCTCTGGTGGCCTCCGGCGTCACCGTCTGGAACGGGCCCGTGGCCATCGAGCGCTCGGTGGACAAGGCCGCGACCTCGCTGCTGATCGCGCGGGCCGGCCTGCCGACGCCGGACACCTTCGTGGTGTCGAAGTGCGAGGCCGCCGCCGCGATCGTCGCCCGCGAGGCCCGGCCCGGCACGCCGATCGTCCTCAAGCCCCTGTTCGGCTCGCAAGGCGAGGGGCTGATGCTGATCGAGCATCCCGACCAACTGCCGACGCCGGAGGCGGTCAGCGGCGTCTATTATCTCCAGCGCTATATCCCCCGCGCCGACGGGCTGTGGCGCGACTACCGCGTCTTCGTCTGCGAGGGCCGGGCCATCGCCGGCATGATCCGCGAGGGCGACGGCTGGATCACCAACGTCCATCGCGGCGGTCGCCCGCACGCCTGGGACGTGCCGCCCCGCGCCGCCGAACTCGCCGAGGCCGCAGCCGCTGCCGTCGGCGTCGACTACACCGGCATCGACCTCGTCGAGGACGGCGAGGGCGGCTTCATGGTGCTCGAGGTCAACTCGATGCCGGCCTGGTCGGGCCTGCAGCAGGTGACCGATGTGGACATCGCCGGCGCGGTCGCCCGCGGCTTCCTCAACGCGGTGCGCGCCGCTCGCCCGCCGCGGCTGGTCTCGGCGCTCGGATGAGCACGGGGCTGCCCGCCGCCACGGTGGCCGACCTCTACCGCGCCGCGTGTCTGGCCGAACTCGACGCGCTCAAGCCCGGCAACGTCCACGCCTACGCCCCCGGCCACCGCATGGTGACGGCGGACTTCGTCACCAGCGCCGAGGTCTCGGCCCCGCCGCTCGCGGCCGAAGGCGCACGGGTCGGCGCGCGGGTGCGCGGCGGCGTCGAGGCGACGTTCGCCGCGGTCGGCCAGAACACCAATCTCGGCATCCTGCTGCTCTGCGCGCCGCTCGCCGGCGCCGCGGAAGGCCACGGCCCCCTCACCGAAAGCCTGTCGGCCGTTCTCGCCGACTTCGACGCGTCGGATGCCGCGAACGTGTTCGCGGCGATCCGCCACGCCAATCCCGGCGGCCTGGGAAAGGCCGCCCGCCACGACGTGACCGACGCGGGCCCGACGCCCTCGCTGGCGGAGGCGATGGCGGAGGGCAGCCCGCGCGACCGCATCGCCCGCGCCTACACCGACGGTTTTCGCGATTTTTTCGACATTGGCCTGCCCGCGTTGGCGCGGGCTCGGGCACAAGGCCTCGCCGCGCCCTGGACCACGACCGCGGTGCATCTCGCCTACCTCACCAAAGTCCCCGACAGCCACATCGCCCGCAAGCACGGCCCCGCGCGTGCCGAGTCGGTGCGGGCGGAGGCTGCGGCGCGGCTCGCCGGGCTCGACCTCGCGCGAGAGCCGGTCGCGGCCCTGCTCGACTACGACCGAGCGCTGAAGGACGCCGGCCTCAACCCCGGCACGAGCGCCGACTTCACGGTCGCCACCCTGTTTCTCGACGCCCTGCTCCGCGCCCGCGGCGAGGCGCGCTGACCCCCGCCCGCGAAGGAACGAAGTCTTCTCCCGTCAAGGGTCCAAACGGCTCAAAAATCGCCGATTTCGGGCTCCGGCGCGGGTTGTTCGGGGCAAAAGCCCGCTGTAGGGTCCGCCCCGCTATCCGGGCTAACCGGCTCGGCCCCCTGCCGGGCGCCGCGAACAAGGATGGCCTTCGGCCCCGCCCCCAAGGGTGGGCCTTTTTTCCATGAATTCAGGGAGAGACCCCGAATGGCCAAGATCAACAAGCTTCAGGTCGGCGAAGCCCTCGTCGGTGACGGCAACGAAGTCGCCCACATCGACCTCATCATCGGACCGCGCGGTTCGGCCGCCGAGACCGCCTTCGCCAACGGCCTGATCAACAACAAGCACGGCTTCACCAGCCTGCTCGCCGTGATCGCGCCGAACCTGCCGTGCAAGCCGAACACCCTGATGTTCAACAAGGTCACCATCAACGACGCCCGTCAGGCCGTCCAGATGTTCGGCCCGGCCCAGCACGGCGTCGCCATGGCGGTGCAGGATGCCGTCGCCGAGGGCATCATCCCGGCGGACGAGGCCGACGACGTGTTCGTGCTGGTCGGCGTGTTCATCCACTGGGAGGCGGCCGACGACGCCAAGATCCAGAAGTACAACTACGAGGCCACCAAGCTGTCGATCCAGCGCGCCGTGAACGGCGAGCCGAAGGCCGCGGCCGTGACCGAGCAGCGCAAGTCGGCGACCCACCCCTTCGCCGCCAACGCTTAGATCGGACACAGTCCTGGGCAGAGCGAGCCTCCGCCCGCACCGCGGGGCCTGCTCCAGCGACTGGCTTCGATCTTCCTCGGACGTTGACACGGATCGGGACGGCCTTCGGGCCGTCCCTTTCTTTTTGGGCGGTGCCGTGGCACCCCATGGCGGACGAGCGCCGGGAGGAAGCCCGCGATGGCCGACGTTCTCGAAGAACTGACCGCCGACACCCTCACGCGGGCGCAGGTCGAGCGGCGCATCGACGATTGGACGCGGCGCATCGCCGATCTCTACGATCGGATCGACGCGTGGTTGCCCGAGGGCTGGCGCTCGGTCCGGGATCGGCGCACGCGCCTGTTCGAGGAGCCCATGCGCGAAGTCGGGCTGCCGCCGCACACGCTCCCGATCCTCGATCTGATGACAGGCGACACGCTCGCCGCGACCGTCGAGCCGCGGTCGCTCTGGATCGTCGGCGCGAACGGGCGTCTCGAGTTCCGGCGCGGGTCGGTCAATCATCTCCTGCTCGACCGGTCGGCGATCTTCGAACCTCCCGAATGGTTCGTGGTGCCGATCTCGGATCGCAACCGGGCCGTCCCGCTGGACCGGGCGGCCGTGATCTCGCTGCTGCGCTGAGCGCGGGCGGCCATGCGGGATCTGGCGGCCCTGGCTGCCCTCTATGCCGAACTCGACGCCTATCTCACCATGCTTCGGGCGCGGGCGATCGCGGAGGGCGACGCGAACGGCGCGGACCGTATCGAGATGCGGCAGCGCCTCTCAACGATCAGGCCTACTTCATCCTCTGCTGGGGGCAGCTCGAAAGCGCCATCGACGACGCCTGCCGGGCCGCGATCCGGAAGCGGCGCACGGATGCGGACTGGACGGTCCGGCGGGCCTGGGACCTCTACAACCCGGACGACCGGCGGTTGTCCGGCCTGACGTTCGAGGATCGCACCGCCCTCGTCCTCGACCGGCAGGGCGGTGCCGGGAGTCCCTGGGCGCGGGTGCAGTTCTACTACGCGCTGCGCAACCAGATCGCCCATGGCCGGCTGCGGCTCGATCGCATCGACGTCACGGCCGTCGTCGGCGAGATGTATGCGATCCAGGCGGCTCTCACCCTGTAGGAGGCCTTTACCGCAGCGTCCCGTCATGGATCGCCGAGGCCACCAGCGCCCCGGCTGCACCCGCTTCCGTCAGCCGCGTCACGTCGTCCGGCCCGCGCACGCCGCCCGCCGCGTAGACCTTTCGCACGCCCGCCCGCGCGACGGCCTGCGTGATCCCGGAAAAGTCGGGGCCCGTGCCGGTGCCGACGCGGGCGAGCGTCATCACGATGGTCTCGTCGGGCCACGCTTCCGCCGTCTCGTGCAGCGCGTCTGGCCCGAGCCGTTCCGCGCCGCGGCTGTCGAGGGAGAGGATGGCGCGGTTGCCCAGCGCCCGCACGAGCCGATCGTCGCGCTGGCTCTCGCTGCCGATCACCGGGCGGCCGAGCCCCGCGGCGAGGAAGCGCTCGACGCCCGCCGCGTCCGAGAACCCGGCATCGACCCACAGAGCCACGCCGGAGCAGGCGCGGGCCACGGCCTCCAGGCTGGCGCGGTCGGGCTCGGTGCCCTCCATGATCGCGTCGAGGTCGGCGACGTAGAGGGTGTCGGCGGCGATCCTGTCGAGCAGGCCGCGGGCGACGTCCGCCGGGGCGGAGCCCCTGGCCAAGGGGGTGAGGATCGGGGCATAGGCATCGCGCTCGCCCGCCCGGGCGCGCACCACGACGCCGCGGCGCAGATCGATCACCGGGATCAGCCGGAACGGCGCTGCCCGACCTTGCAGAGCGTGAGACATCGCGTGAACCGGACCAACAGCAGAGTCGTCGGGTGGGATCTCGGCGGGGTGCATGTCAAGGCGGCCCTCGTCGTGGACGGGCGCGTGGTCGAGGCGGTGCAGGCGGCCTGCCCGCTCTGGCGCGGCATCCCGGCCCTCGACCGGACGTTTTCCGAACTGCCCGACTGGGCGCGGGGGCAAGCCGACCACGCCGTCACCATGACGGGCGAGCTGACCGATTGTTTTGCCGACAGGGCGGACGGTGTCCAAAACCTGTCGGACTGGGCCGCCGCGACGCTCCAGGGCCGCGTACGCATCTATGCCGGCAGCGCCGGCTTCGTCGCCCCCGAGGAGGCGCGCGGCGTCTGCGAAAAAATCGCGTCCGCCAACTGGCACGCCACCGCGGCGCTGGTCGGCCGCGGCCTGCCCCGGGCGCTGCTGGTCGATATCGGCTCGACCACCGCCGACCTGATCCCGATCGTGGACGGGCGCCCGGCCGCCACCGGCTACAGCGACGCCGAGCGGCTGGAGACGGGCGAACTCGTCTATACCGGCGTCGTCCGCACGCCGATCCTGGCGTTTGCCACCCATGCCCCCTGGCGCGGGCGGCGCACCGCGCTGATGGCCGAGACGTTCGCCACGGCGGCCGACATCCACCGCCTGACCGGCGACCTGCCCGAGGGCGCCGACCAGCAGCACAGCGCCGACCTCAAGGGAAAATCGCTCGCCGAGACCGAGACGCGGCTCGCCCGCATGGTCGGCCGCGACCGCGGCGAGGGCACGAGCCAGGAATGGCGCGCGCTCGCCGCGTGGTTCGCCGAGGCGCAGTTGCGCCCCCTGCACGATGCGGCGTCGGTGCTGCTGTCGCGGCCCGACCTGCCGCCGGACGCCCCCCTCGTCGTCTGTGGCGCCGGCCGCTTCCTGGCCGAGCGGCTGGCCGCCCGGCTCGGGCGCACGGCCGTGCCGCTGGCCTCCCTCATCGCCGATCGGGTCGCGGCGGAGGGGTCCGAGTGGGTCTCGACCTGCGGGCCGGCGGTGGCGGTCGGGTTGATCGCGTGAGGAACGCGGCCCGTCCCGCGCGTTGACCGGGACGCACAACGAGGAGAGGGGTTCAGATGAGCGCAGCCCAGAAACTCACCCGCATCCTGGCGACCCGCACGGGGGCGGACATCGAACTGGCCTTCGTCACCGAGGACGGCCGCACCACGCGGGTGCTGGCGAGCGACGACCAGATCGACCTGCTGGTGGACGAGTTGGAAGACATCCTGAACTCGCCGGCCGAGGGCGAGACCGGCGAGCCGCCCGCGGCGGCCTGAGCGCCGGTTCTTCGCGCGTTACCACGCGTTTTCCCACCCACACCCTCATCCTGAGGTGCGGAGCGTAGCGGAGCCTCGAAGGAGGGCTCCAGAAGTCTCGCGGCTGGCTGGAGCCCTCCTTCGAGGCCGCTTCGCGGCACCTCAGGATGAGGGGGTTGAGTGGGACGGGCCTACCGCAAAAAATCCCCGAACGCGCGCGGGCCGTCGCCGGTCTCGATCGTCGCGGTCACCTTGAGGCTCTCCGGGTCGATCAGGCTGAGGGAGTTGTCGCCCCAGTTGGCGACGACCACGGTCTTACCGTCGCGGGTCGCGGCGATGCCCTCGGGGTGGTCGCCGACATCGACCGTGCCGAGTGTCTGCATCGTCGCCGGGTCGAACGCCGTCACGGTGTTGGAATACTGGTCGGTGACGAAGCCGCGGTTGCCGGCGAACGCGATGACGTAGGGGCGCTGGCCGGTCTTGACCCGGCCGGTCTCGCGGCCCGCCGCGAGGTCGATGGCCGAGACGTCGTCGGACAGGACGTTGGCGGTGAAGGCGCGGGTGCCGTCGGGCGAGAGCGTCAGGCCGAAAGGGTGGGTGCCGACCGCGATGCACCGCGTCTCCTTGCGGGTCGCCACGTCGATCACCGAGACGGAATCGGATTCGCGGTTGGCCACCAGCAGCGTCGCCCCGTCCGGCGTCACGGCGATGCCGGAGGGCGATTGGCCGGTGGCGATCTCGCCGTCGAGGCTGAGGCCCTCGGGCGTGGGGCGCAGCACGAACACCCGCTCGGCGAACCAATCGGCGACGTAGACCTCGCCCGATTTCGGGTTGACCCCGACGCCGAGCGGCCCGCCGGGCAGGGCGAGTTCGGACAGGACCTTTTGCGAGTCGAGATCGATCACCGTGATCCCGTGTCCCTCGGGCCGGGTGACGTAGGCGCGCGCCCGGTCGGGCGACAGCGCGATGCCGGCGGGGGCGCCCGCGACCGGGATCGTGTGCAGGACTCTTTTGGACGCAAGATCGACGATCTCGACGGCGTTGCCGAGTTGCGTGGTGACGATGGCTTCCTGGGCCAGGGCGGGGGTGGCCAGCAGGAGCAGGCTCAGCGAGAGCCGCCGGGTAACCCTCCCCCCTCTGCGGGGGAGGGTGTCCGCGGAGCGGACGGGAGAGGGGAGCGACGGTGCCGCTTGGCCGCCCTCGACCAGCCATCTCCGGAAGCGGGGTTTCCCCTCTCCCGATCCCCTTCGGGGGCCACCCTCCCCCGCAGAGGGGGGAGGGGAGGGGCGGCGCGCTTGTCCGAGCACAATCATCGAGCGCGCCGCCTGCATCATCCTAAAACCTACGAGCCCTTCTCGGCCTTGGCCTTCACGTTCTGCAGGCCGGCCTTGTACAGGTCGGAGACGGCCTTCTTGGAGGCTTCGTCGTTGAGGTCCGGCGGCGGATCGTTGTTCATGTAGCCGCGGTAGAACGCGCCGCGCCAGGTCATCTTGGTCTTGTCGCCGTTGCCCTCGACCTCGATCGTCGAGGAATAGTCGTTCACCGGCAGGGTTTTCACGTCGACCTTGTCGATCCGGTACATGTAGGTCATCTTCGCGGCGTCGTACTTGGCGAGTTCTTCCTGAACCGTGGCGCCGCCCTTGAGGGTCAGCGTGCGGGTCGCCTTGACCTCGTTGCCGCCCTTGCCCTCGGTCTTCTCGACCGGCGGAATCCAGCTGCCGTCCTGGAAGTTGCCGACGATGGCCCAGACCTTGTCGGCGGGGGCGTTGATCTCGATCGACTCCGAGACCTTCTGGCGGGTCGGGCCGTGGGCCTGGGCCGCGAAGGTCACCGTGGCCAGTGCCGCGACCGCGGCGAGCGTCCTGAATCGCATTCTCTTCTTCTCCTCCCGTGGGGCGCTGCCGGAGGGCGGCGCCGCGTCACCCCTCAATCGATGCGTTCCCACACATCGCCCGCGGCGTCGACTTGGCCAGAGGGCCCGAGCCGCCGCTCGCGAAAAATTTGCGGCCCACCGGCCGCGATCCCGTCACGGGGCCGGCAGAACCCGCTCGCTGCGCCCGAGCGCGGCCGCGACCTTGTCCTCGATCCAGTCCCAGGCCTCGCGCTCCGCGGGACCGGCGGTCTTCTGGATGGCGATGGCGTGGTAGGCCATCTCCGTCAGGATTTTTTCCGGCTCCAACATGTGCAGCCGGGTCGAGAGGATCGCCGCCTCGATCACGGCCGCCTGCGCCCGGTTATAGCCGATGAACGGCACGTGGCTCTGCGCGTGGACCATGCGGCCCCGGTAGCGCGGGCGGGTCTCGTCGTCCTCCACCGAGGCCACCTCGAACTCGGCATGGCCGAAGCACTCCGCGAGGCGCTTTCCCGGAATCTTCTCGCAATTCACCACCGGCCAGTCGCGCCGGCCGGTGACCACGCCCGCGATCACCCGCACGTCGCTCGGGGCCGAGGCGCAGAAATAGGGCCGCTCGGTCAGGTTGGTGATGGTCGGCGAGGGCCGGAATGGGGCGAGCACGAAATCCTCGCCCTCGCGGATCAGCCCGAACGGCACGAGATGCATCGCCCCGTCGGACGAGAGGGTGGTGACGACGGTCTCCAGGATCAGCGGCATCGGTTCAGCCCCGTTCCTCGTCCGGCACCAGCCGGCCGCAGACGATGCGTCCGCCGCGCGGCTCGCTCAGCGGATCGCCGGCTGCGTCCGAGCCTCGGCCGGTCTCGATCCCGGGCCGTTCCGCATCCTGCTCCGGCGGCACCGAAGCCGCACGCGCGGCCTCCGGCGCGGCGGGGCCGCTGTGGCGCGTATGCGCCGCCTTCTTCGTCGGCCCGGCCTGCTTGAAGGCGGTGGTGTCCTCTTGGGTCCGGTCGGCGGCGCAGCCCCAGTCGAGGGGCTCGTCCTGCACGTAGCGCTTGCCCAGCCGATACGCGGTCTCGGCCTTGGTCAGCTCGCCGCCGAGATAGAACGCGTGGGCGCCGTCGCTCTCCACGCTCAGATCGGGGAAGAAGGCCATGGCGTCGGTGCCGGTCTTGTGAATGTCGCGGTTGAAGACGTGGATGCCGTCCTCCGCCACCGCGATGCGGTAGTTCGGGTCGCGCACGTCCGCCGCCTGGGCCGCGATCTCGTCGGGGGTCTGCACGAAGGGGCGCTTGTCGTGAAGTGCCAGTAGCTCCCGGCCGTAGCCCTTCGGCAGGGCCGCGTCGGCCTTCGCCGCGTACATGATACGGCGGGCCGCGTCGTGCTCCTCGACGGTGCGGCGGGTGTGGTTCGAGACCTGCACGATCAGCACGTTGCCGATGGACAGTTCCGAGCACATGCCGACGAGCAGGGCCGTGACGCCGAGGCTGTCGGCCTCGGTGAGTTCGGTGAGGTTGCCGGTGCCCATCATCATCGCGATGTCGGGCCAGCGGGCGCGGGTGTCGCGGTAGCGCGCGATCGAATCGACGAAGCCGAAATGGATCGGCTCGAGGATCGGGTCGGCGAGGAAGGGTTTTCCCGCCTTCACCATCCGCTCGATGGCCCGATCCAGCGAGGGCAGGTCGTCGGGGCGCATCGGCACGAGGACGGGGACCGCGTCGGTCTCGAACGCGAGGTCCAGCGTCTCCTCGTTGAGGCTGAGCAGGAAGTCGGCCCCGGCCCGCGCGCCGCGGGTGAGTTCGTCGAGCGAGAAGGAATCGACGCTGACCTTCAGCCCGGCCTCTTTCAGGCCGCGCACGCTCTCTTCGAGATGCGGGAAATCGGTGTCGGGCAGTCCGCCGAGATCGATCACGTCGGCGCCCTTGGCCGCCAGCTCCCGGCCCTTCGCGACGATCTCTTCGGGCGTCATCTTCGAGGCATCGACGATCTCGGAGAAGATGCGCAGGTCGTGGCGCGACAGATCGACCTTGCGAGCGGTGAGCCCGAGATAGGCCGGCAGATCGACCACCTCGTCCGGCCCCCGCTCCACGGGCAGGCCGAAATGCAGGCTCAGCGCTTCAGGGTTCGCGCGGCAGCGGCCGGGGAGCACGATGCGGGTCGCGCCCTCGGGCATCGTGATCCGGCGCTTGATGATCTCTTCCGTCATCAGCGCGGCGACCTTCACGCCGGCGTCGGCGATCGACCAGAGGTAGCGCTCCGGCGGCAGGGTTGCCGCGACCTTTTCGAGCCGGGCATGCGCCAGCTTGCCGGTGATGAAGACGAGATGCTCGGGCGCGCTCATGCGGCCTCACTGACGGAAACGGGGCCGCGCACCACGATCGCGCCGGGATAGAGGGCGGCGAAACGCGGGAAGGCCGCGTCCACCAGCCCGGCGGCGGCGAGCGCCTGCGGGTCGGCGGCGGGCACGGGCGCGGATTTTTGGAGGATGCAGGATTGGGCGCCGAGCCGCGTCGCGAGCCAGAGGGCGAGGCTGTCGGAGGTGACCGCCCAGCTCTCCGGGATGTCGGGGCAACCCGCTTTCAGCGCGGCCGGGTCCCAGACGACGGACCGGTTTTGGGCGAGGGCGTCGGCCACGGCGTCGAGGCTCGCGGCGACGGCGAGGCGTGGTTCGAGATGGCAAAAAACCTCGGCCATGCGGCCCATGGCGTCGAGGGCGAGGCGGTGGGCCAGCGCGTCGTCGAAGCCGAGGGCGGATTGGGCCGTGCGCACTGCGTCGGCGAAGGGGCCGCCGCCGGGGACGATGGCCGTGGGGGTGGTCGTGCAAGCGGCGAGGAGGGTGCGCAGGCGCGCGCGGTCAGCCAAAAGGCTGCCGCCGAGTTTGACGACGCTCCATTCCCTCCCCCCTCTGCGGGGGAGGGGGCCTGCGGAGCAGGCGGGAGAGGGGAGCGACGGCGCCGCTTGGCCGCGGTCGAAAGAGAATTCGCCGGAAGCGTCGCTCCCCTCTCCCGGCCCGCTTCGCGGGCCACCCTCCCCCGCGGAGGGGGGAGGGGGATTGGCGGCGCGGGTCATCACGCGGCGTCGGCGCGGCGCGGCATCCGCAGCGCGGCCACGGCTTCGCTGATCCGGGCCTCGTCCAGCCCCTGGCGCCGGTCGCCGCCGCGGCACAGGCCGCCGCGGAAGCCGAGATAATCGGGTCCGAGCGCGGCCAGCGCCGGGATGTCGGCGAGCCGCAGGGAGCCGGCGAGCCCGCTCATCAGGTCGTGAGCGCGGCAAGACGCGACGAACGCGGCGAGCGTCGCAGCCGGCAAACAATCGCGCAGGCCGGTGCCGCGCTTGCCCCGCGTGTCGATCATCGCGCCGGAAAACCCCGCCGCCGCCAGCCGCGCCGGGAGATCGTTCGAAAAGGAATCCTCGGCGAAGACGACGCCGATCAGCCGGCCCGGCGCTGCCGCAGCAGCGTCGGCAAGCGCCGCGTCGGAGGCGTCATCGACCGCGATCTTGATCCAGCCCGGGCCCGCTTCGGACATCGCACGGACCGCGCCCGCGAGGTCGGCGCCGGTGCCGTCGCCCGCGACTGCGCTGGTGATCGCCCGCCCGTCGATCGTCGCGACGATTCCCCTCACCGTCTCGGGCGGCAGCGCCCCGAGGGCGCCGCGCTCGGGGTCCTTGGCGTCGATCAGGTCGGCGCCCGCGCGGAGCGCGACGCGCGCCTCCGCGGCGTCGCGGACGCTGACGAGGAGGCGGACGGGGGCGCAAACCTGGGACACGGGAACGCTTAAACGCTCGGACGGGGCGTCGGCGCAAGTCCCGTCGCGAGCATGCGGGGCGCGCTTACGAGCGGCCCGGCAGCGGCTCGGCCAGCAGGCGGTTCTTCACGATCCAGCGCACGGCGTGGGACCAGTCGTCGTCGGTGTTGGCTCGGATCGTCACCTGACCCTGGCGCACCACCTTGCCGCTCTCGGCCTCGCTGATGACGATCATGAGGTTGAACAGCTGGTTGGCGCCCTTGTCGGCGAACGACGTGACGGCGAGGTCCGCGCCGAGCGCCTTGGCGATCGGCGGGACGCAGCCGTTGCACTTGTAGAGCGGGCTCTCCTTGCGGATCTCGTCCGCTTGGGGGCCCAGATCGACGCTCTCGATCCCGGCCTTTTCCGAGAGCTGCGCCTTCAGCACGTCGGTGACGAGGCCCAGCCGCTTCTGGTCGGCGGGCAGGTTCTTGCGGCCGTAGGCCAGCGTCGGGTCGTTCATCTCGGCGGGGAAGATCGCCGCCTTGCGGGCGTCCTCCGCCGCAGCCGCGCCGCCGAGCAGCGGCACGAGCGCGAGCGCCAGGGCATGACGGCGGACGGCCGGAGGAACGCGCAGGGTCATGCGGAAGAAACCTCGACGTCTTTTCGCGCGGCGCGAGGGGCCGCACGGCAAAATATCTCGGGCGGCCGGAGGATTTGGCAACGGGTCGGGCTTCAGCCTGCGCGACCTGCCGAAGGAACAATGCTTCCCGGCTCGCAAATCAAAGGTTGCGCGTTGATCGTCTGCTTTCCGCTGAAACCGGGACGATATTTACCAGGGGTTGATTTAGGGGCGCATTTTCGAAAAGAGATTGCGCTAAGCGTTAGGTTGGCTAAATTGATTTCGCTCAGCGCACCTCTCCGATCACGAACGCCTGGGCACCGGGCTTGCGGCGGTGGGCCGGCCGCCGACGCCATTTGGCGAGTAGGCTCGGTCGGAGGGGAGGTGACGAAATGTGATCGGCTATCCTGTCGTGACCATCACCCTGAGCAAGAACGCCAGCGCGTGGTCCATGACCATCACGCTGGCGTGGATGATGCTCTCGTAGCCTGAGCAAAGAGGGCCGGCGGGGTGCCACCTGCCGGCCCTCACTTCACAAGTTAGCGTGCGTTGGCCCGAATGCCAATGCGAAGCGTCGGAGTCGTGAATCGAGTCCGGCGGCGCCCATGTCTTAGAAAAAACTTATGTTTTCGTCGTTGAGGCGGCCGGGGCAATGTTGCTAGCGTTATCGCGCATGCGCGTTTCCCCCACTCTCCTCCTCGCCCTCGCGGTTCTCGCGAACATCCCGCTCGCTCAGGCGCAGGAGCCCAAGGCGGCGACCGGCGAATCGCCGCCGCCCCCACAGGCGGGGCTAAGCGACACGCATATCGCGATGATCTACCGGCCGGTGCCGCCGCCGTCCTCCTACGACGCCGAGGCCGAGCCCGAGGATCTGGGGGTCGCCGGCGCCCGCATGGCGGTGAAGGACAACAACACCACCGGCCGCTTCACCAAGCAGACCTACGCCCTCGACGAGGTGGCGCTGGAGGCGGGCCAGGATGCGGTGGCCGCGGCCAGGGAGCTGGCCGCCAAGGGCGTGAAGTACTTCGCCCTGACGCTGCCGGCGGAAGAGGTGCTGGCGGTGGCCGATGCCCTGAAGGATCAGGATGTCGTGATCCTCAACGCGGGCGCCCCCGACGACCGCCTGCGCGGGGCCGATTGCCGGGTCAACGTGTTCCACACGATCCCGAGCCGCGCGATGCAGACGGACGCGCTGGCGCAGTACATGACGCTGATGCGCTGGCGTAAGATCTTTTTGATCGTCGGCCCGAGCGAGCGCGACAAGGCCTACGCCGACGCCTTGAAGAACTCGGCGAAAAAGTTCGGGCTGAAGATCACGGCGGAGAAGCCCTGGACCTTCGGCCCGCTGGCCAAGGCGCGGGGCGATACGCCGACCCGGGCCGAGGCGATGGTGTTCACCCGCGGCCTCGACTACGACATGGCCATCGTCGCCGACGAGGAGGGCGATTGGGGCGACTACGTCCCGTTCCGCACCGTCGATCCACGGCCCGTGGCCGGCACGCAGGGCCTGATCGCCACCACGTGGCACCCGACGCTGGAGACCTGGGGCGCGGCCCAGGCGCAGAACCGCTTCCGCCGCCAGACCGGCCGGCTGATGCGCCCGCTCGACTATCAGGCCTGGGCGGCGATCCGCACCGTGGGCGAGGCAGCGACGCAGAAGAAGAGCACCGAGGTCGGCGTGATCCGCCCCTACCTGACGACGCCCGAGTTCTCGCTGCCGGCCTACAAGGGCGTCTCGCTCACCTACCGCCCCTGGGACCACCAGCTGCGCCAGCCGGTGATCGTAGTGCAGCCGAAGGCCATGGTCTCGGTAGCGCCCGAGCAGGGCTTCATCCACCAGCGCACCCCGCTCGATACGCTCGGCACCGACGAGCCGGAGACGACGTGCAAGCTGAAGTGACCCGGGGCTGATCGCCCGAGCCCTTGCGGCAATCCACCGCCCGGCCCAAGCGGGCGGGTGCGCCGATTTTCCCTTTGTGCCGGGCGCCCTAGTTCGCCATCTCGGCCTTAAGGACACGACTCGAACCAAGGCGCGGCCAAGCGCCGGAACGACAGGGAGGAAGCCGATGGTCGCTCGCGTCAGGGCGGGACTGGGTGTGGCGGCGCTGGCCAGCGTCTGGCTCGCGGGCGGGCAGGGCGCGCAGGCCTTCACCGCCTACGTCACCAACGAGAAGGCCAACACCGTCTCGGTGATCGACACCACCACCATGGCGGTGACCGGGACGTGGAAGGTCGGGCGCCGGCCCCGCGGCGTGACCCTGTCGAAGGACGACAAGGAGCTGTTCGTCTGCGCCAGCGACGACGACCGCATCGACGTGCTCGACACCGCCACCGGCAAGGTGATCCGCTCGCTGCGCTCCGGCCCCGATCCGGAGCAGTTCATCCTCGATCAGAGCGGCAACCCGCTCTACGTCGCCAACGAGGACGACAGCCAGGTCACCATCATCGACATCGAGAAGAACAAGGTGCTCGCCGAGATTCCGGTGGGCGTCGAGCCGGAAGGGATGGGCCTGTCGCCGGATGGTAAGGTGCTCGTGAACACCTCCGAGACCACCAACATGGCCCACTTCATCGACACCAAGACCTTCGAGGTGATCGACAACGTGCTGGTCGATGCCCGCCCCCGCTTCGCCGAGTTCTCGAAGGACGGAAAAATCCTCTGGGTCTCCTCGGAGGTCGGCGGCACCGTCTCGATCATCGACACCGGCACCCGCAAGGTGGTGAAGAAGATCAGCTTCAAGATCCCCGGCGTCACCGACGAGCAGATCCAGCCGGTCGGCGTGCGCCTGACCAGCGACGGCACCAAGGCCTTCGTCGCGCTGGGGCCGGCCAACCGCGTCGCGGTGATCGATGCCAAGACCTACGAGGTGCAGAAGTACCTGCCCGTGGGCCAGCGCGTCTGGCAACTCGCCTTCACGCCCGACGAGAAGCAGCTCTACTCGACCAACGGCACCTCGAACGATGTCTCGGTGATCGATGTCGAGGCGCTGAAGGTAGTCAAAAGCATCCCCGTGGGCCTGCTGCCCTGGGGCGTGGCGATCTCGAAGAAATAAGCCGGCAAAAAGTCTCGGGAGGAAACGACATGGCATGGACCACGCGCCTCGGCCTCGCCGCCGCGGCCCTGATGCTCGGTCTCGCGCCCGCGGGCGCTCTCGACCTGACGAAGAAGCGCCAGAACTTGCCCGACCTCGTGCTGGGCAACGAGGAGGGCAACGACTTCGTGGTCGAGAACCGCGACATCGAATTGGAGGCCGGCAAGGCCTATCGCCTGCGCATCGTCGCCAAGGGCCGGCAGGAATACAAGTTCTACGCGCCCGAGTTCTTCCGCTACATCTGGCTCAACCAGATCGTGATCGAGCACAAGGAGATCCACGGCGGCGGCCCGCCCGATCACCTCGAATTCGACGATCCCGGCGAGATCGCCATCGAGTTCGTGGCGATCAAGCCCGGCGAGTACCGGTGGTACGCGCAGGGGTTGGAGGAGAAGGGCATGGCCGGCAAGATTTCGGTGAAGTGAGATGATGGTCATGCGCTCAGTGAGCCGGATCCCCTCCCCCTTGCGGGGAGGGGTAGGGGTGGGGGTGGTGCAGAAGGCACCGCCGCGCTCCATCCTGCACCACCCCCACCTCCGGCTCCTCCCCGCAAGGGGGAGGAGAGGCGCGTCGGCGGTCGTCGCGCTTTTCTTGATGACAGCGCCCGCACTCGCCGACGACAAGACCGACTGCGCGGCCGGGATCGCCGACATCAAGGCAAAGGTCGCGGGCCTCGCCCCCGACGCCGTCCCGCAGAAACTGAAGAAGGCCCTGCGGGTGGCCGAGCGCGAGCAGGGGGAGGGCGAGTTCGACGAGTGCGTGGAGGCGCTCGACGACGCCAAGCGGGCGCTGCCGCGATGAGCGCGGCCCTCGACGTCGCGCAGGTGAGCCACCGCTTCGGCCAGCGCGCCGCGCTGTCGGACGTGTCGATCACGGTCGAGCGCGGGCGCTTCATGGCGCTGCTCGGGCCGAACGGCGCGGGCAAGACCACGTTGTTCTCGGTCATCACCCGGCTCTACAACAACCAGGAGGGCCGGGTGTCGATCCTCGGCCATCCCCTGGACCGGGAGCCGTCCCGCGCGCTCGCCCGCCTCGGCGTGGTGTTCCAGGCGCGAACCCTCGACACCGACCTCACCGTCGCGCAGAACCTGCACTACCACGCGAGCCTGCACGGCATCGCCCGCAAGGCCGCGCGCGTCCGCATCGAGAGCCTGCTCGCCCGCGTCGGCCTGTCGGAGCGGCGCGACGACAAGATCAGGACGCTGTCCGGCGGCCAGTCCCGGCGCATCGAGATTGCCCGCTCGCTGATCCACGAGCCGCGCCTGCTGCTCCTCGACGAGCCGACGGTCGGCCTCGACCTCGAATCCCGCGCCGACATCGTCGCCATCGTCCGCGCCCTGGTGCGCGAAGAGGGCCTGTCGGTGCTGTGGGCGACCCACATCTTCGAGGAAATCTCGCCCGAGGACGACGCGGTGGTCCTGCACAAGGGCCGCATCGTCGCCCGCGGCAAGGCCGGCGAGATCGGCGCGCCGGGCGAGACCCTGGAGGCCGCCTTCCGCCGCCTCGTCTCCGAGCCGGGCAAGCCGACCGGAAAGGTTGCCGCATGAGCGTCCCGACGAATCCCGCCGTGGCGGCCCCCGCCGACGCAGGCGTCAAGCCCGTGCCCCATGCCGGCCGGCTCGATGCCGTCGGCTATCTGATCGCGCTCGGCGGCATCGTGCGCCGCGAGCTGCTGCGCTTCTTCAATCAGAAGGAGCGGTTCTTTTCCGCGCTGGTGCGCCCGCTGGTGTGGCTGTTCATCTTCGCCGCGGGTTTTCGCAACACGCTGGGCGTCTCGATCACGCCCCCTTACGAGACCTACGTGCTTTACGAGGTCTACGTCGTGCCGGGGCTCGCCGTGATGATCCAGCTGTTCAACGGCATGCAGTCCTCACTGTCGATGGTCTACGACCGTGAGGTCGGCTCGATGAAAGTGCTGCTGACCTCGCCCTATCCGCGCTGGCTGCTGCTGCTCGCCAAGCTGATCGCGGGCGTGTGCGTCTCCATCGTCCAGGCCTACGCGTTCCTCGCCATCGCGTATTTCTGGGAGACCGACATCCCGACCATCGGCTACCTCGCCGCGCTGCCGGCCTTCCTGGCCGCGGGGATGATGCTGGGGGCCATCGGCCTGTTCCTGTCGTCGCTGGTGCGGCAATTGGAGAACTTCGCCAGCGTGATGAACTTCGTGATCTTCCCGATGTTCTTTGCCTCTTCCGCCCTATATCCGCTCTGGCGCATCCGGGAATCGAGCGACACGCTCTACTGGATCTGCCAGGCCAACCCGTTCACCCACGCCGTCGAGCTGGTGCGCTTCGCCCTCTACGGGAAGTTCGAGCCGCTGAGCTTTGCCGTCGTGGTCGGGACCGGCCTCCTGTTCTTCACGCTCGCCGTGATCGCCTACGACCCGGGCCGGGGCATCATGGCTCGTCGCGGCGGACCGGCCGGCGAAACCCCGTGAGAGGATTTCTTTTCATGCGCGCGTTCACCCTCACCCTCCTGCTGGCGATGGCCGCCGGGCCGGCGCTGGCGCAACAGAGGCAGGACCCGGACTGGCCCTGCGCCCAGCGCCGGGTGCCGACGATCGGCTACGGCGCGGTCTGGACCGGGCCGGACCCGACCGGGGCCGCGAGCGAGTGGGGCAACGACCGCGAGGCGGCGCAGCTCGCCCGCAAGCTCGCCTCCCGCCGCACGGAACTGCGCGAGGCCGACACCCTGATCGACGAGTTCGCCGAAAAACTCGATCCGGCCGAGAAGCAGAAGCGCCTCACGCACGTCTTCGCCGGCGTCTACGAGATCGTCACCGGCGAGCGCTCGACGGTGATGAACGGCATCGTCCGCTACGCGCAGGGCCAGCGGCGGCTGGCCGAGCGCATCCGCGACGAGGCCGACAAGGTCAGCGAGCTGAAGGATTCGCCCGACAACGACACCACCAAGGTGTCCTCGAAGGAAGTCGCCGAGCTGGAGACCAAGTTTAACTGGGACCGCCGCATCTTCGACGAGCGCAACCAGTCGGTCTCCTACGTCTGCGAAGTGCCGACCCTGCTGGAACAGCGCCTCGGCGAGATCGCGAAACGGATTCAGGCGAAGCTCTGAGTCAGGGGCAGTAGCGCAGCGGACGGCCGAACGGGTCGTCGAAGCCGGGGCCGGGGCGGAAGCCGTAATAGCTCGGCTTGCCCAGGCCGTAGGCCGAGCCGACATAGCTCGGATCGTCGGGCGCGTCGGTCGGCACCGGTGCGATCCGCGGCGCGCACCCCGCGAGCCGGTGCGGCGGCGGCAGGCGCTCGCCGATGGAATCGCCCTCGGCGCGGGGGAAGAAGCGCGGGGCCTGCGGGCCCGGGGGCGGTTCGAGGCCGAGCAGGTCGGCGGCCTGGACCGGCGCGACGGCGAGGACGAGAAGGGCCGCTGCCCATAGCCGTCCGCCCGTCATCGTCGCTCCCCCGTGCAAAAACCGGAAAAGCCGTCGCAGTTTGTGGTGAACGGTTCGTTACCGCGGTGCCGGCCACGGGGCGGCGCGTTAAGGCTGCGCCTGCGAGATCACCAACCTCCACAGAACAACCCACGCCCGTCATTCCGGGGCCGCGCAGCGGAACCCGGAATCCACGACTGGCCTCGACCGTCCGTATGGCCGCGCATCACGGGTGGATTCCGGGTTCTCGCCTTCGGCGAGCCCCGGAATGACGGTGAAGAGAATGGCGCCTCACCCCCGCGGATAGACGATGATCGACAGATACGTCATCGGCGTCTTCAACAGCTTGGCCGGGCCGTGCAGGCCGTTCGAGTCGAACATCAGCGCGTCGCCGGGGCCGAGATGATAGTCGAGGCCGGAATGGTGATACACCACCTCGCCGGTCAGCATGTAGATGAACTCCGTGCCGACATGGCGGAAGCTGGTATAGGCCTCGGCCTCCTCCTGCAGGGTGATCAGGTAGGGCTCGACCACCACGTCGCCGCGGATGCCGGCGCCCAGCAGCTCGTAGATGTGGCCGACCTTGGTGCCGCGCCGCTCGATCAGCACGCCCTGGCCGCTCTTCACGTGACTACAGTCGCGGGTCTCCTCGAAGGCGGCGAACAGCGCGGTGATCGGCACGTTGAGCGCCAGCGCGATGGCGTTGATGGAGGCGAGCGAGGGTGAGATCGCCCCGTTCTCGATCTTCGAGATCATGCCCGGCGAGATGCCCGCCGCAGCACCCAGATCGGCCACCGACAGGTCGCGCTCGCGCCGCAGCACCCGCACCTGATGGCCGAGCGCCTTTTCCAGCGGGCGCTCTTCCGCGATGGGCGCGTTCGAGGCGGTGTTCAGTATGGGGCCCGCAGTCACCGTCTCGCTCTCCGGTCGGCAAGCCGGCACTATGCAGCGCCGTCGCGGGTGCCGCCAGTGAAGCGCCGGTCGCAGCGGGTTGGTTCCACCACCGGTACTCCTGCCTCGTTTCCCATCAAGAAATATTAGTTCCCTTCAATTGACAGGGCCGGCGGCCCATGCGAGCAATCCGGCAACGGGCGAGGCGGCGCGGGAGGGTGGACGCGATGTGCGGGATTGTCGGACTCTTTCTGAAGAACCCGGAGCTGGAACCGCAACTCGGCGCGCTGCTCGCCGCCATGCTCAAGACCATGACGGATCGCGGCCCCGACAGCGCGGGCTTCGCGGTCTACGGTTCCGACGGCGCGGGCGTGAAGCTGACTCTGCGCGGCCCCGATGCGGATGCGCTCGCCGGGGCGGTGTCCGGGCTGGAAGACGCGCTCGGCGGGGGCGTCGAGGCGACCGCGCGCGACACCCACAGCGTCATCGCGCTCGCCGCCGATCAGGAGGAGACGGCCCGCAAGTGGCTCTCCGCCAACGCACCCGGCATCGACGTGGTCAGCGCGGGTAAGCGCATGGAAATCTACAAGGAGACGGGGCTCCCTGAGAACGTCGCCAAGCGCTTCGACCTCTCGACGATGACCGGCACCCACGGCATCGGCCACACCCGCATGGCGACCGAGAGCGCGGTGACGACGAACGGTGCGCATCCGTTCTCGACCGGCCTCGACGAATGCCTCGTCCACAACGGCTCGCTGTCGAACCACAACGACATGCGCCGCCGCCTCCAGCGCGAGGGCATCACGTTTGCCACCAAGAACGACACCGAGGTCGCCGCGGGCTATCTCAGCTGGCGCATGCGCGAGGGCGCCTCGCTGAAGGACGCGCTCGAATCGAGCCTGACCGACCTCGACGGCTTCTTCACCTTCGTGGTCGGCACCGAATCGGGCTTCGCCGTCGTGCGCGACCCGATCGCCTGCAAGCCCGCCGTGATGGCCGAGACCGACGACTACGTCGCCTTCGGCTCCGAGTACCGGGCGCTGATCGGCCTGCCGGGCATCGACAAGGCCCGCGTCTTCGAGCCCGAGCCCGCGAAGGTCTACGCTTGGGAGCGCGTTTCTGGGGAGCGCCACTGATGCCCGTCTACGATCTGAGAAGCGCCGGCCTGCGCGACCTGAACCGCCAGCTCCACGCGCTGCGCCCCGACACCAACGAGACCCACTGGACGGTCCAGAACCCCGACGGCGCGCACGCCATCGCGGCCGGGCTCGACGCGCCCGTCACCGTCGAGATCGAGGGCAATGTCGGCTATTACTGCGCCGGCATGAACAAGCTGGCGAGCGTCGTGATCCACGGCAGCGCCGGCACGGGTGTGGCCGAGAACATGATGAGCGGCTTCGTCCACGTGAAGGGCGATGTCAGCCAGTCGGCGGGCGCCACGTCCCACGGAGGCATGCTCGTCGTGGACGGCAATGCCGGAGCCCGCTGCGGCATCTCGATGAAGGGCATCGACATCCTGGTGAAGGGGTCGATCGGCCATATGTCGGCCTTCATGGCGCAGGCCGGCACGCTGACCGTGCTGGGCGACGCGGGCGAGGCGCTCGGCGACTCGCTCTACGAGGCCCGGCTCTACGTCCGCGGCTCGGTGAAGAGCCTGGGCGCCGACTGCATCGAGAAGCCCATGCGCGACGAGCACCGCGCGCAGCTCGCCGAGAAGCTCAAGGCGGCCGGCCTGCTGGGCGAGGTCGATCCGTCGGAATTCCGCCGCTACGGCTCGGCCCGCACCCTCTACCACTTCCACGTCGACAACGCCGGAGCCTACTGATGGCCGACAAGGCACCCCGCACGGCGCCGCGCTATTCGGCGACCTTCACCCCCGAGGTGATGTCCGAGATCCGCCGCGCGGCGGCGACCGGCATCTACGACATCCGCGGCGCGGGCGCGAAGCGCAAGCTGCCCCATTTCGACGACCTCCTGTTCCTCGGTGCCTCGATCAGCCGCTACCCGCTGGAGGGCTACCGCGAGCGCTGCAGCACCGAGGTCGTGCTGGGTTCGCGCTTCGCCAAGAAGCCGATCCATCTCAAGACGCCGATCACGATTGCCGGCATGAGCTTCGGCTCGCTCTCGGCCAACGCCAAGGAAGCGCTCGGCCGCGGCGCCACCATCGCCGGCACCTCGACCACCACGGGCGACGGCGGCATGACGCCGGAGGAGCGCGGCCACTCCAAGACCCTGGTCTACCAGTACCTGCCCTCGCGCTACGGCATGAACCCCGACGACCTGCGCCGGGCCGACGCCATCGAGGTCGTGGTCGGGCAGGGCGCCAAGCCCGGCGGCGGTGGCATGCTGCTGGGGCAAAAGATCACCGAGCGGGTCGCCGGCATGCGCTGCCTGCCGCCCGGCGTCGATCAGCGCTCCGCCTGCCGCCACCCGGACTGGACCGGCCCGGACGACCTTGAGATCAAGATCGGGGAACTGCGCGAAGTCACCGAGTGGGAGAAGCCGATCTACGTGAAGGTCGGCGCCTCGCGCCCCTATTACGACACCGCGCTCGCGGCGAAATCCGGCGCCGACGTGGTGGTGCTCGACGGCATGCAGGGCGGCACCGCGGCGACGCAGGACGTGTTCATCGAGCATGTCGGCTTGCCGACGCTGGCCGCGATCCGCCCCGCCGTGCAGGCGCTGCAGGATCTCGGCCTGCACCGGAAGGTGCAGCTCATCGTCTCCGGCGGCATCCGCTCGGGCGCCGACGTGGCCAAGGTCTTGGCGCTCGGGGCGGATGCGGTCGCCATCGGCACCGGCGCGCTGATCGCGCTCGGCGACAACGACCCGCGCTGGGAGGACGAGTATCAGGCGCTCGGCACCACCGCCGGCGCCTACGACGACTGGCACGAGGGACGTGACCCGGCGGGCATCACCACCCAGGACCCGGAGCTGATGAAGCGGCTCGATCCCGAACTCGCGGGGCGGCGGCTCGCCAACTACCTCGCGGTGATGACGCTGGAGGCCCAGACCATCGCGCGGGCCTGCGGCAAGAGCCACCTGCACAACCTGGAGCCCGAGGATCTCGTGGCGCTCACCATCGAGGCCGCCGCCATGGCCCAGGTGCCGCTCGCCGGCACGAACTGGGTTCCGGGCCAGACCGGCCTCTGAACGACGCGAGGCCGCCCCGCCGAAGGGGGCGGCCTTTTTCTTGAATGCGAGGGCCTGGAGCCGTGGCTCGGCCCGCAGACGGGAGGACCATCATGCCGCTCGATCTTGAGATTGCCGCCAAGGAACGCGGCATCAAGTACTTCCTCGTCTCCTACACCGACCTGTTCGGCACGCAGCGCGCCAAGCTGGTCCCGGCCGCCGCGATCAAGAGCACCTGCAAGAACGGCGCGGGCTTTGCCGGCTTCGCCACCTGGCTCGACATGAGCCCGGCGGATGCCGACCTGCTCGCCGTGCCGGACCCGGACGGCCTGATCCAGCTCCCCTGGAAACCGGAGGTCGGCTGGCTTCCCGCCGACCTCGTGATGGACGGCAAGCCCGTCGAGCAGGGGCCGCGCAACATCCTCAAGCGCCTGATCAAGGACGCCGCCCGCGACGGCCTCCAGATGAAGACCGGCGTCGAGTGCGAGTTCTTCCTGATCACGCCCTGCGGCTCCGAGCCCGCCGACACCGCCGATAAGCAGATCAAGCCCTGCTACGACCAATCGGCCCTGATGCGCCGCTACGACGTCATCACCGAGATCTGCGACGCGATGCTGTCGCTCGGCTGGAAGCCGTACCAGAACGACCACGAGGACGCGAACGGCCAGTTCGAGATGAACTGGGACTACGACGACGCCCTCGTCACCGCCGACCGGCACGCCTTCTTCAAGTACATGACCCGCTCGATCGCCGAGAAGCACGGCCTGCGGGCGACCTTCATGCCGAAACCCTTCATGGACCTGACGGGCTCGGGCTGCCACGCCCACGTCTCGGTCTGGCGCGACGGCCGCAACGTCTTTGCCGACGCCTCCGACGAGATCGGTATGTCGCAGGAGGGCTACCACTTCATCGGCGGCCTGATCCATTCGGCCGACGCGTTGGCGGCGATCACCAACCCCTGCGTCAACTCCTACAAGCGCATCAACGCGCCGCGCACGACCTCCGGCGCGACCTGGGCGCCCAACACCGTGACCTACACGGGCAACAACCGCACCCACATGATCCGCATCCCGGACGGCGGGCGCCTCGAATTCCGCCTCGCGGACGGCGCCGCCAACCCCTACCTGCTGCAATCCGCGATCCTGGCTGCGGGCATGGACGGCATCCGCAACCGCCGCGATCCCGGAAAACGCCTCGACATCAATATGTACACCGACGGCCACACGGTGGAGGGCGTGAAGCGCCTGCCGCTCAACATGCTCGACGCCATGCGGGCGCTGGAGCGCTGCGACGTGCTGAACGAGGCCTTCGGCTCGTTCGTGCCGAGCTACCTCAAGCTCAAGACCGAGGAGTGGAACAGCTACTGCCGCCACCTCACCCAGTGGGAGCGCGACACGACGCTGGATTGCTGACGCAGAAGGACCTGCCCGATCAAGGATCGGGCAGGTCCTTCTGCTTTTACTGTCGCTCTCGTCATGGTTCCCAAAGGACAAGTCCTTTGGCGGGGTTTGGGGCGGAGCCCCATGACGGCTCCGCCGGCCAAGGCTCCGCCCTGGACCCGCGAAAGGACCGGTCCTTTCGAAACCGATGACTAGAACGGGATGTCGTCGTCGAGGTCGTAGTTCGGCTTGCTGCCGCCGCTGCCACCGCCGGAGGGACGACGGTCGCCGCCGCCGGAGGAGCGGCCCGAGCCGTAATCGTCGCGCCCGCCGCGGTCGCCGCCGCGGCTGATCTGGCCGCCGCCGCCGTGGTCGTCCTCGCCCGCGAAGTCGCCGCCGCCGCCACCGCCGCGCCCGTCGAGGATCGTCATCTCGCCGCGGAAGCGCTGGAGCACGACCTCGGTCGTGTACTTCTCCACGCCCGACTGGTCGGTCCACTTGCGGGTCTGGAGCTGGCCCTCGATGTAAACTTTCGATCCCTTGCGCAGGTACTGCTCCGCCACGCGGGCGAGGTTGTCGTTGTAGATCACGACCGAGTGCCACTCGGTCTTCTCCTTGCGCTCGCCCGACGCCTTGTCCTTCCACGACTCCGACGTCGCGATGCGCAGGTTCACCACGGGGTCGCCCGAGGACAGGCGCCGAGTCTCGGGATCGCGCCCGAGATTGCCGACGAGGATCACCTTGTTGACGCTGCCCGCCATCCCACTCTCTCCATCCGATCCGATCTCACAGGGCTTGTTCGTCTCGCCCGCGATGGCGTGACCTTGGCGGTCCGGCCATTGCGGAGCAAGCCGTCGGCGCGGCTTGTGCCCGCTTCACACCGGTGCGCCGCGCCGCGAATTTGTTCTACTTTTGTTCGGAATGCCGGGCAAGGTGCCGGAGGGTTGCAAAAAACCTCACCGTCGTTCCGGGGCTCGCCGAAGGCGAGAACCCGGACCCGAAGGGGCGCGCCAGCGGCGTGCAATCCACGACTGGCCGCGACGGTTCGACTTCAGCCGGGCTTCCTGCATCACGGGTGGATTCCGGGTTCCGCTGCGCGGCCCCGGAATGACGGGGGAGGGGTGAATCGCTTTACGACACCTTCACCACCAGCTTCCCGAAATTGGCCCCCTTCAGCATCCCGATGAACGCCGCGGGCGCGCTCTCCAAGGCCTCGACCACGTCCTCCCGCGCCTTGACCCGGCCCGCCTTCAACCAGCCGCCGACGTCGCGCAGAAAGGCGCCGTGCAGCTCCGAAAAGTCCCAGACGATGAAGCCGCGCAGCGTCAGGCGCTTGGTCAGAACGTTGCGCATCAGCAGGCCCGAGCGGTCGGGGCCCGGCGGCAGCTCGCTCATGTTGTAGCCCGAGACGAGGCCGCAGACCGGCACGCGGGCGAAGTCGTTCAGGAGCGGCAGCACCGCGTCGAACACCGCCCCGCCGACGTTCTCGAAATACACGTCGATGCCGTCGGGGCAGGCCCGCGCCAGAGCGTCGGGGAAGTCGGGCGCGCGGTGATCCACCGCGGCGTCGAAGCCTAGGGTGTCGGTGAGGTAGGCGCATTTCTCTGGCCCGCCCGCGATGCCGACCGCGCGGGCGCCCTTGATGCGGGCGATCTGGCCGACCATCGAGCCGACCGGGCCGGCGGCGGCGGCGACCACGACCGTCTCGCCGGCCTGCGGGCGGCCGATCTCGAGGAGGCCGGCATAGGCCGTCATCCCCGGCATGCCGAGTGCGCCGAGGAAGGCGCTCGGCGGCGCTTCCGTCGGGTCGAGCTTTTGCAGGCCCCGGCCGTCGGAGACGAGGTAATCCTGCCAGCCCGCGGGGGTCAGGACGAGGTCGCCGATCGCGAAATCCGGATGGTGCGAGGCCTCGACGGCGCTCACCGTCTGCCCGACCATGACCTCGCCGATCTCGACGGGCTTGGCGTAGGATTTGGCCGCGCTCATGCGCCCGCGCATGTAGGGATCGAGCGAGAGCCAGCGCGTGCGCAGGAGGATTTCGCCGTCGCGCAGCGCGTTCACGCGGTTCTCCTCCATGCGGAAATGCTCGGGCTTCGGCTCGCCGTGCGGGCGCGAGGCCAGGACGATCCGGCGGTTGACGACGGTCATGGGCGTCTCCGGGTGATGAGGAGGGAACCGGGCAGATGGGTCGCACGTCGGTCCCGGCAATCACGCGGGAGCGATGCGATGCGGGCGATGGTCGTGGCCGCCGCGCTGGCGATGACGGGAGGCGCGGCGATGGCGGAAGGTAACCCGCTGGAACGGTATGTCTGGCAGGCGCGGGTGCTGGTCGTGTCGGCGCCCGACGCGGGCGATGCCCGGCTCGCGGCCCAGCGACAGGCGCTGGCCTCGGCCCGGACGGGTGTGTCGGAGCGCGACCTCGTCACCGTCGAGGCCGTGGGTGGGGACGCGGAGGCGATGGCGATCCGCAAGCGGCTCGGGCTGCCCGCGGACGCGTTCCGGGCGGTGCTGGTCGGCAAGGACGGCGGCGCGAAGCTGACATCCGCCGAGCCGATCCCGCCGCAACGCCTGTTCTCGACCATCGACGCGATGCCGATGCGCAAGGACGAGATGCGGCGCTGAGAGCCGGCCCCTCCCAACCCAATCCCCTCATCCTGAGGTGCTGCGCGCAGCGCAGCCTCGAAGGAGGGCTCCAGTTCGCTCAGTGATCGCTGGAGCCCTCCTTCGAGGCCCGCTTGCGCGGGCACCTCAGGATGAGGGGGTGGGAGGGGGAGAAGCCTCGCGCGGAAGGCCACGGTTCACCGAAACGAGAAGGGGCCGCACGTGGCGGCCCCTCATCGATCGTCTTGCCGTTACGGCGCTCAGTAGCAGCGCTCGACCAAGACCCGGCGCGGGCCCCAGGGGGTCCAGCGGGTGCGCTCGACGGTGTAGCAGCCGCCGCCGTAGGCATAGGGGTCGTAGCCGACGGTGGAGTAGCCGTAGGGGCTGCCGTAATAGCCGCCGTAGCCGCCGCCGTAATAGCCGGCCCCGAGGACGGCGCCGGTCGCGAGGCCGAGGCCCAGACCGAGACCCAGTCCGCCGTAGCCGCGGCGATAGCCGTACCCGCCGCGGTAGCCGTAGCCGCCGTAGCCGAAGCGGGCCGCACGGAAGCCGCCGCCGTAGCCGCCGAACCGGGGACCGAACCCGCCACCGCCGAAGCGGGCGAAGCCGCCACCGAAGCGGGGGCCGCCGAAGCCGCGACCGAAGCCGCCGCCGTGGAAGCCACCACCGTGGAAACCGCCGCCATGGAAACCGCCGAAGCCGCGGGCGTCGGCGGTCGCCGGGATCATCGCCAGCGCGCCGACCATGGCGGCCGATGCCAGAACAATCCGTTTCATCGAACCATCTCCAACAGGGAATGAAGGGTCCCCCGTGCGCTCAGAACGTGCGCCGCCGGAGAAGGGTTCACGCGACCTACGGTCTCAATCGCGTGAGGCGGGATGAAAATCGTTTCCCGAGCGTGTGGGAGATGTCTCGGGAGCACGCTCGACGAGGGAACGGCCGTATGGCCGGGCGCGCAGAGCGCCCCGCTTGAGCGGCCTCGGCTGTGCCGAGGCGTCTAGCGGAGCGAGAAGCCCAAGGGGCCGCGATGTCCGCGGACGCGGCCGCCAGCGCTTGAGGCCAGAACAAAGAGAACGAGCAGGCTGAGCCGTCGCCGAATGGCGACGGCTCAGCCTGCTTGAATGCCGCCATGCTTTCGGGCCAGGAGAGGCGCGTACGGCCGAGCCTCGCTGAGGCCGCCGATCGACAGGGACCGTGGAACCCGTGACGCGCCTCGCCCTCCTCGCCGCCTGCCTCGTCCTGTCCGGCCCGCTCGCGGCCCTCGCCCAGCCGGCGCCCGCGGCCGGTAAGGGGCCGTGCCGCGCGGTGCAGGCGGAGGGCCAGCCCTTCACGGTCTGCACCGTCGATCTGCGGCGCGAGCGGGTGCGGCTGTTCTGGCTCGGGCCGGACGGCCTGCCCTATTCCTCCCTCGGCAGCCTCGCCGACCGCCAGGGCGCCCGCCTCAGCTTCGCGATGAACGCCGGCATGTACGACAAGGGGCAGGCGCCGGTCGGGCTCTATGTCGAGGAGGGGCGTGAGCTGAAGGGCGTCTCGACCGCCAACGGGCCGGGCAACTTCCATCTCAAGCCCAACGGCGTGTTCTATGTGAAGGGCGACCGGGCCGGCGTGATGGACACCGTCCGCTACCTCAAGGCCAAGCCGAGCCCCGATTTCGCCACGCAATCCGGGCCGATGCTGGTGATCGAGGGCAAGATCCACCCCAAAATCTCGGAGGACGGCCCGAGCCAGAAGATCCGCAACGGCGTCGGCGTGCGCGACGACGGGCGCACGGCGATCTTCGCCATCTCCGAGCAGCCGGTGACGTTCGGGGCCTTCGCCCGGCTGTTCAAGGACGAACTCGGCTGCCGCAACGCGCTGTTCCTCGACGGCAGCGTGTCGAGCCTCTATGCCCCCGGCCTCGGCCGCTCCGACCTCAGCCGCCCGCTCGGGCCGCTGGTGGGGGCGGTGGCGAAGTAGGGCGCGTTCCTTCCACTTGCGGGATGGCGGCCGGAAAAGGGGAGAGGGCCGGCCGAAGCCGGGATCGCCGGGTCGCCGGTCACTCCTCCGGCGCGGTGAAGCCGGTGAGCACGCCCCGCTCCAACAGGGTTTCGGCCGGAACGAAATAGACGGATGCGGTCCCGCGCCGGTTGGTCTCCGCGATGATGTCGGCCGGGACGCCCCGCCGGAGCATGTAGGCGTCCGCCTGATCCTCGTTGAGGTAACGGTCGAGATCGAACCCGAGCACGATGAACCGCTCGGCTTCCGCCGCCACGCTCGAACTGGCGTGGAAACCGAGGACGTTGCCCGCGGAGGCGAGGCGGTTCGTGCCACCCATGAGCACGACGATGCAGGCGCTGTCGCAGCTCTCACCGGCGACGACGGTCGCGCCCGGACGGGCCTCGATGGCCTGGGCTGCCTGCACGGCCTCGTTGACGAGGCCGCCGGTGCTGTCGATCTCGATCCGGACCGGGTCGGCGACCTTGCCGAGCGCCTCCCGCACCGCCTGCGCGAAATCGAAGCCGATGCCTCCGCTCACCACGATCCGGTTCGTGTCGGGGACGACCTCGACCGTGTAGCGCATCTGCGCCGCGCGAACGATCGCTTGCGGCGCGGTCGTCACATCGCTCAGGGAGCCGAGCGCCAGGAATCCGCCGACCACGCCGCCGACCGTCGCCGCCGCCCGAAGGCCGGCGGAGAGCCGCGGCCGATACCGGAGGCGGGCTGCCGTGAGCCGTGCGAACCGGACCAGGGCGACGCTGGCAAGCGTCACGACCAGCGCGGGGCCGATCCAGAGAGAGCGCAGGATCCAAAGGGAAGGCGGGTTCTTCGGATCGATGAGGTTGCCCGTTCCGACGAAGACGAGAACACCGACCACGGCCGCGTAGGCCAGGGCTGCGGCTGCGAGAGCGAGGATCGGCGGACGTGAGGGCTGGGCGCCGTCGAGGAGCGGCGTCCGATCCAGCGGCGTCCACTGGCCGCCGACCGGCGACCAGACCGGATCGGAGCACCAGACACGGCCGCGCTCGAGCAGGGCGCGCATCTCGTCGGCGGCGTAGGGGCCCTTCGGCCGCCCGTCGGGGCCGATCCGCCACCAGGGACCGTCCGCCGTCACCACGGCAGGAAGGCCATCGTGCCGACCAGGGCGAAGAGGAGCAGGATCAGGAGCAGGAGCGTCATCCCCCACGTCGCGGGCCGATGGTGGACCGTCAGCCCGTTCGCCGCGTCCCAGGGCGTGCGGCCCTCCCGCTTCAGGTGCCGATAGGCGCTCGCATTGGCCAGTTGGGCGAGGAGCAGCACGCCGAAGGCCTGTCCCCGCGCGGCGACCGACCATTCCCGTCGCAGCATCGTCCGCAGGTCCGGCCGCCGCCCGTCCTGCCTCAGCCGGATGCCGAACAACGACTTGCCGGGCGTCGATCCGCATCGGGCCACGGCCAGCGCGCAGAGCGGGATCGTCAGGACGGTCTCCAGGACCGAGGAGACCGCGAGGCCGAGCTTCGTGTCGAGGAAGCGCAGGACCGCCCCACCCTCGTCGGGCCGGACGAGGGCGAAGGTTCCGAGCACGAGCATCAACAGCAGATAGCCGAGCAACGCCGTATCGACGAGGCGGGCGGCGAGGCGTCGCCAGGAATGGGGGGCGGTCTCGCGCCAATCGAGCCGGGCCGGGAGGCCGGCGGGCGCGGGCGGGACCACGAACAGCAGGGGATAGGCGTCGCTGGCCCGGACGGCCTCAGGCCCGTCGAGCAGGGTCTCGGGCGTGATCGCGCCGCGGCGCACCGCACGGGCGACGGAGGTCGGCACGAGGGAACCGACGCCGCGTTCGTCCGTCCGAACCCCGACCGCGCCGGTCACGGCACGACCGATCCGGTCAACGACGCGACTGCGACTCTGGCGCGATCCATGGGCCGGCGATTCGTCCTGCGATGATGATCGGCAAGGTATCGAACCGTGGCCGTGCGGCAAGCCGTGCACCGCGATCGGGCGTGGATGGATCACGCCCGATCGCGGCACGGAGGCCGGATTTACTCCGAGACCGGGCCGGCGCCCGGCTCGGCCACGATGGCGACCTCGTCCACCGCGCCGGCCTGGGCCTCCACCACCGCGGCGGCGGTGACGTTGACGATGCCGCGGGCCGTCACCGAGGGGGTGAGGATGTGGGCGGGCTTGGCCGGGCCGATCAGCAGCGGGCCGACGGGGAGCGCGTCGGCCAGCACCTTGGCGAACTGGAAGGCGATGTTGGCCGCATCCAGGTTCGGGAAGACGAGGATGTTGGCCGCGCCCTTGAAGCTCGATCCCGGCAGCACCCGGTCGCGCACCAGCTCGGACAGGGCCGAATCCGCCTGCATCTCGCCGTCGACCTGAAGCTGCGGGGCGCGCGAGCGGATGCGTTCGAGAGCGCCGCGCATCTTGCGGGCGCTCACCGAGTCCGACTGGCCGAAATCCGAGTGGCTGAGCAGCGCGATCTTCGGCGTCAGGCCGAAGCGCGAGACGTGGTTGGCGCAAGCCAAGGCCACGTCGGCGATCTCTTCGGCCGAAGGATCGGGCCGCACATGCGTGTCGGCGAGGAAGAAGGCGCCCTTCTTCGTCACGATCAGGCTCATCGCGGCGAAGTCGAGCACGTCCGGGCTCAGGCCGATGATGTCGCGGATCACCCGCAGGCGCGTCTCGAAGCGGCCTTCCAGGCCGCAGATCAGCGCGTCGGCCTCGCCGCGGCGCACGGCGAGCGCGCCGATCACCGTGTTGTTGGTGCGCACCAGGGTGCGAGCGAGATCGGGGGTGATGCCGCGCCGGCCCGCCACCTCGAGATAGGTCGAGACGAAGGCGCGGTAGCGGGGATCGTCCTCGGGGTCGATCAGGTCGAAATGCTCGCCCGCGCGGATCGACAGGCCGAAGCGCTTGATGCGGGTCTCGATCACCCGCGGGCGGCCGATCAGGATCGGCCGGGCGACCTGATCCTCGGACAGAGCCTGGGCGGCGCGCAGCACGCGCTCGTCCTCGCCCTCGGCGTAGACAACGCGCCTCGGGTTCTCCTTCGCCTTGGAGAAGATCGGCTTCATGATGAAGCCGGAGCGGTGGACGAACCGGTCGAGCGAATCCGCGTAGGCCTGGATGTTCTCCACCGGCCGCCCGGCCACGCCCGAGTCCATCGCCGCCTGGGCGACGGCGGGCGCGATGCGCAGGATCAGGCGCGGATCGAACGGGCTCGGGATCAGCGAGTGCGGGCCGAACGGCCGGGCCTCGCCGCCATAGGCGCGGGCGACGACATCCGAAGGCGTCTCGCGGGCCAAAGCCGCGATGGCCTTCACGGCCGCCTTCTTCATCTCCTCGTTGATCGCGTGCGCACCGACATCGAGTGCACCCCGAAAAATGTAGGGGAAGCAGAGGACGTTGTTGACCTGATTCGGGAAGTCCGAGCGCCCGGTGCAGATCATCGCGTCGGGGCGCTTCTCCTGCGCCAGATCGGGCATGATCTCGGGGTAGGGGTTGGCGAGCGCCATGATGAGCGGCTTGTCCGCCATCTTTTCCAGATATTCGGGCTTGAGCACGCCGCCCGCCGAGAGGCCGATGAACACGTCGGCGCCGCCGATCACCTCGGCCAGCGTGCGCGCCTCGGTCTCCTGGGCGTAGACGTCCTTCCAGCGGTCCATCAGCTCGGCGCGGCCCTTGTAGACCACGCCCTTGATGTCGGTGACCGTGATGTTTTCGCGCGTCGCCCCGAGCGACACCAGCAGGTTCAAGCAGGCCAAGGCCGCGGCGCCCGCGCCCGAGGTGACGATCCTGGCATCCGACAGCTGCTTGCCGGCAAGCTCCAGCGCGTTGAGGACGGCGGCCGCGACGATGATGGCGGTGCCGTGCTGGTCGTCGTGGAAGACCGGGATGTTCATCCGCTCGCGGCAGCGCTCCTCGACCTCGAAGCACTCCGGCGCCTTGATGTCCTCGAGGTTGATGCCGCCGAAAGTCGGCTCCAGCGAGCAGACGACGTCGACGAGCTTGTCCACGTCCTTCTCGTTCACCTCGACGTCGAACACGTCGATGCCGGCGAACTTCTTGAACAGGACCGCCTTGCCCTCCATCACCGGCTTCGAGGCGAGCGGGCCGATGTCCCCTAAGCCCAGCACCGCGGTGCCGTTGGTGAGCACGGCGACGAGGTTCTGGCGGATCGTGAGGGTGGCGGCCTCCTGCGGGTCCTCGTGGATCGCCATGCAGGCGGCGGCCACGCCCGGCGAGTAGGCGAGCGCGAGGTCGCGCTGGTTGCCGAGCGGCTTGGTCGCCTGGATCTCCAGCTTTCCGGGCTTGGGCAGGCGGTGGTAGACGAGCGCCCCGGACTTCAGATCCTCGGACATGTTGTCGGCCATGACGCCGTCCTCTCCCGCTCGTGCCGTATCGGTCGCGCCCCCCTTCCGCGGAGGAGCGCATCGTTGAGGCATCTGTTGCAACGGCTGAGGCGGGGGCGCAACCCGCACAACGAGACCCGGCTGCACCTCGAGAGCCTGGCCCGGCGCTGGAATTTCTCAATCGGCGCCTACTCTTACGGCCGTCCGAAGGTGCGCTTCCCCGAATCCGGGCGGCGACTGACGATCGGCCGCTATTGTTCCATCGCCGACAAGGTCGAAATCCTGCTCGGCGGCGACCACCGGCTCGACTGGGTCTCGACCTATCCGTTCGCGGCGATGCCGGGGTTGTGGCCGGGCGCGGGTGCACCCGATGATTACCACGCCTCCCGCGGCGACGTCGTGATCGGGCACGATGTCTGGCTCGGTTCGGGCTGCCTGATCCTGTCGGGCGTCACGCTCGGCCACGGGGCGGTGGTCGCGGCGCATGCCGTCGTCACCCGCGACGTGCCGCCCTACGCGGTGGTGGCGGGCAATCCCGCAAAGATCGTGCGGCGGCGCTTCGACGAGGCGACGGTCGCAGCCTTGGTCGAGACCGCGTGGTGGGAGTTTCCGCCCGCCACCGTGACGCGATGGGTGCCGCTGCTGCAGAGCGGGCGGGTGGAGGCGTTGATCGCGGCGGTGCGGGCGGAGCGGGCGTCGTCGGCGGGGGAGTGAGGCGACGCGTTCGTTCGATACGGCGCTCCTCCCAAACTGTCGCAAGATTTGACCGACTGCTCCAGAATCCCGCGGCTTCAGCAAACTGGACATGCCGGGCCCGGCTCAACGGCCGCGGGCGCGCCCGGCCGTTGCGACGCCGCCGGGATTGCCGTAACCGGCCCGCATCCCTTCACGAACGAAGCCGCCGCCGATGTCCGACCAGCTTCCCGACCGTCTCTCGGTCAACCCGAACAGCCCGTTCTACGACGAGGCGATCCTCGCCCGGGGCGTCGGCGTCCGCTTCAAGGGCGTCGATAAGACCAATGTCGAGGAATACTGCGTCAGCGAGGGCTGGGTGCGGCTCTCCGCGGGCAAGACCCTCGACCGGGCCGGCAACCCGATGACGGTGAAGCTGAAGGGTCCGGTCGAGCCGTATTTCCGCGAGACGCCGGAAGCCTGAGCCGGCCACCGCATGCGACACGAAAAAGGCCGGCGCCCCGGGGCGCCGGCCTTTTTTCGTCGGGCCCCGGAAAAATCCGAAAACTAATTACGGGCGGCCATCATGTCGTGGGACAGGACGGTGAGCTTGCCGATGAGGCTCGCCACGTCGCCGTGGGCGCAGGACCATTGCGTGCCGATGGCGCCGCCGTCCTGGGAGACCGAGACCACCGCGACCGAGCGCAGCTTGCCCTCGCGGGCGAGCTTGAGCTGGTCCTGAAGCACCTCGATGATCGAGGCGACGTTCTCGTCGGCGACCGCCTCGGTGGCGGCGGACGGGAAGGCGACCACGTTGGCGTCGGTGAGAGCGCGTTCGATCTTGGACATTCAGGCGACTCGACGAGGCTTGAGGGCGGAGCGGCCGAGGGGGCCGGCATGAAGGTGGTCCACGAGGTGGGCGAGGCGGTCGGGCAGGGCGCCGTCGCGCTCGACCGAGAGGCGCTTGCCGATGGCGTAGGCGACCCCCTTGGTCACCCGGCCGACCGAGAGATCGGCCTCGCGGATCGGGGAGGGAAATCTGTCCGGCTCGTCGGGATCGACCATCGCTTCCTCGCTGACGGACATGGCGTGGAGCGAATTTGCGCGCCGCAACGCGTCATGAAAATGGCAAGCGGCCGGTCTCGCTCGCGCATTTCCCTGGCTGTGGCGCGGGGGTAACACTTCGAGTCCCCCCCGCCCGACCTCAGCGCGGATCGCGCCAGCCCGAAACTGCGGGGGCGGTGCTGCCGGTGCGGGCGGGCTCGATGGCGGCGGGCGGCTCGGCCATCGCCGAGCGGCGCGGGGCCGGCCCGCGGGCCTGACGCTGGCGGATTGCGGCGCGGGCGCGGCGGGCCCGGCGCGGACGCGTGTCGCTGTTCGAGCCGATGACGCCGCCGGCGACCGCGCCGACCACGGCGCCGATCGGCCCGGCCACCAGCGCGCCCGCGACGGCGCCCGCGCCGACGCCCACCGCGGTGCGGCTCTCGGCCCGCGCGGGCGCGGAGACCGACAGGCCGGCGATCACGGCGAGGCCGAGACAGGTCATTCGCATCAGGTTCGTCCCCTTTGAAAGTACGGGGAGGGCTCTGACGGTCGATCTTGACGAAAGGGTGACCCCAGGTCTCGCGCGGCAACTTCAGGAAGCCTGAATAGTCGCGCTTGTTCTTGGGCTTAACGCTGAGCTTCCGCCTCCTTCAGCGGCCGGCGTAGGGCCAGCGCCAGCGGCACGGTGGCGAGCGCGGTCGCGGCCGCCGCCAGCAGGCCCGCGGTCTCGCCCGCGCGGTCGGCGAAGGCCCCGTAGGCGATGGGGGCGAGCCCGCCGGAGCCGATCACCGCGGTGTAGAACAGGGCGAAGGCTCGGCCCGTATCGCCCCGCGGCGCGAGGTCCGGCACGGTCCCGTACAGCACCGAGGAGGTGCCGTTCAGCGCGATCCCGAGCAGCGGCAGCAGCACCAGCGTCGGCCCGAGCGGCAGCGGCAGGAGGGCGGCGACGAGCGCCGCGGTGACGATCTCGGTGACGATCACGCAGCGCACCACGCCGACCCGCTCGCCGAGCCAGCCGCACACCGCCTTGCCGAAGGCGCCGCCCGCGAAGACCAGCGCCAGCGCAAGCCCGGTGGTGGCGCCGGTGCCGCCCTTGGCCTCCAGCAGGAACGGCAGGAACAGCAGCGTGCCCATCCGCGTCGCGGTGTCGAGGGCGCCGACGCCCATCAGCAGATTGAAATCTTTTCGGGATTGGCCCGTGTCGCCGCCCGCGGCCCTCGCGGGGGCCGGGGGCAGCGGCCGGCGCGGCAGCACGGCGACGAGGGCGACCGCCGCGGCGAGGCCGGCGAGCGCCATCAGCCCGGCGACCGGCCGCCACGCCATGAGCCCGAGCAGCAAGGCGACGACGACCGGGAACGTCGCCTTCCCGAGGTCTCCGGCAAAGTTGTAGATGCCGAGCGGTCCGCGTGCGGCGCGCCCGTAGGCGTCCGAGACAAGGAGTGAGGCCCGCGGGTGCTGGATGCTCGATCCGATCCCGGCGAGCACGAGGCCGGCGCAGAGGCCGAACAACCCGCCGCTCAGGCCCATCACGACGAAGCCCACGGCCGCGACCAGCGTGGAAAGTGCGAGCGCCGCGCGGATCGACAGGCGCCCGGCCAGTCGGTCGGCGGGGATCTGCAGCCCGCCCATGGTGCCGTAATAGAGGCTGCGGAGCGCCGCCACGCCGGCATAGGACAGCCCGAACTCCGCCTGCCAGACCGGCAGCAGCACGTAGAGCAGATCGGTGTAGCCGTCGTGCAAGGCGTGGGCGAGGCAGGCCCCGCCGAGGCTGCGCCGTTGAGTGGCGGTGCGTTCGTCGGGGGGCGTGTCGGTGAGCGGCTGGGCTCGGCTCACAGGGGGCTTCTCCGAAGCGATGGGCGCGAACGGAAGCGGATCGATCCGCCCGGATGCGGCAGCGCCCCCTCTCCCCGCGTGCCGCCATCGTGGCCGCGTCGAGCGCGTGTTCCCCTCCCCCTTGCGGGGAGGGGTAGGGGTGGGGGTGGTTCAGGATGAGGCGTTCCGGTGCCTTCTGCCCGACCCCACCTCCGGCTCCTCCCCGCAAGGGGGAGGAGAGGCGCATTCCCGGCTCGCCTCGCGATTGCGAGCGAAGTTCAGTCATCCGAACGGATCGAACCGATCCGTCACCACCTCTAAACCCGTGAGCTTTCCGCGATCAGCCCCATCCTTCTCACGCGTACCGTGCTAAAACCTCACGCATGCGCCGCCTGCCGCCGCTCAATGCCCTGCGTGTGTTCGAGGTCGCGGTGCGGGCCGGGAGCTACGCGGCGGCCGGGGCCGAACTCGGCCTGACCCACGGCGCGGTCAGCCGTCAGGTGGCCGCGCTGGAGGCGTGGCTCGGGCAGCCGCTGTTCGCCCGCGTCGGGCGGCGGATGGTGGCCACGCAAGCCGCGCGGGTGTTCGCCGCCGAGATCAGCCTCGCCTTCGACCGGCTGACGGAGGCCGCGGAAGCCTGCGGCCAGCCCGCGGCGCCGCGGGTGCTGCGGGTGAGTGCGCCGACGACCTTTGCCATGCGCTGGCTGATCCCGCGGCTCGATGCTTTTCGGAGTTTGCGGCCCGACACCGAGGTAACGGTCACGACGACCACGACGCTGCAGGAAGAGCTGCGCGGCGGCTTCGACATCGCGATTCGGCGCGGGCCCGAGCCCTGGCCGCAGCACCGGGCCGTGCCGTTCCTGCCCGAGTTCGACACCCTGGTGGCGAGCCCCGCGCTCCTGGCGCGGCGCCCGCTCGCCCATCCCGGCGATCTCGACAGCCGCGTCCTGCTCGGCACCCAGACCCGGCCGGACGACTGGGGCGCGTGGCTCGCGACGGCGGGCGCGCACCGGCCCGAGGGCGCGCGCCCAAGAATCTTCGACCACTTCTTCGTGACGCTCCAGGCGGTGGAGGACGGGGCCGGGCTCGGCATCGGGCCGTTTCCGGTGCTCGACCGCGCGGTGGCGCAGGGCCGGCTCGCCGCCCCGTTCCCCGAAATCGCGGTCGAGCGGCCGGGCTACTTCGTGCTGACGCCGTTCGACGCCGACAAGTCGCCCGCACTCTCCGCCTTCATCGACTGGCTGGTGGCGGAGGGCGCGGCCTCGCTCACAGTTCCCCGGTGAGGAACTGCGCCCGGCCGTGGCCGAAGGACCAGTCCTCGTCGGTGTTCTCCACCGTCGAGACCATCACGTCGGCGGGTGCGATCCCGCAGGCGGCCTGGAGTTTTTCCGTGAGCAGCCGGTAGAACAGCTCCTTCTTCTCGCGGCCCCGCGGCCGGGTGATCATCTGCACCACGACCACGTCCTTCGTGCGCGGGATGTCGAGGCCGGTATCCTCCACGATCATCCGGGTCGGCTTGTGCTCGGTCACGATCTGGTAGCGGTCGCCGGGGGGCACGTTGAACGCCTCCAGCATCGCCTCGTGCGCCGCGTCGAGCAGGGCCTTCAGCTCGGCGTCGCTGCGGCCTTCCAAGAGGTCGAAGCGCATGAGGGGCATGGGGGACTCCGGCAGAATGAGAGAAATAAGCGGCCTCTGGCGGTCGCCGGCCGCGGGGTTAAGGTAGAACCGCGCCCGGCCGCTTCCAACCGAACCGGTTCTCCCGTATCCCGTATGCAAAATGGTGCGGCGCGGCAAAGGCGCCGGCCCCCACGGAGGAGACCACAGATGTCGGATTTGCGGTTGCGCCGCAGCGTGCTCTACATGCCGGGCTCGAATGCGCGGGCGTTGGAGAAGGCCAAGACCCTTCCGGCCGATTCGCTGATCCTCGATCTCGAGGACGCGGTTTCGATGGAGGAGAAGGAGCTGGCCCGCGAGCAGGTCTGCGCCGCGGTGAAGGGCGGCGGCTACGGCCATCGCGAACTCGTGATCCGCGTGAACGCCCCGCAGACCCCCTGGGGCGAGGGCGACCTGCGCGCGGCGATCGAGGCGAAGCCCGACGCGATCCTGATGCCGAAGGTGTCGTCGCCGGCCGTCTTGGAGAGCATCGCCGACCATCTGGAGGCGCTCGACGCCCCCGATTCCATCGCGGTCTGGGCGATGATCGAGACGCCGGCGGCGATCCTCAACATCCACGAGATCGCCAAGGCCCGGCGCGACCGGCGCACCCGGCTGACCTGCTTCGTGCTCGGCACCAACGATCTGGCCAAGGACACCTGGGCGCAGCTCGTGCCCGGCCGCGTGCCGATGCTGCCCTGGATCATGCTGACGCTCGCGGCCGCCCGGGCCGAGGGCCTGACCATCCTCGACGGCGTGTGGAACGACATTTCCGACGTCGACGGCTGCCGCACCGAGTGCCGTCAGGCGCGCGACCTCGGCTTCGACGGCAAGACGCTGATTCACCCCAATCAGTTGGAGCCCGCCAACACCTCCTTCGCCCCGACCGAGGAGGAGGTGCGCCGCGCTCGCCTCGTCATCGACGCCTTCAACCTGCCGGAGAACGCCAAGCGCGCGGCGATCAAGGTCGAGGGCCGCATGTACGAGCGCCAGCATATCGGCATGGCCCGGCGCTCGGTGGTGTGGTCGGAGACGATCGCGGCGCGGGACGGCGGCGCCAAGGTTTAAACTCAGCAAAAAGGCCGTGCCCCTCGCGGGACACGGCCTGCTTCACGCCGGGGCGTGAGCGGTCTTACCAGCCGTAGCCGTAGCCGCCGTACCCACCGCCGTAGCCGTAGCCGCCGTCGTAGTAGCTGCGGCGGTAGGCGCGACGCGGGGCGTAGTAGCCGTCGTCGTAGTAGCCGACCGAGCGGTAGCCGTAGGCCGGGCGCGCGTAGCTGTAGCCGTAGGCCGGGGCGTAGCCGTAACCACCGCCGTAGCCGCCGTAGCCACCACCGTAGTAGCCGCTGCCGTAGCCGTAGCTGTTCGAGGCGGCCGCGCCCACGAGCGCACCGGCGGCGAGGCCACCGATCACGCCGGCGGCGATCGCGCCGCCACCACCGCCGCGCCAGCGCGCCTCGGCGCCGGTCGAAGTGAGGGCGCCGACCCCCAGCACGGCGGCGGCGGAGAGGATAGCGAGCTTCTTCATCGCGAAGAGTTCTCCATGAGAGTGGATCATCGATCCGATGGCAGCCCAACGGGCTAGCCCCGGAATCGGTTCAATCCCGTGTTGATGAAGGAGACAGTACGTTCTGTCGCATGAACGACCCTTCAACCGGCCGTTCATCCAATCGTCAGCTTGAGCGGATGAGATTTGACTCACCGGAACGTGAGCGCACGTCCCGCCTGACCTTGGCTCTACGGCCGAGCCTCGACCTTGCTCGCCAACACGCACCGCCGTCATTCCGGGGCCGCGCAGCGGAACCCGGAATCCACGACTGGCCGCGACGCTTCGTCAGGCCGCGCATCACGGGTGGATTCCGGGTTCGCCTTCGGCGCCCCGGAATGACGGCGGTGCGTGATTAAAGTGTGGCGCGTAAAACTGCCCGCCGCGGCCGCAACGCTTTGGACACCGCCGCGTCCGGCATTGACCCCGGCGACGCCGCGGGCTTTGGCTCCCCCGAAGACCCGCCATGCTGTTCACCCACCTCGCCGACGAACTGTTTCGCCCGCTCGCCGCGCCGAGCCGCGTGTTCAACGCGGCCCTGCTGCTGCACCTGCACGCTACGGTGTTCGGGGACAGTGCCGAGCCTCTGCGCAAGGCCGACCTGATCGTGGCCATCGGCGAGTTCTCGGGCGGCTGGTCGCAGGCCGAGATCGCCGACGACGAGACCGCGCCGGCCGACCCCATCGAGCGCCGCTCCTACGTCTACCGGCGGCTCGTCGAGGCCGGCTGGCTGGTGGAGCGGCGCGAGCGCTACGTGCCGGTGGTGGATTTCGACCCCGAGGCCCGCCTGCTGATCGAGGAGCTGGCGCGGATCGACCGGGGCGAGACCCGCTCCTACGGCGGCGCCGTGCTGGAGGTGCTGGGCGCCCTGGAAAGCGCCATCGCCAACCCGGCCGACCGCTCGGAGGCGCTGCGCAATGCGGCCAAGGCCGCCCGTACCTTCCTGGCCCATCTGCGCGGGCTGGCCGGGGGCCTACGCAAGGTCGAGGAGCGCATCCTGCGCGAACCCAACGTCGGCGCGGCGCTGCGGCTCTACTTCGAGGAATTCGTCGAGCGCCACCTCGTCTCCGACTACCGTACGCTGCACACCCGCTTCAACCCGTTCCGTTTCCGCTCCGGCATCGTCCGCGAGGCGGGCCGGGCCTTGCGCGATCCGCTGACGCTGCGGGCGCTGGCGGAAGGCAACCTGCGCGAGGGCCGGGCCGGGGATCTGGCGTCCGCCGAGCGGATGGCGCGCACCGACCTCGTCGAGATCCTGGCGATCTTCGAGGGGCTCGACCCGCATCTCGACGCCGTCGCCTCGGTGGTCGCGCGGCTGGAGCGGCGCATCGCGGCGACGCTCCGCTACCGCGAGCCGCGCGATTCCGCCCGGATCGAGCGCGCCGCCGCGGCGCTCCGCGCGGCGGGCGCAGCGCCGGAGGACGCGTTTCCCGCCATGCCGGCCCCGGAGGTGTCGCTGCTGCGCCCGCCCATCGGCCCGCCGCAGCTCACCAACCCGCGCATGCCGCGCCGCGCCATCGAATCCGAGCCGCTGCCCGAGATCGAGACCGATCCGGCGATCGAGGCCTTCGTGATCGCCAAGGACGCCTTCCGCCGCCGCACCACCGTGACGCCGGAGCGCATCGCCGCCTTCCTCGACGCGCACCTGAAGCCCGGCCGTCGTTTACGCGGCTCCGACATCACGATTGCCGACGTCGATGCCTTCGTGGTGTTCCAGCGCCTGCGCGAGATCGACGTGCTGTTCGACGGGAGTTTGCGCGAGCGCTATCGCCTCGCGCCGGGCGAGGGCCGGCTCGCCAACGGCTGGATCGACTGTCCGGACTTTTCCATCGAGCGCGTCGCCGAGCCCAAGGGGCGCCGCGCTGCAACTGGCCCCCGCTGACCCATGCTCGACGCCTTCCGCGCCATCCTCGACGGGGACGAGCCGCCCCCGCCCGGCAGCCCCGCCCCGAGCGAGGAGGAGCTGACCCGCGCGCTTCAGGTGGTGCTGAAAGGTCAGTGCGTCTACGCGGCGACGCCCGGCATCGGCCGCTCCTACGAGCTGGCCCGCCACTACGCGCCATTCTTCCGCGACTACTTCGCCTGCCTCGGCTACCGCTTCGAGGTCGCCCACCGCGACCAGATGGTCTTTTTGAGTTTGCCGCCCGACGGGGTACGCCACGACGCGCAAGGGGAGCGCCTGCGCAAGGACGAGACGCTGGTGCTGCTGGCGCTGCGGCTCGCCTACGAGGAGGGCCTGCGCGATTCGCGCGTCGCCACCGACGGCACGGTGGAATGCACCACCGACGACATCGCCGACTCGATCCGCTCCGCCGCCCGCTCCGACCCGCCCGACGAGGCCCGCCTCATCGACATCCTGCGCCTGTTCGCCCGCAAGGGCGCCCTCAGACTCGGCGAGCGCGACCGCCTGGAGCGCGTCACCCCGCTCACCGTGATGCCGGGCATCGCCGTGCTCTCGCCCGACGCCTGGATGGATCAGGTGCGGGCCTGGGCGGCGGCGAAGGACGGCGGGGGCTGAAGAGGGGCCCTTACCGCAGGCCCGCGGGCCGGTCGCCCGCGGCCCAGGCCAGCGCCTGTTCCAGCCGGTCGTTGCCCCAGAACAGCTCGCCGTCTTCCGCCAGAAAACTCGGCGCGCCGTAGATGCCGCGGGAGCGCGCCTCCTCGCCCGCGACCTTGAGGCGGCCCTTGTTGCTCTCGGCCGAGGCCGCCTTGAGGATCGCGGTGCCGTCGAGGCCGAGCCCGTCGAGGATGCGCGCGACGGAGGCCGGTTCGGCGATCGATTCGCCGCGGGAAAAGCTCGCCTCGAACACGGCCTTGGAGAACGGCACCAGCCAGTCGTGGTCGGCGCCGTAGGTCGCCGCGCGGGTGGCGGCGAGCGAGTTCTGCGGGAACGGGTTCGGGCGCGTCACCGGCGGCAGGCCGTGGCGCGCCGCCTCGCGGTCGAGGTCGCGCCACATATTGCGGCCCTTGGCCGGGTAGAGGACGAACGGCGAGTTGGTCCAGCCGTGCGCGGCGAAGATCGGCCCGAGCAGGAAGGGCCGCCATCGGATCTCGACGTCCGCCGCCTCGGCACACGCCTCGATGCGCATCGCCGCGAGGTAGGAATAGGTCGAGGCGAACTCGTACCAGAATTCCAGGGTCGGCCGCCGCGCCATTCAGCCTGTCTCCGTCCGGGTGTCCGCATCGTCGCCCCGGAGCCGCTCGGCCGCAAGGGACGGCAGCGCCGCAAGAGGCGGGCCGCACCGGACAACCTTGGCCATGCCGCCGCGGTTGCGCGCCGCTCCGGCCTGCTGTTAAGCCGCACCCAACCGGGTCCGCGCGCCCGATCCCTCTTCGGAACTCTCGACCATGTCCGACGCCAGCCCGAACAAGCCCGTCAAGAAGGTCGTGCTCGCCTATTCGGGCGGGCTCGATACCTCGATCATTCTCAAGTGGTTGCAGACGACCTACGGCTGCGAGGTCGTGACCTTCACGGCCGATCTCGGCCAGGGCGAGGAGCTGGAGCCGGCCCGGCGCAAGGCCGAGCTTTTGGGCATCAAATCGGAAAACATATTTATCGAAGACCTGCGCGAGGAATTCGTCCGCGACTACGTCTTCCCGATGTTCCGCGCCAACGCCGTCTACGAGGGCGTGTATCTGCTCGGCACCTCGATCGCCCGGCCGCTCATCGCCAAGAAGCAGATCGAGATCGCCGAACGCGTCGGCGCCGACGCCGTCTGTCACGGCGCCACCGGCAAGGGCAACGATCAGGTCCGGTTCGAGCTCGGCTACTACGCGCTCAAGCCCGACGTGACGGTGATCGCCCCCTGGCGCGAGTGGGACCTGCGCTCGCGCGAGCAGCTGATCGCGTTCGCTGAAGCTCACCAGATCCCGATCGCCAAGGACAAGCGCGGCGAGAGTCCGTTCTCGGTCGATGCCAACCTCCTGCACGCCTCCTCCGAGGGCAAGGTGCTGGAGGATCCGGCCGTGGAAGTGCCGGACTACGTCTATTCCCGCACCCTCTCGCCCGAAGAGGCGCCGGACCAGCCAACGATCATCACCATCGGCTTCGAGCGGGGCGACGCGGTCTCGATCGACGGCGAGGCGCTCTCGCCCGCGAGCCTGCTCGCCCAGCTCAACGAACTCGGCCGCGCCAACGGCATCGGCCGGCTCGATCTCGTCGAGAACCGCTTCGTCGGCATGAAGAGCCGCGGCATGTACGAGACCCCCGGCGGCACCATCCTGCTGCCGGCCCACCGCGCCATCGAGTCGATCACGCTGGATCGCGGCGCGGCGCATCTCAAGGACCAGCTGATGCCGCAATACGCGGAGCTGATCTACAACGGCTTCTGGTTCTCGCCCGAGCGCGAGATGCTCCAGGCGCTGATCGACAAGAGCCAGGAGAAGGTCACCGGCGAGGTGCGACTGAAGCTCTACAAGGGCGGCGTCCACGTCATCGGCCGTACCAGCCCGCACTCGCTCTACGATCAGGACCTCGTCACCTTCGAGGAAGGCGCGGTGGCCTACGACCACCGGGATGCCGCGGGCTTCATCAAGCTCAACGCGCTCCGGCTGCGCACGCTGGCGCAGCGGAAGAAGCGGGAGGGGTGAGGCCGGCAGGCTGAGGCCAACCCTCCGCCGTCATTCCGGGTTTTGCTGCGCGGCCCCTGAATGACGGTGGGGAGGCTCAGCCCGCCTACCCCTTCGCAAAAAACCCCGGCGCGAGGTCGCCGTACCGCAGAAAAATCTGCATCGCCGGCTGCATCTCCCGGTGCAGGCGCTCGGATTCCGCCTGCGTGCCGGCGCCGTACGGCTGCGCGGTGTCGATGGCGGGGACGTCGGCGGCGCAGTCCCAGCGCACTTGGAGGCGCGGGATCAGGGCGAGGTGGGCGTCGGTCACCTCGAAGGTGATGTGCTCAGGCGTCTCGCCGGTCTCGTCGTCGCGGAAGACGTCGCCCAGCGCCGTCGAGGTCAGCTTGGCCAGCGGGTTGTGGTACTGGTAGCGGCCCGGTTTGAGCACGGCGTGGCGCAGGAACACGGCGAGCGCGTCGCTCATCGCCCGGTGCTCCTCTTCGGCCCCCTCGTCGTCGCCGGTGACGTTGAAGATGTCGTCGTCGCGGTTCCCGCTGCCGTAGGGCGCGTCCGGATGGACGATCGGCGCGCCCATCCCGGCCGGGTTCCAGGCGACGACCAGCCGCCGGATCAGGGCGATGCGCTCCAGCGTTAGCTCGAAGGGGGTCGGATCGCTCATCGTGCCTCTCGCCGCCGGGGCCGCCCGGTCGAGGCTCAGTGGCCCACCGGCAAGCCGGACGCAAGCGCAGCCTCTCAGCATCGGCCGAGCCACCGCTCGCAGAAGGAACGGCCGTATGGCCGGGCGCGAAGAGCGCCCCGCGCAGTGGGCCTCGGCTACGCCGAGGCGTCTAACGGAGCGAGAAGCCTAAGCCCGCGGATGCGGGCGCCGGCGGCTGAGGCCAAGCAAAAAACTAAGCCGCGGGCTTCACTTCCACGCCGCGAAAGGCGTCGGGCACCAGCGCGGCGACCGCGTCCACCAGCTCGTCGAAATGCTCGATGACCCAGTCGGGCTTCAGCTCGCGCATCGGCACCGGGGTGTAGCCGAAGGTGACGCCGACGACCGGGATGCCGCCGGCCTGGGCGGCGGCCACGTCGGCGCGGGAATCGCCCACCATCACGGCGCGGGTCGGATCGCCGCCCGCGCGCGCGATGGTCGCGGTGATGTGGCGTGGGTCGGGCTTGGAGAAGGCGAAGGTGTCCTTGCCGACGATCACCGGGAAACGGTCGCGCACGCCGAGTTCGGCGAGCAGCGCGACGGCGTGCGCCTCGACCTTGTTGGTGCAGACCGCGAGCACGAAGCCCTCGGCCTCCAGCCGGTCGAGCGCCGCGACGACGCCCGGAAACAGGTAGGAATTGTCGGTGAGATGCGCGCCGTAATGTTCGAGAAAAGCCTCGAACAGCACTTCCAGGCGCTCGGGGCTCAGCTCGGCGCCCGAGGCGGAGAAGCCCCTCTGGATCAGCGCACGGGCGCCGGCGCCCAGAAGGTCGCGGGCCTGTTCGAGCGGCAGCGGCGCGTGGCCCTCGCGGGCGAGGATCACGTTGAGGGTGCCGACGAGGTCGCCCGCGGTCTCGGCGAGGGTCCCGTCGAGATCGAACACGGCGATCGGGGGAAGAACGGTCATCGGCGTCCCAAATCGAAACACTGTCAAGCTGGCTAGCGGTCGTCTCCCCGACGATCAACCCCGACGGTTGACCGAGCGTTAGCGCGCGCGCCGCTGTTGCGTTCCTGCCGCCCCTCGATCTTGGCGTTCTGCCCAAGCTCCGCCATGGAAACCGGGTCTGATGGCGGTGTCACAGGCTCCGACTTGTCCCCGTTATCCCCGCTCCTCACTCCGGCTGATCCATGCGCTCGCTTACGGCTCTTCTCCCCGCCCGTCTCGCCGGCTGCGCGCTGCTGGCCGCGCTCGCCGCGACGGGGGCGGCGCATGCGGCGGGCTCCTACGAGTTCGTCGCCGCGCCCGCGGTCGATCTCAACCGCATCTACCGGATCGACCGCGCCACCGGCGAGGTCACCTCGTGCCAGTACGGCCTGCGCGACGACAGCGTCGGCGTCACCCTGTGCTTCGCCGCCGGCGAGGGCGCGGGGCCGCAGGCGCCGGGGGAATATGGTCTGATCGCCTCGCGCCACGCCCGCGAGTCGGGCATCTACCGGGTCAACCTGCGTACCGGCACGATGAGCGCCTGCTACGTCCAGATCCGCCAGGAGCTGGTGGTCTGCACCGAGCAGGCCGGCCCGCCGCCCGCGGGCACGGCGAGCGGCGCGGGCGCGGCGGCGACCGGCCCGGCGCCCGGCCGCGCCGGCCCGAGCGCCACGCCGCCGCAGGGCGGGCAGAGCGGGGGGCAGGGCCGGCCCTGACCCCAAGCGAAGATGACCACTCATCATCGCTTGCCCGCGCGAATGCGCGGCAGCGGTCGTCCGCCGGACGCACGGAACAGGACCACCGGTCCTGTTCCGTGCAGCTTGGTAAAGAGACGTTTCACGAGCGAGCGACCGAGCTTCGCACCCGCCCCGCCCGGCTTTTGCCGGAGCGGGGAGGCGTGCTAGGGGCCTGCCCGTCCTTCAGCACGCGAACCGGGGCCTTCCGCCCATGACGCATCTGTTTCCGGAGATGGTCTCGTGAGCGCGCCCGACCTGCGCCGCGCGGCGGCCGCCCGCGCGCTCGAATTGGTCGAGCCCGGCATGCGGCTCGGCATCGGCACCGGCAGCACGGCCGCCGCCTTCATCGCGCTGCTGGGCGAGCGGGTGCGGGCCGGCCTCGACGTGATCGGCGTGCCGACCTCGGAGGCGACGCGGATCGCGTGCGAGCGCGAGGGCATCCGCCTCGCGACCCTCGACGAGCTGCCCGAACTCGATCTCACCATCGACGGGGCCGACGAGGTCGATGCCGACCTTCGCCTGATCAAGGGCGGCGGCGCCGCCCTGTTGCGCGAGAAGATCGTCGCGATGGCGAGCCGGCGCATGGTGGTGATCGCCGACGCCGCCAAGCGCGTGGACCGGCTGGGCGCCTTCCCGCTGCCGATCGAGGTCAACGTCTTCGGCCTCGGTGCGACGTGGCGCGGGGTCGAGCGGGCGCTCGCCCAGAGCGGCTGCGCCGGCAAGCCGCTCACCCGCCGGCTCGACGGCGCGGGCGAGCCGCTTCTGACCGATGGCGGCCACGCGCTCCTCGACGCGCATCTGGGCAGCATTCCCGATCCGGAAGGGCTCTCGGCCCGGCTCTGGGCGGTGCCCGGCGTGGTCGAGCATGGCCTGTTCCTCGGCATCGCCGACACCGCGTACCTGGCGCAAGCCTCCGGTTCGGAGGCCCGCGTCATCGTTCTGAGCCGCCCGTGATCTTTGCCGCGGTCGCCGTCCTTCGCATTCCTCGGAGCCTTTTGCGCATGCTGCCCCGTTTCGCCGTCCTGGCGGCCCTCGTCCTGGCCGCCCCCCAGGCCGCCCTCGCTCAGGCCGCCAAGCCCCCGGCCCCCGCGCAGAAGCCGACCGCCAAGCCTGGCACGCCCGCGCCGCAGCCCCCGGCCGAGCCGGAGCTGACGCCCTCCCACCTCGCGCTCGCCCGCGAGGTGATGCTGGGCTCGGGCATGAGCCGCTCGTTCGATTCGATCATTCCGACCATGGCCGACCAGATCCGCAAGAACGCGGTCACCCGGCCCGATCTCGGCAAGGATCTCGACGAGGTGCTCAAGAGCCTCGAACCCGAGATGACGCTGCAGAAGAACCGGCTGATCGAGATCGCCGCGCGCATCTACGCCAAGCGCCTGAGCGAGGCCGAGCTGAAGGAGATCATCACCTTCTTCCGCTCGCCCGCGGGCAAGCGCTACGTCGAGACCCAGCCGCAGATCCTCGACGACATGGTCGGCGCCATGCAGGACTGGACCCAGGAGGTCTCGGAATACATCATGGTCCGCACCCGCGCCGAGATGGGCAAGCGCGGCCACTCGCTCCAGTGACGTTCGCTAGCGCGGCGCGCCTCGACGCTGCCGGAACGGTCGCGCTGGCGCTGATGCCGGTGATCATGGCGCTCGCCAACCGGTCGAGCCCGCTGGTGGCCGGCATCGCCGCGCTGCTGTTCCTCTCCGGCACCGTCGCCGAGCACGGCGCGGGGGCGCTGCGCCTCGTCCTTCGCCCGCTCGCCGCGCCGCTCGGGATCGCGGGGCTCGCCTTCCTGGCATGGTGCCTCGCGGCCTTCGCCTGGAGCCCGTTCCCCGGCCTGTCCGCGCGGGTTCTTTCCGAGTTTGTCCTCGCCCTGCTGCCAGCCTATCTGCTGATCCGCCTCGCGCCGGGGCGGATGCCGGATTGGGGGCCGGCGCTCGCCGCCGCGGGGCTGGCCGCCGCCTGCCTGTTCGTCGCCGGCAGTCTGGCCGCCGACCTCGCCCTGCAGCAGGCGCTGGGGCAGCGGGTGGCCCTGTTCATGTTCAACCGGCCGCTGCTGACCGCCGTGCTGCTCGCCGGGCCGCTTGCCGCCCTGCTGGCCCTGCGCGGACGGCGGCTCGCTGCCTTCGCGCTGCTGGCCGTCACGGCCTTCGCGGTGCTGCGCTCGATCAGCGGCGCGGCCGCGATGGGGATGCTGGCCGGCGCCGGGCTCTTCGCCGTGGCGTGGTTCGCCCCCAGGCGCCTCGTCCTCGCGGGCGCGGCCCTCATCGTCTTCCTCGCCTTCGCCCTGGCGCCGATCGAGGGCGACATCCTCGTCCATTTCATGCCGGAGGCGGCGCACGAGCGGCTGGTGCAGAGTTCGTCGCGCGCCCGCGTCGCCATCGCCCAGAGCTTCGGGGCGGCGGTGGCGGAGGCGCCGCTGATCGGCTCCGGCTACGGCACGGGCCTTCGCTTCGCCGAGGTTCCAGCGGCGGCCGGCCTCGCACCGGAGATGCGCACGATGCTGGCAGTGGGCCACCCCCACAACAGCTTCCTCCAGATCTGGGCCGAACTCGGCCTCGTCGGCGCGGTTCTGGCAGCGTGGGCGGCGTTCCTGGGACTAAGGGCGGCCGCCAGCCTGCCGCGCGGCCTGTTCGCGACGGCGCTCGGGCTTCTCGGCGCGGCGGTGGCCATCATGTTCGTCGAGCACGGGGCGTGGCAGGCTTGGTGGACCGCGGGCCTGGGCGCCGCCCTGACATGGCTGCGCACCGCCGACACCGAACGAGTGAGAATCCCATGAGCGACAGCTTCGACGTCGACCTGTTCGTGATCGGCGGCGGCTCCGGCGGCGTGCGGGCGGCGCGGATCGCCGCCGGCCACGGCGCTCGGGTGATGCTGGCGGAGGAGTACCGCGTCGGCGGCACCTGCGTGATCCGCGGCTGCGTGCCCAAGAAGCTGATGGTCTATGCCGGGCGCTTCGCCGACGAGTTCGCGGATGCCGCGGGCTTTGGCTGGCACCTTGAGGCGCCGCGCTTCGACTGGGCCGCGCTGAAGGCTTCGCGCGATGCCGAGGTGGCGCGGCTGGAAGGCATCTACGGCCGCAACCTCGCCGGCTCCGGCGTCGAGGTGGTGGCGGAGCGGGCCGTCATCGAGGACCCGCACACGGTGCGCCTCCTCGGTTCGGATCGCACCGTGCGGGCGAAATTCATCCTGATCGCGGTCGGCGCCAGCCCTGTCCACGAGCCGCTGATCCCCGGCGCGGAACTCGCCATCGACTCGAACGGCGTGTTCGATCTGGAGACTCAGCCCGCGCGCATCCTCGTGGTCGGCGGCGGCTACATCGCGGTCGAGTTCGCGGGCGTCTTCGCCGCGCTCGGCACCAAGACGACCCTGCTCCACCGCGGCAAGACGCTGCTGCGCGGCTTCGATCCCGAGATCGCCACCGCGCTCGGCGAGGCCTATGCCGAGCGGATGGACCTGCGCCTCGGCCGCACCGTCGAGCGGCTGGACCGCTCCGGGGGCGCCATCCGGGCGACGCTGAGCGACGGCGAGACCCTCGACGTCGATTGCGTGCTGGTCGCGACCGGCCGGCGCCCCAACGTCGAGGGCCTGGGCCTCGACAAGGTCGGCATCACCCTCGATGCCCGCGGCGCGATTCCGGTGGAAGCGGATTCGCGCACGACCGTGCCCTCGATCTACGCCGTTGGCGACGTGACGGGGCGGGCAGCCCTCACCCCCATCGCCATCCGCGAGGGCCACGCCTTCGCCGACACGGTGTTCGGCCAAAAACCCTGGTGCGTCGATCACCGCCTGATCGCCACCGCGGTGTTCTCGACGCCCGAGATCGGCGTGATCGGCCACAACGAGGACGTGGCGCGGGAATGCTACGAGGACATCGACGTCTACAAGGCCGCTTTCCGCCCGATGAAGGCGACGCTGTCGGGCCGCAACGAGCGCGTCATCATAAAGGTTTTGGTCGAGCGCGCGGGCGACCGCGTGGTCGGCGTCCACGTGATGGGGCCGGATGCGGGCGAGATCATCCAGGCGGTCGGCATCGCTGTCACCATGGGGGCCACCAAGGCCGATTTCGACCGCACCATCGCGGTCCATCCGACGCTCGGCGAGGAGCTGGTGACGATGCGCACGCCCTTCGTGGTGAAACACCCGGTCGGGGTGGGGTAGGCCGCCCGCTGCATCCGCATGGGGAGCCGAGCGAATTCGCCGGATCGATGCCGCCGGTTCGACGGAATCGAATAAACAAACGTTAGAAGGTTCGGCGCAGGCTCCCTCCGTCGCGAGGGAATACGACGATGCCGGCCCCGACGGTCCGGCGCACCTACGATCTCGGCGGGAAACCGCTGCTCGACCGTTGGCTGCGCCTGGCTCCCCCCATCCAGGACCGCTACGACGCCGAGCATGCCGGGCGGCGGAGGGCGGAGCTGCGCGCGGCGATCCTCGTCGGAATCGCGCTCTACAACATCTATAACTTCACCAGCCTCGTCCTCCTGCCGGATGTGCTGTGGCTGTCGGTGGCGCTCCGCGTCGGGCTCGTCACCCCGGTCTCCCTCGGCCTCGCCTGGGTGATCGGTCGCACGAGCCCGCTCTGGACCGAGCGCTTGGTGCTCGCGGGCATCCTCAACGCCTACCTGATCCCGGTCTCCCTGTTCTGGCTGACGCAGGATCCGCTCGGGCTGTTCACCTTCGGCGAGCTGTCCCTGACGATCGTCTTCGCCGACATGCTGCTGGCCCTGCGCTTCCGCCACGCGGTCGTGTTCACGGGAAGCGCGCTCGCCATCACCCTGCTCGCCGTCGCCACGAAGGCCGACCTCGCGCCGGCGCTCCAGATCGCCTTCGCGGTGCAGTTCGCCACCGCCTGCATCTTCAGCCTCTACGCCAACCACGTGATCGAGCGGCGGCGCTGCCGCGACTACATCGCGACGCTCGATGCCAGCCTCGAGGCCCGGAGCGCCGACGCCGCCCGGCGCGAGTTCGAGAACCTGTCGCACACCGACGCCCTGACCGGCCTGCCGAACCGCCGCCACCTCGCGGAGACGCTGGAGACGTGGCTGTCGCGCCCCGACGCGATGGCGCTGATGATGATCGATATCGATCACTTCAAGCTCTACAACGACGCGCTGGGCCACCCGGCGGGCGACGACTGCCTGCGGCGCATCGCCGAAACCTTCGCGGACTTCGCCCGGCGCCACGACGCCTTCTGCGCCCGCTTCGGCGGCGAGGAATTCACTGTCCTCATCCGGGACGGCGCGAGCGAACTGGCGCTCGCGCGCTGCGCCCGCCAACTCGGCAAGGCGGTCGAGGCGCTCGCCATCGTCCATCCGGCCCGCGCCGACGGCCCCGGCATCGCCACGATCAGCATCGGCGTCGCGCGCCGGCCCGAGGGCGCGGCGATCCCGGCGGCGGACCTGATCGCGGCAGCCGACCGCGCGCTCTACGCCGCCAAGCGGCGCGGGCGGAACGGTTTTGCCTTCGGCGAGGACCGGCCCGCGTTCGCCGCGGAGGCGTGAAGCGAAGGGCGACTACTCCGCCGCGGGCAAACTCAGCGACAGCAACCGCGCCGTGCGCGAGCGCCCGCCCCCCACATCCGCCCCCGGATCGAGTACGCGGCGCCCGTCGTCGAGCGCGCCGTTGACCGCGTCGATGGCGAGGATCAGGGCCGAGATCATCCGGCCGTCGATGGTACGCTCGCGGGCGTGGCGGACCACGTCGGCGATCAGGGCGTCGGTCTCGCGGGTCAGGGCGTCGAGTTGCGCCACCTCGCGGGCGTCGCGGGCCTCGGCCAGGATGTCGAGGAGGCGGTCGAGCACCACGTCGATGCGCTCGCGCCGCTTGCGGGCGAGCCGCTGGCCGAGCCACGCGACCCCTGAGCCGATCGTGCCGCCGAAGAAAGCCAGGAGGTAGATCCAGTCCTCGTAGCGGTCGAGGAACGTCTGCTGCTCGCGCTCGAAATAATCGACCGCGCCGGGATGGTTGGGCAGGCGCGCGCTGGTGGCCGTGACCGTGGTGTCGTAGTCCGGCGGCTTCATCGCGTTGGCGACGGGGGCGACCGCGGCGAGCCGCGAGCGCCACTCGAACAGGTGCTGCACCACCGACGCCACCGCGACGCGGCTGACCGAGCCCCGTGCCATCAGGCGGTAGGACACGCCGACCGTCTCGACATCCTCCTCCGGGCGCTTGGGGCGTCCGCCGAAGGTGCCGGCATTCAGCGTCATGGTCTGGAGTTCGGGCAGGCGCTGGGTGATCGCCTTGCCGTCCGGCACGCCGACGAAGGCGATCTTGCGCTCGGGCGAGGCGCCCTCGACCGCCCGCAGCATCCCGAGCGTCGCCTTGGCCGTGGGGCTCGCGATGACGGCCACCGCATCGACCCGCTTGGCCTCCAGCGCCTGCGTCACCTCGCCGGCCTTCAGCGGCACCAGCCCGACGCGGCCGGCCCCGAGCGGCTCGCTTCCCGCCATCTCGGCCTCGCTCGCCGGCTTGAAGTCGTAGAAGTCGAGGAGGTTCGTCACAAACGGCAGGTCGGCGTCGTGGCGCACCACCACGCCGAGGCGGCGCGTCGAGAGATCGGAAAAGCTCTCGATCTCGGCCGATTCGGGTGCTGCGACGATCAGCGCCTCGTCGTGCAGGATGGCCAGTGTCAGCCCGTTGTCGGGCAGGAGCACGTCGGGGCGAACCACGGCGAGGTCCGCGCGGTTCTTCTGCAGGGCAAGCGCGCTGTCGCGAACGTCCGCATAGGGCGTGACCTGCAGCCGCACGTCCTCGTGGTTGCGTACCAGCGCCTTGGCATAAGCCTCGACCAGCGCGGCCTCGACGCCGTCGCGGGGGCCGACGGCGACGGTCAGCACGGTGGGGCGGGATAGGGTGACGACGAGGCCGGCGAGCGCCGCCAGACCCAGGGCGAGCAGCACGAACAGCCACTCTCGCCGCATCAGGACGGCCGCCGCCCGCAAGCCGAGCCCTCGCATTCCAGAGCGATCCATCCGACAAGCATGGGACGACAACCAAGGCAGGACCGTGAAGAACGGATGATCCCGACGAAGGGTTCACGCGATCGTCGTGGCGAGGGGCCGCAGACGGGTGGGCGGGAGGCAAGCCCCGCAGGACAGGCAAGACCCGAGCCGCCCGTCACCGCCGCGTGGCTGGAGCGCGTGGCCCTGCATTACCTCGACCGCTACGGCGCCTCCTCCGAGATGCTGCGCCGGGTGCTGGCCCGGCGGGTGGACCGGCGCTGCCGCTCCCGCGACGAGGCGTCCGACGCCCATGCCGGGCTGATCGCCGAGACGGTGGCGCGTGCCCAGCGCGCCGGGCTGATCGACGACGCGCGCTTTGCCGCCGCCCGCCTCGCGACCCTGCGCCGCCGCGGCGCCTCGACCCGGCAGGCGCGGGCCAAGCTGTCCGAGAAGGGCATCGACGCCGACACGATCGCGTCCGCCATGACCGACGAGCGCGAGGATGCTGGGGAAGAAGCCGACACCGAGCGGCAGGCAGCGCTCGCTTACGCCCGCCGCCGCCGCCTCGGCCCCCACCGCCCGCCGGGCGCGCGGGCGGCGAACCGCGAGCGCGACCTCGCCGCCATGGCGCGGGCCGGCTTCCCCTACGCGCTGGCCCGCGCCGTCCTCGAAGCGGAAGCCGACGATTCACCGGACGAGACGTGAAGCAAAAATTCCTCGACTTCCGGGCGTCTCGCCCCACCTCGCCCCCGACGCGGGAATCGCCCGCACCCGAATTCGAGGACGAGACAGCATGACCGACCGCCACGCGAGCGCCCACTGGGAAGGCGACGGCAAGACCGGCAAGGGTCAGATCACGACCCAGTCGGGCGTGCTCTCGAACAATCCCTACGGCTTCAACACCCGCTTCGAGAACGAGCCCGGCACCAACCCGGAAGAGCTGATCGCCGCCGCACATGCGGGCTGCTTCACCATGGCGCTCGCCTTCCAGCTCCAGTCGGCGGGCCTCACGGCGACCTCGCTCGACACCAAGGCAGTGGTGACGCTGGTGCAGGACGGCGACGGCTTCAAGGTGACGAAGTCGGCCCTCACCCTCAAGGCCGTGATCCCCGGCATCGATCAGGCGAAGTTCGACGAGCTGGCCGGCAACGCCGAGAAGGGCTGCCCGATCTCGAAGCTCCTGAACGCCGAGATCACGCTCGACAAGACGCTGTCCCAGGGCTGACCCGACGGATGGGCGGGGCCGGATCATGGATCGGGCCCCGCCACGCGGCGACGACCGACGGTGCTCGACCGTCCCCGGCGCCCTTGCCTTGAGGGGGGCGGTTTCGTACCACCCGGCACAATCGCGATTCGGCGTGAGTGCTGGCGGGGACACATGCGGCGGCCCGAACTGATCAATCGTTTCGTGTCTCTGTTCGACCAGCCGCGGTATCTGGAAATCGGCGTCGAGGAAGGTCACACCTTCAAGGCAATTCAGGCCGACTGGCGGGTCGGCGTCATGCCCTATCCACGCTTCGAGGACGATTCCTTCCTCGGCGAGGACTTCGAGCTCTTCCGCATGCCGTCGGACCGATACTTCACCGACGCGGTCGAGATCGGCCGGCCGTTCGATGTCGCCTTCATCGATGGGCTGCACACGGTCGAGCAGACGCTGCGCGACTTCACCAACGTCCTGAACTTCACCAAGCACGACGCCGTGATTTTCATCGACGACATCCGGCCGAGCAACTGGGTCGAGGCGCTGCATCTCGATCTCTGGGTCAAGGTGCGGCCCCTCGCCGAGGGCACCTATACCGGCTGGACCGGCGACGTGTTCAAGCTGCTCTACCTGATCGAGACGTTCTTCCCGTCGATCGAGTTGCGCATCCCCGCCGAGGATCCCAACCTCGTCGTCTGCTGGAAGCGGACCAAGGCGCGACCGGTCGAGAAGCCGTTCGCCGCGCGCCTGGAGGAGGTCGCCGCGGCGCAATACCCGCAATTCCTGCTTTCGAAGAAGAACTTCGCCGCCACCGGTCTGGAGGGCATCCTCGAGGATTACCGGCAGTCCCGCGCCGCGTGGGCGGCCTCGGGTCGCTAACCCGCTCGGGGCCCCACCGGAACCGGAGCGCGAAAACCGGTTTTCCGGTGTGAAAGGCAACGCGCCGCATTGATCCGCACGCGGGCGCGTTCATCTTCCGTTCGATGGACGAGAAACTCGCGCGCAAGCTGCGCATCCTCGCGGACGCCGCCAAGTACGACGCGTCGTGCGCGTCGTCCGGCGCACCCAAGCGCAAGGCCGGCGCGGACGGCCTCGGCTCGACCACGGGGGCCGGCATCTGCCACGCCTATACGCCGGACGGGCGCTGCGTCTCGTTGCTCAAGATCCTGCTGACGAATTACTGCCTGTTCGACTGCGCCTATTGCGTCAACCGGCGCTCCTCGAACGTGGCGCGCGCCCGCTTCTCGGTGGAGGAGGTGGTGACGCTCACGGTCGAGTTCTACAAGCGCAACTACATCGAGGGGCTGTTTCTCTCGTCCGGCATCATCCGCTCGCCCGACTACACGATGGAGATGCTGACCCGCGTCGCCAAGAAGCTGCGGCGCGAGCACGGGTTTCGCGGCTACATCCATCTCAAGTCGATCCCCGAGGCGAGCCCCTGGCTGATCGAGGAGGCCGGGCTCTACGCCGACCGCCTGTCGATCAACCTCGAACTGCCGACCGAAGAGAGCCTGATCCGCCTCGCACCCGAGAAGGACGGGGCGGCGATCGAGGGCGCGATGGGGCAGATCGGCGAGCGCATCGCGCAGGCCAAGGAGGAGAAGCGCCGCTTCTCGCCCGCCGGGCAATCGACCCAGGTGATCGTCGGCGCGGATGCCACGACCGACGAGGCGCTGATCCGCAAGAGCGCGCTTCTGTATGGAAGTTACGGCCTGCGCCGGGTCTACTACTCGGCCTTCAGTCCGATCCCCGACGCGTCCTCCGCCCTGCCGCCGCAGGCCCCGCCGTTGCGGCGCGAGCACCGGCTGTATCAGGCCGACTGGCTGATCCGGTACTACGAGTTCTCCCCCGACGACGTGGCGAACGCGGCGGATGGCGGCATGTTCGCCCTCGACATCGATCCCAAGCTCGCCTGGGCGCTCAAGAACCGCCATCTCTTCCCCGTCGACGTGAACCGCGCCGACAGGACCATGCTGCTGCGGGTGCCGGGACTCGGGGCGCGGGCGGTCGACGCCATCGTCAAGGCGCGCCGCCATTCGCGCCTGCGCCTCGACGACGTGGCGCGGCTGACCTCGGGGCTGAAGCGGGCGCGGCCCTTCCTCATCGCCGAGGACTTTCGGCCGACGACCCTCACGGATCGGTTGGACCTGCGGGCGAAGCTGGCGGAGCCGGCGGAACAGTTGAGTCTGTTCTGATGGGCGCCCCCGCGAAAAACCCTCCCCCCTCCGCGGGGGAGGGTGGCCCCCGGAGGGGGTCGGAAGAGGGGAGCGACGCTTCCGGAGATTTCCCGTCGAAGGCGGCTAAGCGGGACCGTGGTTCCCCTCTCCCGCCCGCTCCGCGGGCACCCTCCCCCGCAGAGGGGGGAGGGAAATCCGGCGGCATCCATGTCGCCACCCTCTCGCCCGGCGCCGACCTGCCCGGCTTCCGTGCCGCCGCCCGCCGCCTCGTCGCCGCGAACGTCCCGCCCGAGGCCATCGTCTGGCAGACCGAGGCGCTGAGCCTGTTCGGCTCCGACACCGCCCCCGCGGAGGCCCCGCCGCTGGCGCTCCCGCGCCCGGTCACAGACCTGATCCCGATGGTCGTCCCCCACCGCGATCCCGAGCGCTACGGCCTGCTCTACGCCCTGATCTGGCGCGTGCTGCACGGCGAGCGCGCCCTGATGGAGGTGGCGAGCGATCCGCTGGTCCACCGGCTCCACCGGATGCGCAAGGGTATCGGGCGCGACCTCCACAAGATGCACGCCTTCCTGCGCTTCCGCCGGGTGCCGGACGAGCCCGAGCGCTACGTCGCGTGGTTCGAGCCCGACCATTACATCCTGGCGGCGGCGGCCCCGTTCTTCGTCGATCGCTTCCGCAATCTTCGCTGGTCGATCCTGACGCCGGAGGGCTCCGCCCACTGGGACGGGGCGCTGAGCTTCGGCCCGCCGGGCCGCCGCGAGGACGCGCCGGAGGGCGACGGGTTCGAGGCGGGCTGGCGCGACTATTACGAGAGCACCTTCAACCCGGCCCGGCTGAACCTCGACGCGATGCGCGCCGAGATGCCCCGCAAGTACTGGCGGAACATGCCGGAGACCGCGGCGATTCCCGCCCTGGTGCGGGCCGCGGGCGCCCGCGCGCAAGCGATGATCGAGAAGGCGCCGACGATGCCGGAGAAGCGCGATCCCGTCCGGGCGGTGGAGCGGATGGCGCGGGACGAGCCGGAGTCGCTGGAGGCGCTGAACGCCGTCATCGCCCGCTCGGAGCCGCTGGTGCCGGGTGCCACCCAGGCCGTACTGGGCGAGGGCCCGCTGGGCGCGGCCATCGCCTTCGTCGGCGAGCAGCCCGGCGATCAGGAGGACCGGCAGGGCCGCCCCTTCGTCGGGCCGGCGGGGCAGTTGCTGTCCCGCGCGCTGGAAGAGGCCGGGATCGAGCGCTCAGGCGCCTACCTCACCAATGCCGTCAAGCACTTCAAGTTCACGTTGCGCGGCAAGCGCCGCATCCACGAGAAGCCCACGGCCGGCGAGGTCAGCCATTACCGCTGGTGGCTCGACCGGGAGCTGGATTTCGTCGCCCCCAAGCTCGTCGTGGCGCTCGGCGCCACCGCGGTGCTGGCGCTGACCGGCAAGCAGATCCCGATCACCCGCGCCCGCGGGCCGGCGGCGTTCGACCGCCCGTTCGGCGGGTTCATCACGGTGCACCCGTCCTACCTGCTGCGCCTGCCCGACGAGGCCAAGGAGGAGGCCTACCACGCCTTCGTCGCCGACCTGCGGCGGGTGCGCGATCTCGCGGCTTGATGTCTCGCGACTCAGGCCGCCAGCCGCTCGCGGCGGCGGTCGGCGCGGTAGCTGAGGACGAGATCCTGCGGGATCATCCCGGCGGCGACGGCCAGCGCGATCTCGCGCGGGCGGGCCGTGGGCTTCGGCTCCGGCCGGACTTCAGGAACCGCCTGCGGGCCTGGGCGGACGGAGAGCACGCTCTCCATCAGGGCTTCCGTGAGGCCGGCGAGCAGCGTCTCGGTCGCCGCGGCGGTGAGCGCGGATGGTGCCGCGGCGGCGACCGGCGCGCCCAGGCGCTCCTCCGGCCGCGGCGCCAGCGGCCACGCGGCGGCGGCATCCGGCAGGGCGGGCCCGGACGCGCTCGGCTCCGGCTCGGACAGGCGCAGTTCGGCCAGGATCGATTCGGCGGCCATCGGTTCGGCGGCCGTCGGCTCGGTCACGGCCTCCGGTGCGGGCAGCTCGATCACCTCCGGCAGCGCCGGGACTTCGCGTTCTTCCGAAACATCGGCCAGAACCTCGGCCCAATCGTCGGTCTCGGCGAGCGCCTCGGGCGCGGCGAGAAGATGGGCGGCCTCGTCGCGGGCGTGGGCCTCGATCTGCGTCTGCGCGAACAGGCGCGCCTCGTCGCGCGCCGCCTCGGCCTCGAAGCGGGACAGGAGCGCCACCAGTCCGCGGGCCTCGGTGAAGGGCAGGGTCTCGCAGGCCGTCAGCGCCGCCTCGATCATCGAGCGGGCGAGCCGCGGGCCGCTCGGGCCGCCGCGGCCGTCGGCGGCCTCGCGCCAGACGGTCAGCGCCGCCTGGATGCCCGGCAGCAGCAGGGCGGGGAGCCCTGCCCGGCGGTGGAGCGCGATGAAGCCGGCGCTGTGCGGCTCGAACATCAGCCCGGCGACGCGGGCGCGGCTGAGGCCGCTGAGTTCGGCGAGCGCGGTTTCCGCGAAGGGCAGGCGCAGCGACAGGATCGCCCGCAGGATCAGCCCGGCGGTGAGCTGCTCCTGCACCCGCAGATGCGCGATGAGCCGGGCGAGCCCGGTCTCGCCGGACTCGTCGCCGAGCGCCAGGGCCGCTGCATCGCGGGCCTCGCGGGCGACGCGGGCGCCGCGCTCGGAATTCATCCAGCCCTCGTCCTGGCCGGCGCGGGCGAGCTGTTCGGCGAGCAGCGCGACCACGGCGTGGCGTACCTCGATGGCGAGGTCGTGCCGGGCCAGCAACGCGCGGCGCAGCTCCGGGTCCGCGCCGTGGCGCTCGACCATGCGCAGGAAGGCGGCGGTGCCGATCGAGGCGCGCGGGTTCTTGGCGAGCGCCGTCAGCGAGGGCAGGCCCGCGACTTCGGCGAGCGCGGCGGCGACCGGCTTCGACAGGTCGGGCCGGGACGCGACCGCCGAGCGCGCCGCCTCGCAGCCGATGGCGACGCAATCGACGAGGTCGGCATCCATCAGCACGGGCGAGCGGGCCAGCACGAGGCAGGCGATCTCGGGATGGTCGGAGGCGAGCGCCACCACGAGCGGTCGCGGCGCCCCGGCCGAATCGGCGCAGGCCTCGGCCAGCGCACGGCGCACGGCGAGCGCCGGATCGTCGAGCAGCGCCAGCAGCGCGGTCTTGGCCTCCCAGGCGGCGTCGGGCCCGAGGCTGCCGTCGAGAGTGGCTTGCGCCAGGGTGCCCGCGGCCTCGGCCCGCCGCTCGGCCGAAGCGTGCTGCGTCAGGGTGAGGAACTGGCGGAGGATCATGAGCCGTTCCGAAGGTTGTAGGAGGACAGGTCGAAGAAGATTTTTTTGGACGGGAGCGCCGCGGCGGCGGCCGGCTCCGCGCCCGAAGGTGCCACCGTTCCGAGCCCAGCCGGGCGGCGCGGCGGCAGCGGCACGACGATCGGGGTCGAGAGCACGGCATCGCCGCCTGCGTCCGGGATCGAGGCCGTGTGGGTGACGTCGTCCGAGGAATCGGAGCGCGGGAAATAGGTCGGCGCGGGCCGGGCCGCCTCGGTGCCGTTCGCGCGGCCCTGCCAGATCTTGGCCACGCCCTCCGAGATCGCGCCCTGGCGCCGGTCGGTCTGGAACAGCGAGCGGATGCCGCCCTCCAGCGAGGCGTAAGCCGTGGGCGGCTCGGAAGCCCCCGTCGCGACGGGGGTCGGCGCGCTCGCCGTCGCGGTCGAGAGCAGCGCGTAGAGTTCCGAGGACGAGCGCGGGCGCCCGACCCGGTCGTAGAACAGGCTGCGGTTGGCGGCGGCCGCCTCCGGCAGGTCGAGGGCGGCGGAACGCGCCGGGCTCCCTTGGGCCGAGTTGATCAGCGTGGTGGCGCCCCGCGCGCCGAGCACATGGGCGGCGTAGAGGTCGCCGGAGGTGGGCTCGCGCCCGAGCGCGGTGCCGAGGGCGTCGCGGTTGCGCTGGGTCAGGGCCCCGGCCATCGTCGCCGACACCTTCGGGTCGCGGCGCAGATCCAGGATGGCTTGGCGCGTCGCCGGATCGGAGACCGTGTAGGTGCCGTCGGAACGCGCCGTGATGGCGTCGGCGTAGGAGCCGAGCCCGAGCTTGGTCCCTGCGTTCTTCATCACGCCGAGCCAGGTCTGCTCGATGAACTGGAACAGACCGGTCGCCGTCGAGGTGCCGGCCTTGGCGGTGGGGTTGAGGCTCGATTCGCGCTGCGCCGTAGCGAGCAGGTATTCGAAGCCGACGCCGCTGGTCTCCGCCCCGTCGCGGATCGCCGCGATCACCTCGCCGTTGGCCGGGCGCGCCGACGAGACGGCGGGGCCGGTCTCGCGCGTGCCAACGGGAGCATTGGTGAACAGGAACATGACGCGGCCCGCGAGGATCGGCGATCGATCCTCCGAAACGGGACTTTCCGCTCGGCATGGTAAAGAAACGTTGAATGATCCCCGCAGCTTGTGACGCCCGCTCCCGCACACCCCGCCTCGCCCTCCGCGGCCGGGCCGAGGAAGCGGTCCGCCTTGCGGACCGGGTGGACGCGTGGGTGATCGAGGGCCCGCTTCCGCCGGGTCTTCGGGACCGGATCGAGCCGACGCGCCTCATCCTCGCCCTCGACGGCGCCGGCGCGCCGCTGCCCGCGGAGAGGCCGGACGCGGTGCTGCTCGCCGCCCGCACCGGCCGCGACGTGGCGGCGCTCGGCGCCCGGCTCGCGGTGCACGAGGCCGAACGCGGCTGGCCGGACGGGCGGTTGCGCATCCTCGCGGAGATTCGCGATCCCCTCGGGGTGCTGGAGGCGCGCAGTTTCGTCGGCGCGAGCCCGCGGTTCGACGGGCTCGGGCTCGACGAGGCGGCGCTGGCAGGGGCTCTCGCAGCCGAGGCGGCGGGAGAGACGCTGGCCCAAGCGCGCGCCCTGGTCCGCCTCGCCGCGGCGGCGGCGGGGGTGACAGCCTTTGCGACGCTTAGGCCGGACGAAATCGCGGGCGCGCGCCGGGACGGGTTCGGATTGCTGATCACCCGCGATCCGGCGGCGCTCTCGGCCGCATCGCCGTGACGGAGCGGCACCGGACGCGGAAGCCGGCGTCTCTCGGTCGCGCGATCGTTCCGGGCCGATAAAGATCCGGTGTTGCCACGGCCCGGCGCGGCGGTTCAGCTGAGGCCTCGCGCAACCGAGGCTCTTCGATGCTCACCGTCTACGGCGACCGCAAATCCGGAAACTGCCTCAAGGTCGCTTGGGTCGCGGCCCATCTCGGGCTCGGACTCGATTGGCGCGAGGTCGATATCCTCAAAGGCGAGACCCGCACGCCCGATTTCCTGGCCCTCAACCCGGATGGGCGCGTGCCGACGCTGGTGCTGGAGGACGGGCGGGCGCTGTCCGAGTCGAACGCGATCATCGGCTATCTCGCCCGCGGCTCGGCGCTGATCCCGGCCGACGACTTCGCGCAGGCGAAGATGTTGCAATGGCTGTTCTGGGAGCAGTACAGCCACGAGCCCTACATCGCCGTGCGCCGGTTCCAGCGGCTCTATCTCGGCAGGTCCGAGGCCGAGATCGATCCGAAGCTGTCCGAGCGCGGTCACGCGGCGCTCACGCTGATGGAGGGAGCGCTGGCTGCGCAGCCGTTCCTCGTCGGGGCGGCGCTCAGCCTCGCCGACGTGGCGCTCGTCGCCTACACTCGGCTCGCCCACGAGGGCGGGTTCGACCTCGCGCCGTATCCGGGCGTGCGCGCCTGGATCGCCCGCGTCGAGAGCACGCTGAAAATTGTCGGCTGACGTTTCAGCCGCCCCCGCCCTTCGGCCGGCGCAGCTCGAACCGGGTCTCGGGCTCGGCGGTGAAGTAGTCGAAATAGCCGCCGCGCAGGATCGGGCGCATCGCCCCCGTGTCGACGCGCCCGTCGCGCACGAAGCGGTCGTCGATGTAGAGCGAGACCACCTGCCCGATCACGAGGAAGCACTTGGGCTCGGCCCCGCTCAACGGCACCAGCGGCACGGTCTGGAGCCACTTGCATTCGAGCGCGGCGGGCGATTCCGCTACCCGCGGCGGGCGCACCTTGCGCGACGGCGCGGGGGTGAGGCCGGCGAAGCCGAACTCGCTCTCGCCCCGCGGCAGCGGCGCCGAAGTGGCGTTGACGGCCTCGCGCAGATCGAAGGTCGCGAGGCTGCAGACGAACTCGCCGCCCTCTTCCGCGAAGGTGATCGCGTCCTTGCGGCCGACCGAGGAGAACATCACCATGTCGGGCTCGCCCCCCACCGCGTTGAAGAACGAGTAGGGCGAGAGGTTCACCCGGCCCTGTGCGTCCATGGCGCTGATCCAGCCGATCGGGCGCGGGGCGACGATGGCCTTGAGCGGGTTGTGCGGCAGGCTCGGGTTATCCGCCTCGTAGTACATCGGAAAAACCCTTCAGAGCCGGGTGACGATCTGCGCCAGCTCCGGCCGCGGCCGGTCAGAGGGCACTTCGCGCGGGCGCCCGACATGGATGAAGCCGGCGATCCGCTCGGACGGTTCCAGCCCCAGCGCGTCGAGCACGCGCCGGTCGTAGGCGAACCACTCGGTCAGCCACGCGGTGGCGTAGCCAGCGGCGTTGGCCGCCACCACGAAGTTCATGCACACCGCACCCGCCGACAGCACCTGCTCCCATTCCGGAATTTTTGCGTGGGGGCCGGCGCGGGAGACGACCGCGACGACGAGCGGCGCGTGGGCGAGGCGCTGGCGTTCCAGTTCGAGGCGCTTGGCGTCGGCGTCGGGGAAATCCGCCGCGTGGGTGTTCGCGATCACGTCGCCGAGGCGGTGGCGCGCCTCGCCCTCGATCACGAGGAAGCGCCAGGGGGCGAGCTTGCCGTGGTCGGGCACCCGCGAGGCGATGGCGAGCCAGGCGTCGAGTTCCTCCGCCGAGGGGCCGGGGCCGTCGAGGTTGATCGGCGCCACCGAGCGGCGGGTGCGCAGCATGTCGTGCGTCGCGAGGGAGGTCATGGACAATCCGCGGGCTCGGTCTGAAACTGATCTGGCCTTGCCGCCGCCACGGTCGGGTTTCAAGAGCCGCGGCACATTCGGGGGCTTCGTGCGGGAGAACGGGACGATGGGACGCGGCTGCCGGATCGCGACGCTCCTTCTCGGCCTGACGCCGTTCACCGCGCAGGCGCAGGACCCGTTCGGCCCCGGCCTGCCGTCCCCCGGCATCACCGCGCCGATGCTGCCGCCGCCGGTGCCGGAGGCGGAATCGGATCTCTCGCTCTCGGCGAGCTTCGTCGGCGCCAACCAGCCGGTGCGCTCCGGCTTGAGCTGGCGCATCTTCGAGGACAAGGGCGAGACCGGGCGCCCCGTCATCGTCGCCCGCTCGAACGAGCCGGCCCCGACCCTGAAGCTGCCCGCGGGCGCCTACGTCGCGACCGTGACCTACGGCTATGCCAGCGCCTCGAAGCGGGTGACGCTCTCGGGCCAGCCGGTGAGCGAGCAGCTCAAGGTGGCGGCGGGCGCGCTCAAGCTCTCGGGCGCCATCGGCGACATGAAGATCGCGCCGAATCAGCTCGCCTTCTCGGTGTTCGTGCCCGCCGGCACCAACTCGGAAGGCCGGCTCGTGCGCAGCGGCATCAAGGCCGGCGAGATCGTGCGTCTGCCCGAGGGCATCTATCACGTGGTCTCGAATTACGGCGAATCGAACGCGATCCAGCGGGCCGATCTCAAGGTCGAGACCGGCAAGATCACCGACGCCACCCTCAACCACCGCGCCGCGACCGTGACCCTGAAGCTCGTCGCGGCACCGGGCACCGAGGCCTTCGCCGGCACCGCCTTCAGCGTGCTGACGCCGGGCGGCGACACCATCCGCGAGGCGATCGGCGCCTTCCCGTCCGTGACGCTGGCCGAGGGCGACTACGTGCTGATCGCCCGCCACGACGGGCAGGTCTACACCCGCGAGTTCAAGGTCGAGAGCGGCATGGACCGCGACATCGAAGTCTTGGCGAAGGCGGGCTGAGATGCGCGGGTTCCTCGCGGCCGTCCTGCTCCTCGCGGCTGCCCCGGCGGCGCGCGCGCAATCCGTCGTCGACGGCACGGATGCCGTCATCGGGCCGGCGGCGGCGAGCACGATCCTCGTGCTGGTCGGTCGCCAGTTCCGCGATCCGGAGGCCCGCATCGCCGGCCTGCGAAGAGGGCGGGACGGGGCCGTGTGCGGGACGGTGGATGTCCGCAACCGCATGGGCGCCCATGCCGGCCCCCGGCCCTTCGTCGCCGACCTCGCCGAAAACGTCCTCGCGCGCCTGCCCGAGGGGCCGGAGCTGCGCAGCTCCGGCAGCCCCGCCGACTTCAAGGCGATGCAGCGGGCGAAGGTTCTGTACGAGGCGAACTGCGCGGCCGAGTGAGGGCCGCCCTCATCCCGGCGCGGCGTCGCGGGACGGGGGAGGGGAGACCGGCACCTCCTGCGCCCACGGCACCGCCGCGAAGGCGCGCTCCAGATAGGCGATCAGCGCGCTCACCCGCGCCGGCCGCGGCAGGCCCGGCGGCATCACGAGGTTCAGCGCGATCGGCGGCGGCTGCCAGCCCGGCATCACCCGCTCCAGGCGGCCGGTGCGCAGGTCGTCCCACACCGTGAAGTCCGGCTGCACCGCGAGGCCGAGCCCGGCCCGGAGCGCGGGCGCCAGCGCGTCGGCGTTGTTGGCGCGCAGCGGCCCCTCCGGCGCGACCGAGGCGGTGGCGCCGGCGGCATCGAAAAAGTGCCAGCGGTCGGGCGTCGGCAGGTAGGCGTAGCCGAGGCAGGCGTGGCGCTTGAGGTCGTCCGGATGCTCCGGCCGGCCGTGGCGTTCGAGGTATTCCGGCGTGGCCACCAGCGAGCGGCGCACCCCGCAGAGCCGCCGCACCCGCAGCGAGGAATCGGCGAGCGCCGCGATCCGCAGGCCGAGATCGAACCCGCCGCCGACGAGATCGACCTGTGCGTCGGACAGGTGCAGATCGACCGAGACCTCCGGGTGGGCTTTTAGAAACTCCGGCAGCACCGGCGCCACGTGGGCGACCCCGAACGACATGGGGGCTGCGAGCCGCACCCGCCCCCGCGGCGCGCCGTTGGCGTCGAGCGCGCGGGCCTCCGCGGCTTCCCCCGCTGCGAGCAACGCCGCGGCATCCTCGCGGGCGGCCCGGCCCGCTTCCGTCAGCGCGAGGCGGCGCGAGGTGCGGTGGAACAGCCGGGCGCCGAGCCGCGCCTCCAGCCGCGCCACCGCCTTCGAGACGGTCGCTTTCGACAGGCCGAGATCGTCCGCCGCGCGGGAGAAGGACAGGCCCTCGGCGACAGCGGCGAACACCGCCCAGGCCTCGAAATCGGGAAGACGTGCCATGCGATAAATCCGAAACGATGCGTTTCGATCGTTTCCGTTTCACCGCGGCTTGGCAAGGGCCAGATTGGGCTCACGCGGATCGGTCACGATCCTTCAGCAGGAGTTTCCCCATGTCCGAGCACGGCCTCCACCACGTCACGGCCTTCTCCGGCCCGACCGCCCGCACCGTCGAGTTCTACACCCGCGTGCTCGGCCTGCGGCTCGTCAAGAAGACTGTCAACTTCGACGATCCGGGCACCTACCACCTCTATTTCGGCGACGAGGCCGGCACGCCCGGCACGATCCTGACCTTCTTCCCCATCGCGCACGCCGCCCCCGGTCGGGTCGGCATCGGTCAGGTGTCGGAGACGGCGTTCCGGGTGCCCAAGGCGTCGATCGGCGCCTGGACCCACCGCTTCGTCGCCATGAACGTCGCCCACGAGGCGCCGGTCACGGCGTTCGGCGAGACGGTGCTGCGGTTCCGCGATCCCGACGGGATGCCGCTGGCGCTCGTCGGCGTCGAGGGCGCGGAGGCGGAAGCCGCTTGGGCGGCGGGCGACATCGCCCCCGAGCAGGCGATCCGCGGCTTCCACGGCGTCACCCTGCTGCTGCGCGAGGCGGGACCGACCGCGGCGATCCTGACGGGCGTGCTCGGGCTCGAAGAGGTCGGCAAGGAGGGCAGCGCGGTCCGGCTCAAGGGCAGCGCGGCGCTCGGCGGCTTCGTGACGATCCGGGCGGTGGGCGACTTCCTGCCCGGCCGCCAGGGAGCGGGCTCGGTCCACCACATCGCCTTCCGGGCCAGGGACGACGCGGCGCAGGCGGCGATGGCCGAGGCGCTGCGCCGCGACCACGGCCTCGATGTCACCGAGCAGCGCGACCGGCAGTATTTCCGCTCGATCTACTTCCGCGAGCCGGGCGGCGTGCTGTTCGAGATCGCCACCGACGCGCCGGGCTTTTCCATCGACGAGCCCACGGACGCGCTCGGCACGGCGCTCAAGCTCCCGGCCTTCCTCGAACCGCATCGCGGGCGGATCGAGGCGGTGCTGCCGAAGGTGGCGTAGCGCTAGCGCTTCCCCTCCCCACGAACCTCGGGCTTGCCCGAGATTCGCACCTTACCTGCCCAGATCGGGCAAGCCCGATCTGGGTGGGGAGGGGTTAGGGGTGGGGGTGGTTCAGGAGGAACCGCTTGAGGTGCCTTCTGCCCGACCCCCACCTCCATCTCCTCCCCGCAAGGGGGAGGAGAGGCGCGTCTTTCGTCAACGCATTCTCACGGAGGCCACCATGACGACCCTCAAAACCCTCGCCGGCTTCCAGCACCGCTTCGAGCCCGGCACGGACGCCGCCGCCCCGCCGCTGCTGCTGCTCCACGGCACCGGCGGCGACGAGAACGACCTGATCGGGCTCGGCCGCGCCCTCTCGCCCAACTCCGCGCTGCTGTCGCCGCGCGGGCCGGTGCTGGAGAACGGGATGCCCCGCTTCTTCCGGCGCCTGTCCGAGGGCGTGTTCGATGAGGCCGACGTCGTGCGCCGCGCGGGCGAGCTGGCCGCGTTCGTCGCGCAGGCGCGGGACGCCTACGGGATCGGCGCGCCGGTGGCGGTCGGGTTCTCGAACGGCGCCAACATCGCCGCCGCCAGCCTGTTCCTGCATCCCGCGACCCTGGCCGGCGCCGTGCTGCTGCGGGCGATGGTGCCGCTGAAGGCGCCGCCGCCCGCCGACCTCGCCGGCCGTCCGGTGCTGCTGCTGTCGGGCGCCATGGATCCGATCGTGCCCGCCGACAACGCCGCCCGGCTCGCGGCCGGGCTGGAGGCGGCGGGGGCGAGCGTGACCCATACGGTCCAGCCGGCCGGCCACAACCTGTCGCAGGCCGACCTCGCGGCGGCGGGCGCGTGGCTTGCAAGGCTGGCGCACGTCCCAGCCCCCTGACGGCGCCTTGGTTCCGGCCCGCCCTCGTGGCAGGGAGGGCCGGAGCCGGGCGCCGATTGCCGAGGAGATGCCGTGTTCCCGTTCCTGTCCAAGCGCGGGATGGCCAGCCTTCAGCGGCGGCAGGCGGCGCAGGTCAAGAAGACCCTCAAGGCCGCGACGCGGACCACGCAGGCGGCCCTGCGGCAGGCCGACAAGACCGCCAAGGACATCGTCCGCGACGTGGCGCAGGACGCCGCCCGCGAGATCGGCCGCACCGTCGCGCAGGCGAGCCGGCCGGCACCGAAGCCGGTGCGACGCGCGGCGGCGGGCCGCTTCGTCACCATCGACGGCCTGCCGGTCCACGTCATCGTCAAGGGCCGCGGCCGGCCCGTGGTGCTGATCCACGGCAACGGCACCATGGCGGAGGACTTTGCGATCAGCGGCCTGATCGACCGGCTGGCCGCGCGCACCCGCGTCATCGCCCTCGACCGGCCGGGCTTCGGCCGCACCGAGCGGCCCCGCGCCCGCATCTGGACCGCCGCCGCGCAAGCCGCCCTGATCCACCGCGTGCTCGACGCGCTGAACGTCGAGCGACCGCTCATCGTCGGCCATTCCTGGGGGACCATCGTGGCGCTCGCCATGGCGGCCGAGCCGCGCCGCCCCTTGCGCGGTCTGGTGCTGCTCTCCGGCTACTACTTTCCGGAGAATCGGGCCGACGCGAGGCTCGCCAACGCGCTCGCCATGCCGGGTCTGGGCGACGCCGCCCGCGCCCTCGTGCCCGACCGGGTGAACCGGGCGCTGGCCGAGCAATCGTTCCGCAAGGTGTTCTGGCCGCAAGCCGTGCCGGCGAAGTTTTCCGAACGCTTCCCCGTCGAGATCGCGGTCGCCCCGCCGCAACTGCGCGCGGTCAGCGAGGACGCCGCCTCCATGAACGCCACCGTCTCCCGGCTCCAGACCGGCTACGGCCGCCTCACCCTGCCCGTGGCGATCCTCACCGGCGACGCCGACGGCCTCGTCGATCACCGCATCCATTCGATGCGCCTGCACGGCGTGCTGCCCGACAGCACCCTCACCGTCCTGCCCGGCCAGGGCCACATGATCCACCACACCGGACGGGCGAAGGTGGAGGCGGCCATCGACGGGCTGATGGCGCGGGGCTTGGCGCGCGGCGAGGAGTGAGAGCGGTCGCCGAAGGCGGAATGTAAGACACTGCCGTCATTCCGGGGCCGCGCAGCGGAACCCGGAATCCACCCGTGATGCGACGCCCTGCAACCCGCTGAGACCAGTCGTGGATTCCGGGTTCTCGCCTTCGGCGAGCCCCGGAATGACGGCGGTGGGGAAATCCTCCCCACCTCACTGCCATCGCAGCCCGTCCGCAGCCCTGCCCGCCCCCCCCCCACCCTTGCGCCCCAGCCCCCCAGCGTCCATTCCCCCCGCTCGACCCAAGAGACCTCGGGACCCGGCGGCTTCGCTCGTGTATCGCCTGACCGACATCGCGATCTCGAACTGGTACCTCATCCGGCGCGAGCAGATCCGGATTCGGGGCGCGGCGGCGCTCGTCGGTCCCACGGGGGCGGGCAAGTCCACGATCTTCGATGCGGTCGGCACGGTGCTGGCCGGCAACAACGCCAGCCGGCTGGCCCTCAACGCCTCGGCGTCCGGCCGGTCCGCCCGCACCGTGCGCGACTATTGCCTCGGCTGGATCAGCGACCCGGCCGAGGGCGGGCGCCCGACCCGCGAGGCGTGCGAGACCGTCATCGCGCTGGTGTTCGAGCATGCCGGCAGCGGGCGCATCGTCACCGTGGGCCTCGCGCTCGCGGCGCGGGCCGAGGAGCCCAAGGAAGAGACGCTCTCGCGCTTCGTCGCGGTGGGCCACCGCTTCGAGGTCGCCGACTACGTGCGCGAGACGGACCAGGGCAGCTTCGTCGCCCCCTGGGCCGAGATCGCCGCGGATCTGCGGCGCCGCTCCGAGACGTTCGAGGAATACCGCACCTCCGGCGAGCGCTTCACCGCGGCCGTGCTGGCGACGCTCCGCGAGGGCGCGCCGGTGCCCGATCCGCGCCAGTTCCTGCGCACCTTCTCCAACGCGGTCGCGTTCAAGCCGATCTTCGACACCAGCGCCTTCGTCCGCTCCTTCGTGCTGGAGCCCGAGCCGCTGGATGTGGCCCGCATCCGCCAATCGATCGAGACGTGGCGGCGCCTGCTGGAGACCATCGAGGAGCTGGAGAAGCGGCTCTCTCACCTCACCCGCCTGTGCGGGCGCTACGAGGAATGGGCGCGGGCGAGCCTGAACGCCGCCCTCGACGAGCTACGCGCGGCCGGCGCCGATCTCCGCCGCCGCGTCCTCGACTGGGCCGGCACCCGCGCGGCGCTCGCCGACGTGACGGAGCGCCTGCGCATCGCCCGCGAGAGCGTGGCGACCAGCCAGGGCTTCGTGCGCGAGATCGATGCCGAGATCGCCGCCCGCAAGGCAATGCTGTCGGGCAGCGCCGCGGAAGCGCGGCTCGCCGCCTCCAACGCCGGCCTCGCCATGCTGGCCCGCGACCGGCGCGACCTGACCGTGCGGCTCGGGGCTGTGGTCGGTCTCGTGCAGGAGGCCGGGCGGCTGGCCGGCGTCGCTGCGACGCTGCGCAAGGTCGCCCCCGATGCGGTCCGCATCGTCGAGGCCTGCGCCCGCTCGGGGCTCCGCCGCGAGGCCCCGCCCGACGAAATTCTTCGGACAGGCGGCCCCCTCGCGGGCCTCCTCGATGCGCTGGCGCAGATGCCCGACGTGACGCTCCCCCTGGAGAGTGCGGCCGAAGACCTCGGCTACCGGGCGCGCGAGCGCGAGAACGAGGTGCGCAGCCTCGCGGGCCAGGTCCAGTCCGGCCGCAACAGCGCGGCGCGGCTCTCGGCCGATACGGAGGCGTTCCGCGAGGAACTGAGCCGGCTCGGGATCGAGGCGGTGCCTGTCTGCGAACTCGCCGAGATCGTCGATCCCAAATGGGGCCCAGCCCTCGAAGGCCTCTTGGGCCGCGCCCGTGAAGCCCTGGTGGTCGAGCCCGACCGCCTCGATAGGGCGTTCGCGCTTCTCGACGCGAAGAAGAACCAGTTCTTCCGCTGCCTTTTGGTGAAGACCACCGACACGTCGCGGCGCGCCGCGCGGCGGATCGACGACGGGCCGATGGGCCTGATCGAAACCGACAGCCCGCACGCCGAAGCGTTTCTCGCCGCCCGCCTCGGCGGCTACGATCTCGCCCCGGACGACGCGGCGCTCGCCCGCATGGGCCGGGCGGTGGCGCCGAGCGGGCGCTCCACCTCCGGCATGGCCTATTCGGTGGTGCGCCCGGTGCCGCTGATGATGACCCGCGGCCAGCGCGGGCCGACCCAGGACACCCGCCGCCGGCTGGAAGAGGCGGAGATCGAGGCGAAAGCCTTGCGCTCCGAGGCCAACGTGATGCGCGAGGCCGCCCGCATCGCCGGCCAACTCCGCGCGCGGCTCGCCGAGACCCCCGTGGACGTGGCGGCGCTGCGCGCCGAGGCCGACGCCATCGAGGGCCGCCGCCGCACGCTGACGACCGAGCAGGAGGCGGTCGCCAAGGCCGACAACGGCGCGATCGAGGCGGAACTGAAGGAGTTGGCAAAAGAGCGCTCGGCCTACCTCACCGAACTGGTGCAGGTGCTGGAGCCCAAGCGCGACGCGCTGCTCGCCGAGGAAGCCGGACTGAAGGCCCGCCTCAACCAGGGCCGCGAGGCCGCCCGCACGGCGCTTGCCGCCTATCGCGCGGCGGTCAAGCGCTGGTCGTCGGGCGACACGGTGCGCATCCGTCTCGCCGGCCCGGCCCCGGCCGACGCGACGGGCGTGTTCGCCGGCATCGCGGGCGCCCGCGCGGATCGGGCCGACCTCGACGCCAAGGCGTTGGCCTCCCTCGCGTCGCAAGCTCGCAACGCCGCCCGCGAGGCGACCGAGACCGCCCGCCATCAGGGCCGCGCCGCCGAGCGCGATCTCGCCGAATACTGCGCCGCGTGGCGCGTCGAGAATCCGCTGGGTTCAGGGGAAACGCCGGCCTCGTTCGGCTATGCCTGGGCGGTGCGCGCCCGCGACGAGGTGGCGGGCCACGAGCTGCGCCGCTACCGCGACCAGTCGCTGCGCGCCGAGGCCGAGATGCGCCGCCTCATGACCGAGGATCTGCTGACGCGGCTCGCCGACAAGTTCGAGCGGATGCAGGCCCGCCTCGATGCGCTGAACGAGCGCCTGTCGTCGCAGACCTTCACCGGCCAGACCTACGCCTTCGAGGCGGCGGTGGACCGCCGCTACGCCGCCGTCCACCAGCTCGCCACCGAAGTCGCCCGCTCGCCCGACGCCGCGCAGGCGGTGCTGCCGGGAGGAGACGATTCACAAGGGGAGGGCGGCCATCTCGCGGCGGCGCTCGCCGAGATCACGGCCCTCATCGAAGGCGAGGAGAACGCCGCACGGCTGGCCGATTACCGCAACTACTTCGTCTACGAGATCGGCATGCGGGATCGCGCGGGCAACCGCACCACCCTGTCGAGCCGGGCCCTACGCGGCTCGGGCGGCGAGGCGCAGGCGCCGTTCTACGTGGCGATCGCCGCCTCCATGGCCTCGGCCTACTATCCCGGCGACCGCCCCGGCGAGGATGCGCCGGGTCTCGGCCTGTGCCTGTTGGACGAGGCCTTCTCCAAGCTCGACGTGCGCAACAGCCAGTCGCTGGTCGATCTGTTCGGCGGCTGGGGCCTGCAGCTCCTCATCGCGGCGCCGGAGGACAAGCGCACCACGCTCACCGAGGTCATGGACACCGTGGTGACGGTCTACAAGAGCCCGGACCTGACCTCGGTGCGAATCGAATCGGAGCATCCGCTGGAGACCGCCAAGCGGGCGCTCGCCGCGATCAATCCCGAGCGGCAGGGAATCGAGGCGTTTCGCGTTTCCGACGCCGCAGAGTAGAAAAGCGCCGGCTTGGCCGCGAAAACCGGCGGTTCTTCATCGAACTTTATGCCCCGCGGGCATTGACGCCTCGGGAGCCCCCGTCTAGAAGCGCGCCACTCCGGTGGATCGAGAGTCGCTTTCGGGTCGAGGCCAGGGTCTTCGACCGGCTTCGGCGACCGTCGTCAGACCGATACCGGCATCATATCCTGGCGACTTCGTCAGATCAGCGGGTAAGAACGCGTCGTCACGGCGTGATCCTCTGCCTCACCATCGCCAAAGGCCCTCGTCGGCCTCTGGCGCTATTCGTTTTGCCGCGGGCTCGCTCGCGGTACGGGCGCCCCGCAAGGGGCATCGAGTTCAGACTTTGGCCGCCACGTCGCGGCCGGATGAAGAGGGCACAGGATGCCGACGATCAACCAGCTGATCGCCCAGCCGCGCAAGGCGCAGAAGGCGCGCAACAAGGTGCCGGCGCTCAACGCCTGCCCGCAGAAGCGCGGCGTCTGCACCCGCGTCTACACCACGACCCCGAAGAAGCCGAACTCGGCGCTTCGTAAGGTCGCCAAGGTGCGCCTGACCAACGGCTTCGAGGTGATCGGCTACATCCCCGGCGAGGGCCACAACCTTCAGGAGCACTCCGTGGTGATGATCCGCGGCGGCCGCGTGAAGGACCTTCCGGGCGTGCGCTACCACATCCTGCGCGGCGTGCTCGACACGCAGGGCGTCAAGAACCGCAAGCAGCGCCGTTCGAAGTACGGTGCAAAGCGTCCGAAGTAATCTTTTCGGACTTCAGGTCGCGATCTTTCCACGGCCTCACAAGGATGTTGCCGCCTCATCGAGGTAAGGCGGCCTGCGTGGGGCGCTTAAGTCAAATTTTTCGAGAGCGAAAAAGATGTCCCGTCGTCACTCTGCCGAGAAGCGCGAGATCATCCCCGATCCGAAGTACGGCGATGTCGTCCTGACCAAGTTCATGAATTCGATCATGTACGAGGGCAAGAAGTCGACCGCCGAGCGGATCGTGTACGGCGCCTTCGACATCGTCGAGAGCCGCGCCCGCGCCAACCCGATCGAGGTGTTCCGCGCCGCCCTCGACAACGTCGCGCCGGCGATCGAAGTCCGCTCCCGCCGCGTCGGCGGCGCGACCTACCAGGTCCCCGTCGAAGTCCGCACCGAGCGCCGTCAGGCTCTGGCCATCCGCTGGCTGATCCAGGCCGCCCGCGGCCGCAACGACCGCACCATGATCGAGCGCCTGTCGGCCGAGCTGCTCGACGCCGCCAACAACCGCGGCAACGCCGTCAAGAAGCGCGAAGACACCCACCGGATGGCCGAGGCCAACCGCGCCTTCTCGCACTACCGCTGGTAATTCGCTTCGGGCGCGCCGACCGCGGCGCGCCCCGTCCGCCCTTCTCCCGGAGAGACCCCGATGCCCCGCACGCACGCGATCGAGGACTACCGTAACTTCGGCATCATGGCCCACATCGATGCCGGCAAGACCACGACGACCGAGCGGATCCTCTACTACACCGGAAAGTCCCACAAGATCGGCGAAGTCCACGAGGGCGCCGCCACGATGGACTGGATGGAGCAGGAGCAGGAGCGCGGCATCACCATCACGTCCGCCGCGACGACGTGCTTCTGGCGCGAGAAGCGCCTGAACATCATCGACACCCCCGGCCACGTCGACTTCACCATCGAGGTGGAGCGCTCGCTCCGCGTGCTCGATGGCGCCGTGTGCGTGCTCGACGGCAACCAGGGCGTCGAGCCGCAGACCGAGACCGTGTGGCGTCAGGCCGACAAGTACGACGTGCCGCGCGTCGTGTTCGTCAACAAGATGGACAAGATCGGCGCCGACTTCTTCAAGTGCGTCGCCGACATCATCGGCCGCGTCGCCGGCAAGCCGGTCTGCCTCCAGCTGCCGATCGGCGCGGAGTCGAACTTCAAGGGCGTGATCGACCTCATCAAGATGAAGGCGATCGTGTGGTCCGGCGAGGCGCTCGGCGCGAACTTCTCCGAGGAGGAGATTCCGGCCGATCTCGCCGATCAGGCCGCCGAGTACCGCACCAAGATGATCGAGGCCTGCGTCGAGCTCGACGACGACGCCATGACGGCCTACCTCGACGGCGTGGAGCCGGACGAGGCGACGCTGCGCAAGCTCGTGCGCCGCGCCGTGCAGCTGCGCGCCTTCCACCCGGTGCTCTGCGGCTCGGCCTTCAAGAACAAGGGCGTCCAGCCGCTCCTCGACGCCGTCGTCGATTACCTGCCGTCCCCCGCCGACCGCGGCGAGATCAAGGGCATCGACTTCAAGACCGAGGAAGAGACGGTCCGCCGTCCGCTCGACACCGACCCCTTCTCCATGCTCGCCTTCAAGATCATGGACGATCCCCACGTCGGCACGATCACCTTCTGCCGCGTCTATTCGGGCAAGGTCGAGTCGGGCGCCAACGTCATCAACTCGTCGCGCGACAAGAAGGAGCGCGTCGGCCGCATGCTGCTGATGCATGCCAACAACCGCGAGGACGTCAAGGAAGCCTTCGCGGGCGACATCGTCGCTCTGGCCGGCCTCAAGGACACCCGCACCGGCGACACGCTGTGCGACGCGAAGGACGCCGTCATCCTCGAGAAGATGGAGTTCCCCGAGCCCGTCATTGAGATCGCCGTCGAGCCGAAGTCGAAGGCCGATCAGGAGAAGCTCGGCATCGCGCTCTCGAAGCTCGCCGCCGAGGACCCGTCCTTCCGCGTCTCGACCGATCAGGAATCCGGCCAGACCATCCTTCGCGGGATGGGCGAGCTGCACCTCGACATCAAGGTCGACATCCTGCGCCGCACCTACAAGGTCGATGCCAATATCGGCCAGCCGCAGGTGGCGTATCGCGAGAAGCTGACCCGCCGTCAGGAGATCGACTACACCCACAAGAAGCAGACCGGCGGTACCGGTCAGTTCGCCCGGGTGAAGTTCGTGGTCGAGCCGAACGAGCCGGGCGCCGGCTTCGCCTTCGAGTCGAAGATCGTCGGCGGCGCGGTGCCGAAGGAGTACATCCCCGGCGTCGAGAAGGGCCTCAACTCGGTCCTCGGCGCGGGCGTGCTTGCGGGCTTCCCCGTGGTGGACGTGAAGGTCGAGCTGATCGACGGCGCCTACCACGACGTCGACTCCTCGGCGCTGGCCTTCGAGATCGCATCCCGCGCCGCCTTCCGCGAGGCGCTGCAGAAGGGCGGCTCGGTCCTGCTCGAGCCGGTCATGAAGGTCGAGGTGGTGTCTCCCGAGGAGTACACCGGCTCGGTCATCGGCGACCTCAATTCCCGCCGCGGCCAGATCCAGGGCCAGGACATGCGGGGCAACGCCAACGTCATCAACGCGATGGTGCCGCTGGCCAACATGTTCGGCTACGTGAACCAGCTGCGCTCCTTCTCCCAGGGTCGCGCCAACTTCACGATGCAGTTCGATCACTACGAGGAAGTGCCGCGCGGTGAGGCCGACAAGGTCATCGCCAAGTACGCCTAAGGCTTCACGCCTAACCGCACTTCTTCTTCCCTAACCGTATTCGCATTTGAGGAGGCCCCGATGGGCAAGGAAAAGTTCTCCCGCACGAAGCCGCACTGCAACATCGGCACGATCGGTCACGTCGATCACGGCAAGACGTCGCTGACGGCGGCGATCACGAAGGTGCTGGCGGAGTCGGGCGGGGCGACCTTCACGGCCTACGACCAGATCGACAAGGCCCCCGAGGAGAAGGCGCGCGGCATCACGATCTCGACCGCCCACGTCGAGTACGAGACCACCAACCGCCACTACGCCCACGTCGACTGCCCCGGCCACGCCGACTACGTGAAGAACATGATCACGGGCGCCGCCCAGATGGACGGCGCGATCCTGGTCGTGTCGGCCGCCGACGGCCCGATGCCGCAGACCCGCGAGCACATCCTGCTCGCCCGTCAGGTCGGCGTGCCGGCGCTGGTGGTGTTCCTCAACAAGGTCGACATGGTCGATGACGAGGAGCTCCTCGAGCTCGTCGAGCTGGAGGTGCGCGAGCTCCTTTCCAAGTACGACTTCCCCGGCGACGACATCCCGATCACCAAGGGCTCGGCCCTGATGGCGCTCGAGGACAAGGAGCCGAAGATTGGCCGTGATGCCGTTCTGAAGCTGATGGAGACGGTCGACGCCTACATCCCGCAGCCGGAGCGTCCGATCGACATGCCGTTCCTGATGCCGATCGAGGACGTGTTCTCGATCTCGGGCCGCGGTACGGTCGTGACCGGTCGCGTCGAGCGCGGCATCGTCAAGGTCGGCGAGTCGGTGGAGATCGTCGGCATCCGCGCGACGACGACGACGACGGTCACCGGCGTCGAGATGTTCCGCAAGCTGCTCGACCAGGGCCAGGCGGGCGACAACGTCGGCGTGCTGCTGCGCGGCACCAAGCGCGAGGACGTGGAGCGCGGCCAGGTCGTGTGCAAGCCGGGTTCGGTGAAGCCGCACGCCAAGTTCAAGGCCGAGGCCTACATCCTGACGAAGGAGGAGGGCGGTCGCCACACGCCGTTCTTCACCAACTACCGCCCGCAGTTCTACTTCCGCACCACGGACGTGACCGGCATCTGCACGCTGCCGGAGGGCACCGAGATGGTGATGCCGGGCGACAACGTGACGATGGACGTGGTCCTGATCGTGCCGGTGGCCATGGAAGAGAAGCTGCGCTTCGCCATCCGCGAGGGTGGTCGCACCGTCGGTGCCGGCGTCGTCGCCGCCATCAACGACTAACAGCCCCTCGAGGCATCATCGACAGGGGACGCAAAGAGGGGCGGGCCCTCGCGCACGCCCTTCCCAACGTTTCCGCCGAGGTCAGGTCATGAACGGTCAGAACATCCGCATTCGCCTCAAGGCGTTCGATCATCGCATCCTCGATGCGTCGACCAAGGAGATCGTCTCCACGGCGCGTCGCACCGGGGCGCAGATCCGGGGCCCGATCCCGCTGCCGACCCACATCGAGAAGTTCACGGTCAATCGCTCGCCGCACATCGACAAGAAGTCGCGCGAGCAGTTCGAGATGCGCACGCACAAGCGGGTGCTCGATATCGTCGACCCGACGCCGCAGACCGTGGACGCGCTGATGAAGCTCGACCTCGCCGCTGGCGTGGACGTGGAGATCAAGCTCTGAGCCCATCCGGGGCTTAGAGCTTACCGTTTCATCGCGCGAGGAGAGTGACCTATGCGCTCAGGCGTCATCGCACGGAAGGTCGGCATGACCCGCGTCTTTACGGACGCTGGCGAGCATGTCCCGGTGACCGTGCTCCAAATCGATCAGTGCCAGGTCGTGGCACATCGCACCAGCGACAAGGACGGCTACGTCGCCCTCCAGCTCGGTGTCGGCAAGGCCAAGGTGAAGAACGTGTCGCAGGCCGAGCGTGGCCGCTTCGCGGTCGCCAAGGTCGAGCCCAAGAAGAAGCTCGCCGAATTCCGCGTGTCCGAGGACGCGCTGATCCCGGTGGGTGCCGAGATCACCGCCGACCACTTCATCCCGGGCCAGTTCGTCGACGTGACGGGCACCAGCTCGGGTAAGGGCTTCGCCGGCGGCATGAAGCGCTGGAACTTCGGCGGCCTGCGCGCCACCCACGGCGTGTCGGTCTCCCACCGCTCGATCGGTTCGACCGGTGGCCGCCAGGACCCGGGCAAGACCTTCAAGAACAAGAAGATGCCGGGCCACATGGGCGTCGAGCGTGTCACCACGCAGAACCTCAAGGTCGTGCGCACCGATCCGGAGCGCGGCCTGATCCTCGTCGAGGGCGCCGTCCCCGGCGTCGCCGGCGGCTGGATTCAGGTTCGCGATGCGGTCAAGCGCAAGCTGCCCGCCGAGGTGCCGCTGCCGGGCAAGTTCCGTGAGAACGGCTCGTCCAACGGTTCCTCGCAGACCGAGGCGGCCCCCGAGGCTCCGGCAACCGAGGAGAACGCGTGATGAAACTCGATGTCACCACGCTCGACGGCGGCACCGCCGGCTCGGTCGAGCTGAACGAGGCGATCTACGGCCTGGAGCCGCGCGCCGACATCCTGCACCGGATGGTGCGCTATCAGCTCGCCAAGCGGCGCGCCGGCACCCATGCGGTCAAGAACCGTTCGGACGTCGATCGCACCTCGAAGAAGCTGTACAAGCAGAAGGGCACCGGCAACGCCCGTCACGGCGCCGCTTCCGCTCCGCAGTTCCGCGGCGGCGGCCGGGCCTTCGGTCCGGTGGTGCGCGACCACGCCCACGACCTTCCCAAGAAGGTCCGGGCGCTCGCCCTCAAGCACGCCCTGTCGTCGAAGGCCAAGACCTCGACCCTGATCGTCGTGGACGACCTCAAGGTCGAGAACCATAAGACCAAGGCGATGGTCGAGCGTCTGGGCAAGCTCGGCTGGTCGAGCGCGCTGATCATCGGCGGCCCCGAGGTCGACGAGAACTTCGGTCGCGCCGCCCGCTCGGTCGCCAAGATCGACGTGCTGCCGGTCCAGGGCATCAACGTCTACGACATCCTGCGCCGCGACACGCTCGTCCTGACGCGCGCGGCCGTCGATGCGCTGGAGGAGCGTTTCAAATGAGTGCCGATCCGCGCCACTACGACATCATCGTCTCCCCGGTCATCACCGAGAAGGCGACCAACCTCACCGAGCAGAACAAGGTCGTCTTCCGGGTCGCCCCGAAGGCCACCAAGCCGCAGATCAAGGAAGCGGTCGAGCGTCTGTTCGACGTCAAGGTCACGGGCGTGAACACGCTCACGACCAAGGGCAAGAAGAAGTTCTTCCGCGGTCAGCGCGGGCAGCGTTCGGACGTGAAGAAGGCGATCGTGACCCTCGCCGAGGGTGACACCATCGACGTCACGACCGGCCTCTGAGACGAGAAGCGTTAGGATCAAGCCGATGGCCTTGAAGACATTCAAACCGGTCACGCCGAGCCTGCGCCAGCTCGTGCTCGTCGACCGCCGTGAGCTCTACAAGGGCAAGCCGGTCAAGGCGCTGACCGAGGGCAAGAGCTCCTCGGGCGGCCGCAACAACCTGGGTCGCATCACCGTCCGCTTCCGCGGCGGCGGTCACAAGCGGGTCCTGCGCAACGTCGACTTCAAGCGTCGCGAGAACCTGAACGTGTCGGCGACGGTCGAGCGGATCGAGTACGATCCGAACCGCACCGCCTTCATCGCCCTCATCTCGTTCCCGGACGGCAAGCAGAGCTACATCCTGGCTCCGCAGCGCCTGCAGCCGGGCGACAAGGTGGTGGCCGGCGAGGGCGTCGACATCAAGCCGGGCAATGCCGGCCCGATCGGCTCGATGCCGGTGGGCACCATCGTCCACAACGTCGAGCTGAAGATCGGCAAGGGCGGCGCCATCGCCCGGTCCGCGGGCAACTACGCCCAGATCGTCGGCCGCGACCAGGGCTACGTGACGCTGCGCCTGAACTCGGGCGAGCAGCGCCTCGTGCACGGTCAGTGCTTCGCGAGCGTGGGTGCGGTGTCGAACCCGGACCACATGAACATCTCGCTCGGCAAGGCCGGCCGCAACCGCTGGCTCGGCAAGCGCCCGCACGTCCGCGGCGTCGCGATGAACCCGGTCGACCACCCGCACGGCGGCGGCGAGGGTCGCACCTCGGGCGGCCGGAACCCGGTCACGCCCTGGGGCGTGCCGACCAAGGGGAAGAAGACCCGGTCCAACAAGCGGACCGACACGTTCATCCTGTCCAGCCGCCATAACCGCAAGAAGTAACCGCCATGGCACGTTCCCTCTGGAAAGGGCCGTTCGTCGACGGCTACCTCCTCAAGAAGGCCGACGCCGCGCGCGGCGGAAGCCGCAACGAGGTTGTCAAGATCTGGAGCCGTCGCTCCACGATCCTCCCGCAGTTCGTCGGCATCACCTTCGGGGTGCACAACGGACACAAGCATATCCCGGTCTACGTCACCGAAGAGATGGTCGGTCACAAGTTCGGCGAGTTCTCGCCGACCCGCACCTTCCCCGGTCACGCGGCCGACAAGAAGGCGAAGAGGCGCTGAGATGGGCAAAGCTGCCACCCCCCGCGCGCTCCCCGAGAACGAGGCGAAGGCCGTCGCGCGGATGCTCCGCGTGTCGCCCCAGAAGCTCAACCTCGTGGCGGCGCTGATCCGCGGCAAGAAGGTCGAGTCGGCGCTGGCCGACCTCGAGTTCTCCCGCAAGCGCATCGCCCGCGATGTGAAGAAGTGCCTCGAGAGCGCGATCGCCAACGCCGAGAACAACCACGACCTCGACGTGGACGATCTCGTCGTGTCCCAGGCCTTCGTCGGCAAGGCGCTGGTGCTCAAGCGCTTCCACGCCCGTGCCCGCGGTCGCGGCGCGCGCATCCTGAAGCCCTTCTCGAACCTCACGATCGTGGTTCGCGAAGTGCGCGCTGAAGCGGCCTGAGGAGTTACCCATGGGTCAGAAGATCAATCCGATCGGCCTGCGTCTCGGCATCAACCGGACCTGGGATTCCCGCTGGTTCGCCGAGAAGGGCGAGTACGCCAAGCTGATGCACGAGGACGTGGCCATCCGCGCTGCGCTCATGAAGCAGCTCAAGCAGGCCGCCGTCTCCAAGATCGTCATCGAGCGCCCGCACCGGAAATGTCGCGTCACCATCCACTCGGGCCGTCCGGGCGTGGTGATCGGCAAGAAGGGCGCGGACATCGAGAAGCTGCGCAAGCTCGTCGGCACGATGACCAAGGCCGACGTGACGATCAACATCGTCGAGGTGCGCAAGCCCGAGGTGGATGCGACGCTCGTCGCTGAATCCATCGCGCAGCAGCTCGAGCGCCGCGTCGCCTTCCGTCGCGCCATGAAGCGCGCCGTGCAGTCGGCCATGCGTCTGGGCGCCGAGGGCATCCGCATCAACTGCGCCGGCCGTCTGGGCGGCGCCGAGATCGCCCGCACCGAGTGGTACCGCGAGGGCCGCGTTCCGCTGCACACCCTGCGCGCGGACGTGGATTACGGCACCGCCACGGCCTTCACGACCTACGGCACCTGCGGCATCAAGGTGTGGGTGTTCAAGGGCGAGATCCTCGAGCACGACCCCATGGCTCAGGACAAGAAGGCCCAGGAAGAGGGCGGCCGTTCCGGCGGGCGCCGCGAGCGTGACGGCGACGACCGCGGGGGCCGTGGCCGCCGCGATCACGCCAACGCGTGATCCGGCCACCGCAGGATTTGAGAGGCTGCCATGCTGCAACCCAAGAAGACCAAGTTCCGTAAGCAGTTCAAGGGGCGCATCAGCGGCGCGGCCAAGGGCGGCTTCGAGCTGAACTTCGGCCAGTTCGGGCTCAAGTGCCTTGAGCCCGAGCGCATCACCGCGCGCCAGATCGAGGCGGCTCGCCGCGCGATCACCCGCGAGATGAAGCGTCAGGGCCGCGTGTGGATCCGGGTCTTCCCGGATCTGCCCGTCACCGCCAAGCCCACCGAGGTCCGCATGGGCTCTGGTAAGGGCGCCCCCGAATACTGGGCGGCGCGTGTCCATCCGGGCCGCATCATGTTCGAGGTCGACGGCGTCGCCGAGGACATCGCCCGCGAGGCCCTGCGTCTCGGCGCGGCCAAGCTGCCGGTGCGCACCCGCGTGATCCAGCGCATCGCCGACTGAAGGAAGGAAGATCATGAAGTCCGATCAGAGACTGTCTGATCTGCGCGCTCTGTCGGCGGATCAGCTTTCCGACGAGCTCGTCAACCTGAAGAAGGAGCAGTTCAACCTGCGCTTCCAGGGCGCGACGGGCCAGCTCGAAAACGTCGCCCGGGTCCGTGAGGTCCGCCGCGACATCGCCCGCGTCCGCACGCTGCAGCGTCAGAAGACGCTCGACGCGGCCAAGGCCTGAGGAGTTACGACCATGCCCAAGCGCGTCCTGCAAGGCGTCGTCGTCAGCGACAAGACCGACAAGACCATCGTCGTCAAGGTGGAGCGCCGCTTCACCCACCCGGTGATGAAGAAGACGGTCCGCCGCTCCAAGAACTACCACGCGCACGACGAGGCGAACGTCGCCAAGGTCGGCCAGACGGTGTTCATCGAGGAGTCGCGGCCCTACTCCAAGACCAAGACCTGGAAGCTGGTCGAGGACCAGGCCGCCGCGGCCGAAGCCTCCGGCACCGGCGTCGAGGCCACTGTCGAGGCTTGATAGGCTTCGCCGGGTTTTTGGAATCGTGAGAGGCGGGTGCTGCGGCGCCCGCCTTTTTCGTTTGTTCTTTGCGTCTCGGCGGACCTGTTCCTCGCGCCCTCGGCGGCGCGGCATGCCGGTTCGAACTCCGTCATCGAGTGGGCTTCGGCAGCGGCTTGAGCGTGATGAACCGGGCGATGTCCGCCGACGGGTCGCGGTCCACCTGCCAGACGGTCCGGACATTCGCAAAAGCTCCGCCGGGGCAGGGGAGGGGGCCGTCGAAGTGAAACCGGCGCCCGAACGGCGTGACGACGGTGCGTATCAGGCCATCAGACGTTGGATGACGCAGGAGCGCCTGCTTCAGGGGCTCCGGATCGTCGATGGAGAAGCCGACGCTGACGAGGAAGGCGCATTTGGCGCCGCCCTCCACGTGACTCGGGTCGAGGAGATACGCGCGGACCTTGGCGTCCTCGATCACGAACCGCGTCGGGATCGGCGCCGGCCCGATCACCCGTCTTTGCGCTCGACCAACTGCAACGCCGTCGGCAGGATCGCCGCCAGGGTCTCGACCGGCCGCATGAACTCGACGTCGAAGGCCTCGCCGCCGTTCCAGACGGCGACGACGGTCCCTTCGCTGCCCACGGGTATGGTCTCGCCGTCCTCGCCCGCGACGACTTCCAGCGTGCGGACGCGGTCGAGTTCACGGAACGCCGCCGGTGGCGCCGAGCGTCGCTCGGGCCAAGACCCGTCTCGCCTGATGGTGTGGCTTCGGCCGGACATGCCGGGACTATGCGCCCAGCGGGTCCGATTGCCAACGCGTCAGGCCGACGAGGCGCATATCCGGTTGATCGCTCCGAATCTTCGACCCGCATCGTCATTGCGAGGCGGAGCCGAAGCAATCCAGGGCGCCACGCTGCCGGAAAGGGCGGAAACGTTCGAGCCTTGTCACGCTGATCGGCTGCGTCGCACCCCTCCGGCCAATGCGGAGCCCTGGATTGTTTCGGCTTCGCCTCGCAATGACGGCGCGGGACGCCCGAGGTCGCGCGAAACGGCGGCGTGATCTGCGCGTCCCGCCTTGCGCTCCCCCTCAGACCGGTGTAAGCGGCCGGTCTTCGCGACATTCGGCCGGGGTTTTCTCACCCTTGCACACGCGGTGACCGCGCCGGCGTTTTAACGACGCCGTGGCGCGGTTCGTTACATCCGGGGACGTCAGATCCCCATCAGGCGTCGTCCGCCGGGCAATACCGTCCGCGTGCGGAAACCCGCCTGAAACAAGGAAAGGTCACTCCCGTGATCCAGATGCAGACGAATCTGGACGTCGCCGACAATTCGGGTGCGCGCCGCGTGATGTGCATCAAGGTGCTCGGCGGCTCCAAGCGCAAGTATGCCGGCGTCGGCGACATCATCGTCGTCTCCGTCAAGGAGGCGATCCCGCGCGGCCGCGTGAAGAAGGGCGACGTCATGAAGGCGGTCGTCGTGCGAACCGCCAAGGACGTGAAGCGCGCCGACGGCTCCGTCATCCGCTTCGACAAGAATGCCGCCGTCCTGATCAACAATCAGAAGGAGCCGGTCGGCACCCGCATCTTCGGGCCGGTGCCGCGCGAGCTGCGCGCCCGCAACCACATGAAGATCATCTCGCTCGCTCCTGAGGTGCTGTGATGGCTGCCAAGATCAAGAAGGGCGACACGGTCGTCGTCCTCACCGGCCGCGACTCGGGTCGCTCCGGCGAGGTCATCCAGGTGCTGCCGAAGGAGGGCAAGGCCTTCGTGCGCGGGGTCAACCTCGTGAAGAAGCACCAGAAGCAGAGCCAGACCCAGGAAGGCGGCATCATCTCCAAGGAGGCCGCCATCCAACTCTCGAACATCGCGGTCCAGGACGCCAACGGCAAGCCGACCCGCGTGGGTTTCCGCATCCTCGATGACGGCCGCAAGGTCCGCTTCGCCAAGACGACGGGGGATCAGATCGATGGCTGAGGCCGACAAGAACGCCTACGTCCCGCGTCTGCGCAAGCACTACGACGAGGTCGTCCGGCAGAAGCTCATCGAGCAGTTCGGGTACAAGAACCCGATGCAGGTGCCGCAGATCGAGAAGATCGTCATCAACATGGGCGTCGGCGAGTCCACCGCCGATTCCAAGAAGGCCACCGTGGCGGCGGGCGACCTCGCCCTGATCGCCGGCCAGAAGCCGGTCATCACCCGCGCCCGCAAGGCGATCGCGACCTTCAAGGTCCGCGAGGGCATGCCGATCGGCTGCAAGGTGACCCTGCGCAAGGCCCGCATGTACGAGTTCATGGACCGCCTCGTCACGATCGCGCTGCCGCGCGTTCGCGACTTCCGCGGCCTGAACCCGCGCTCCTTCGACGGCCGCGGCAACTACGCCATGGGCCTCAAGGAGCACCTCGTGTTCCCGGAGATCTCCTACGACAAGGCGGAGCAGACCTGGGGCATGGACATCGTCGTCCAGACGAGTGCCACCACGGACGAAGAGGCCAAGGCGCTCCTCGCCCACTTCAAGTTCCCGTTCCGGCAGTAAGCGGCGCAAGACGCCGCTTAGACGCGGACACTGGAGAAAGACATGGCTAAGAAGAGCTCAGTCGAGAAGAACAACCACCGCAAGGAGCTGGTCAAGCGCTTCGCCGAGAAGCGCAAGGCCCTGCTTGCCATCGCCAACGACGAGTCCCGCGAGATGGAGGAGCGCTTCGAGGCGCGCCTCAAGCTCGCCGAGCTGCCGCGCAACTCGTCGGCCACCCGCATTCGCAACCGCTGCGAGATGACCGGCCGCCCGCGCGCCTATTACCGCAAGCTCGGCGTCTCGCGCGTCGCCCTGCGGGATCTCGGCAACCGGGGTCTGATCCCGGGTCTCGTGAAGTCCAGCTGGTAAGGGGAGGCATCCATGGTGAACGATCCCGTGGGTGACATGCTCACCCGCATCCGCAACGGCCAGTCGCGCCGTCGCAACGTCGTCCAGACCCCCGGCTCGCGCCTGCGCGCCTCGGTCCTCGACGTGCTGAAGTCCGAGGGCTACATCCGCGACTACGCGGTGCAGGACCTCGGCAACGGCCGCACCGAGTTCGCGATCGAACTCAAGTACTACGACGGTCGCCCGGTCATCCGGGAGATCAAGCGCGTGTCGAAGCCCGGCCGCCGCGTCTACTCGTCCGTCGGCGAGCTGCCGCGCGTCGCCGACGGCCTCGGCGTCACCATCGTCTCCACCCCGCAGGGCGTCATGGCCGACCACGAGGCGCGCGAGCGCAACGTCGGCGGTGAAGTGCTCTGCAAAGTGTTCTGATCCGGAGGACAGCTCCATGTCTCGCGTAGGCAAGAAGCCCGTCCCCGTTCCCAGTGGCGTCACCGCCACGGTCACGGGTCAGACGGTCAAGATGAAGGGCTCGAAGGGCGAACTCCAGTTCGTCGTCCCGCCCCAGGTGAACGTCGAGTTCAAGGACGGCGCCGTCTCGGTGCAGCCCAAGGACCAGTCCAAGGTCGCGCGCTCCCTGTGGGGCACCTCGCGCGCTCAGGTCGCCAATCTCGTCGAGGGCGTCTCCAAGGGCTTCGAGAAGAAGCTGGAGATCACCGGCGTGGGTTACCGCGCGGCGATGGCCGGCAAGGCCCTCAAGCTGTCGCTCGGCTACAGCCACGACATCGAGTACGAGATCCCGGCCGGCATCACCATCGTGACGCCCAAGCCCACGGAGATCGTGATCTCGGGCATCGACCGGCAGCGCGTCGGTCAGGTCGCGGCGGAGATTCGCGAGTATCGCGGCCCCGAGCCCTACAAGGGCAAGGGCGTCAAGTACGCTGGCGAGTTCATCTTCCGCAAGGAAGGCAAGAAGAAGTAAGGAGGGCGATTCATGTCGAACAAGAACGAAGCCCTCCTGCGCCGCAAGGCGCGGGTCCGTCGGGCCCTTAAAGCCACCGCCAACGGCCGTCCGCGGCTGTCGGTGTTCCGCTCGTCCAAGCAGATCTACGTCCAGGTCATCGACGACGCCGCGGGCCGCACGCTCGCCGCCGCGTCGAGCCTCGACAAGGACCTGCGCGCCAGCCTCAAGACCGGTGCCGACAAGGCGGCGGCCGAGGCCGTGGGCAAGCTCGTCGCCGAGCGCGCCAAGGCCGCGGGCGTCACCAAGGTCGTCTTCGACCGCTCGGGCTACATCTTCCACGGCCGCGTCAAGGCTCTCGCCGACGCCGCCCGCGAGGGTGGCCTGGACTTCTGAGGCACCTCTCCTCCCCCTTGCGGGGAGGAGCCGGAGGCGGGGGTCGATCAGGATGAGGCGCTCCGGTGCCTCCTGAACTACCCCCACCCCTAACCCCTCCCCGCAAGGGGGAGGGGAATCATCGAGCGAGCGGGTCTTTCCGATCCGCGCCAGTGAGATAACGGGAAAAAAGCATGGCACGTGAACGCGAGGGTCGTCGCCGCGACGACCGCGAGGAGCGCGACAGCGAGTTCGTGGACAAGCTCGTCCACATCAACCGCGTCGCCAAGGTGGTGAAGGGTGGCCGTCGCTTCGGCTTCGCGGCGCTCGTCGTCGTCGGCGACCAGAAGGGCCGCGTCGGCTTCGGCCACGGCAAGGCCCGTGAGGTGCCGGAGGCGATCCGCAAGGCGACGGAAGCCGCCAAGCGCGGTCTGATCCGCGTGTCGCTTCGCGAGGGCCGCACCCTGCACCACGACGTCAACGGTCGTCACGGTGCCGGCAAGGTGATCCTCCGTGCGGCCCCGCAGGGGACCGGCATCATCGCCGGCGGCCCGATGCGCGCCGTGTTCGAGACGCTCGGCATGCAGGACGTGGTGGCCAAGAGCCTCGGCTCGTCGAACCCCTACAACCTCGTGCGCGCCACCTTCGACGCGCTCAAGAACGAGGACAGCCCGCGCGCCGTCGCGGCCCGTCGTGGTCTCAAGGTCTCCGCCATCCAGTCGCGCCGCCGCGACGCGGATCCGGCCGACACCTCCGAAGCCGCCGTGGCGTAAGGGGAGGACAGCATGGCTACCAAGACTGTCCGCGTCGAGCAGATCGGTTCGCCGATCCGCCGCGAGGCCTCCCAGCGCGCGACGCTGATCGGCCTCAAGCTGAACAAGCTGCACCGCGTTTCCGAGCTGGAGGACACTCCCTCGGTGCGCGGCATGATCCGCAAGGTCGCGCATCTCGTGCGCGTCCTCGACGACGCCGCGGCGTGAGGAGGGCTTAACCATGAAGCTCAACGAAATCCGCGACAATGAGGGCGCCACCAAGGCCCGCATGCGCGTCGGCCGGGGCATCGGCTCCGGTAAGGGTAAGACCGCGGGCCGCGGCGTGAAGGGTCAGAAGGCCCGCACCGGCGTGTCCATCAAGGGCTTCGAGGGCGGTCAGATGCCGCTCCACCGTCGCCTGCCGAAGCGCGGCTTCAACAACATCCACGCCCACGACCTGAACGAGGTGAACCTCGGTCGCGTCCAGCAGGCGGTGGATGCGGGTCGGCTCGACGCCAACGCCACCGTGACGGTCGAGGCGCTGATCAAGGCCGGGATCATCTCCCGCCCCCGCGACGGCGTGAAGCTGCTCGGCGTCGGCGAGCTGACGGCGAAGCTCAGCTTCGAAGTCACCCGCGCCTCCAAGTCGGCCGTCGAGGCCGTCGAGAAGGCCGGCGGCTCGGTCACCACGGCCTACGCTGCGGGCGCGGCCCATCGCGGCACGCCGAAGGACGCGGTTGCGTCGGCCTGAGCCGACCCTTAAATCCAACGCCGAAGCGGCGGCCCGTGCTCGCACGCGGCCGCCGCTTCCGCTTTCAGGGACCGCCCAGACGCGTCCCGACGGCAATTCTCCGGGATTGATGACATGGCCTCAGCCGCCGAGCAGCTCGCCGCAAACCTGAACTTCGGCGCCATCGCCAAGGCCGACGAGCTCAAGAAGCGCATCTGGTTCACCCTGGGCGCGCTCATCGTGTTCCGGCTGGGCACCTACATCCCGATTCCGGGCATCGATCCGGAGCAGTTCGCGCGGAACTTCCAGAACCAGGCGGGCGGCGTGCTCGGTCTGTTCAACATGTTCTCGGGCGGCGCGGTCGAGCGCATGGCGGTCTTCGCGCTTAACATCATGCCCTACATCTCGGCCTCGATCATCGTTCAGCTCCTCACCTCGGTGGTGCCGAGCCTGGAGGCGCTGAAGAAGGAGGGCGAGTCCGGCCGCAAGGTCATCAACCAGTACACCCGCTACCTCACCGTGGTGCTGGCGCTGGTCCAGTCCTGGGGCATCGCCTTCGGCCTGCAGGGCTCGAACGCGGTGATCAACCCGGGTCCGTTCTTCATCCTCTCCACCGTCGTCACGCTCACCGGCGGCACGCTGTTCCTGATGTGGATCGGCGAGCAGATCACCGCGCGGGGCATCGGCAACGGCTCCTCGCTCATCATCTTCGCCGGCATCGTCGCCCACCTGCCGGCCTCGATCTTCGGCGCGCTCGAACTCACCCGCACCGGTGCGCTCTCGCCCGCCGTGCTGCTCGGCGCGGGCGTGGCCGCGGTCGGCCTCGTCTACTTCATCGTGTTCATGGAGCGCGCCCAGCGTCGCCTCCTGATCAACTACCCGAAGCGCCAGGTCGGCAACCGCATGTATGAGGGCCAGTCCTCGTTCCTGCCGCTCAAGCTCAACACCTCGGGCGTCATCCCGCCGATCTTCGCCTCGTCGCTGCTGCTGCTGCCGACCACGATCGCGAGCTTCTCGGCCAACCAGGGCTCGACCGGCATCCTGGGCACGCTGACGACCTATCTCGGCCACGGCCGGCCGCTCTACATGCTGGCCTACGCCGCGATGATCATCTTCTTCACGTTCTTCTACACGGCCGTGGTCTTCAACCCGCAGGAGACCGCCGACAACCTGAAGAAGCAGGGCGGCTTCATCCCCGGCATCCGCCCCGGCGAGCGCACCGCCGCCTTCATCGACAAGGTGCTGACCCGCATCACCGTGATCGGCGCGGCCTACCTCACCTTCGTCTGCCTCGTGCCGGAGATCGTCGCCTCCTACACCTCGGCCGCCCTCGGCTTCGGCGGCACCTCGCTGCTGATCGTGGTCTCGGTCACCATGGACACGGTCGCCCAGATCCACGGGCACCTGATGGCGCACCAGTACGAGGGCATCGTGAAGAAGGCGAAGCTGCGCGGCGCCTCCGCCGGCGCGCCACGACGTCGCTGAATCGTCATCTCTCGGCAAAAGGTTCGGTGGACGGGCCGCGCGAATTCTCGCATCAACGTCGATGCGATCGGGGCGCCCGTCCATAAGGGGCGCCCACAGTGAAGAACGAGCCCGGCGCCGGGCCCTGATGACGAGGAGACGCCATGCGGATCATCCTGCTCGGACCGCCGGGAGCGGGAAAGGGCACCCAGTCCGAGCGTATCGTGGAGCGCTACGGCATTCCGCAGCTCTCGACGGGTGACATGCTGCGTGCCGCGGTCGCTGCCGGTACGCCGGTCGGCCTGGAAGCCAAGTCCATCATGGAGAGCGGCGGCCTCGTGCCGGACGCGGTGGTGGTCGGCATCGTCGCCGACCGCGTCGAGGAGGCCGACGCCAAGCGCGGCTTCATCCTCGACGGCTTCCCCCGCACCGTCGAGCAGGCGCGTGCGCTGGACAAGATGCTCGCCGAGAAGGGCATCGCGCTCGACACTGTCGTCGAGTTCGTGGTGGACGAGAACGCCCTGGTCGGCCGCATCGCCAAGCGCGCCGAGGAGACCGCGGCCCGCGGCCAGCCGGTGCGCAAGGACGACACGCCGGAGGTTTTCAAGACCCGCCTCGACGCCTACAAGACCCAGACCGCGCCGCTGTCCGACTACTATGCCGGCACCGGCCTCCTGCGGAAGATCGACGGCATGCAGCCGATCGATACCGTGACCGGCGAGGTCGTGGGCCTGCTCGACGGGTTCCGCGAGAAGGCGGTTTCGTAAGACCGTTCCGCACAAATCCTTATGGTATCGTTGACAAGGGGGTCTGCCTGCGCTAGGCGGGCCCCCTTCGTCCAAACGGGATGTGGTCCGAAAGCGCCTCGCTGAGGTCGCTGGCGGGCCGATTTGTCGTTTCGGGCGGGTGCGCAGGGGCCGGCCTCCACCGGACGCGCGCCGTCATCCCCGCAGGCGGGCTCCGCCCCGCCACATGGAGAAGTTCTCTTGGCCCGTATCGCAGGCGTCAACATCCCGACCGCCAAGCGCGTCGTCATCGCGCTCCAGTACATCCACGGCATCGGCCCGAAGAAGGCCGAGGAGATCACCGAGAAGGTCGGCATCCCGGCCGAGCGCCGCGTGAACCAGCTCACCGACGCCGAGGTGCTCCAGATCCGCGAGACCATCGACCGCGACTACATGGTCGAGGGCGACCTGCGCCGCGACGTGTCGATGAACATCAAGCGCCTGATGGACCTCGGCTGCTACCGCGGCCTGCGTCACCGCAAGCAGCTCCCGGTCCGCGGCCAGCGCACCCACACCAACGCCCGCACCCGCAAGGGCAAGGCGAAGCCGATCGCCGGCAAGAAGAAATAATTTGCGATTGGAAGGCCGTGCTTCGCTCGGCCTTCTTTCCGTCGCGCCGGGTGTCCCTCGGCGCAGACGTTCAGGCGGGGCGGTCCTGCATAGCAGCCGAGCCCAACTCCCAAAAGAATCCCGAGCGCCTGGTGTTACGGGCGTGATTGAAGGACGAAAGCGAAAAGATGGCTAAGGAACCGACCCGCGTCCGCCGGCGCGAACGCAAGAACATCGTCTCGGGCGTGGCGCACGTCGCTGCCTCGTTCAACAACACGATGATCACCATCACCGACGCCCAGGGCAACACGATCTCGTGGTCGTCCGCGGGCGCCATGGGCTTCAAGGGCTCGCGCAAGTCGACCCCGTACGCCGCCCAGGTCGCCGCCGAGGACGCCGCCCGCAAGGCCTCCGAGCACGGCATGCGCACCCTTGAGGTCGAGGTGTCGGGCCCCGGTTCGGGCCGTGAGTCGGCGCTGCGCGCGCTCCAGGCGGCGGGCTTCACCGTCACCTCGATCCGCGACGTGACCTCGATCCCGCACAACGGCTGCCGCCCGCGCAAGCGCCGCCGCGTCTGATCCAGGAACCCGACGAAACGGAGAAGCCCATGGCGGACGGTTCGAACAAGCCCCTTCCCGGCGTGCTGCGGTGGAATGTCGGCGACCTCACGGTCACGGCGCTCAACGACGGCTGGTTCCAGGGCTCGCTCGATCTCGTCACGGGCATCGCGAAGGAGGAGGCCGGCGCGCTCCAGCGCGCGGGCTTCCGGCCCGAGGCTCCGGTCGTCACGCTCAACGCGTTCCTGATCACCGGCGCCGGCCGCAAGCCTGTGCTGATCGATTCGGGCTACGGCCATTTCGGCCCCGAGACGATGGGCCGGGTGCCCGCCGCCCTCGCGCTCGCCGGCGTGAAGCCCGACGAGATCGAGACGGTGCTGCTGACCCATCTCCACCCCGACCATGCGGGCGGGCTGGTGAAGCAGGACGGCTCGGTGGCCTACGCCAACGCGGAACTCGTGGTGCATGCCGACGAGGCCGCCCACTGGCTGCCCGACGAGGCGCTCTCCCGCGCCCCCGACGAGGCCAAGCCGTATTTCGAGAACGCCCGCAAGGCGGTCGCGCCGTACGGTTCGCGCCTGCGCAAGCACGAGGGCGGCGAACTGGTGCCCGGCGTCACCGCCGTGCCGCTGCCCGGCCACACCCCCGGCCATTGCGGCATGCGGATCGTGTCTGGGGACAAGTCGCTCTTCATGTGGACCGATGTGGTGCACATGCCGGCGATCCAGTTCAAGCAGCCCGAGGCCGGCGTCGCCTTCGACGTCGATGGCGAGCAGGCGCGGGCGACCCGCAAGCGCGTGTTCGAAGAAGTCGCCAGCGAGAAGAGCCTGATCGCCGGCTCGCATCTCGAATTCCCGGCTCTCGGGCACGTTGCCCGCGACGGCGCGGGCTACAGCTTCGTCCCCGTCCTCTGGGTCGGCGGCGAAAGCTGAAAAAAAGTTTCAGGGACCGGCCGGGCGCCCCAGCGGCGCGCCCGGCCGGCCGAAGCGCTTTCGGGACGCCGACGGCGCGGGTTTGGTGAGAGGTAGGACCGTGGTCATTCAGAAGAACTGGCAAGAGCTGATCAAGCCGAACAAGCTTCAGGTGTCGGCCGGCGACGATCCCAAGCGGGTCGCCACCGTGGTGGCCGAGCCGCTGGAGCGCGGCTTCGGCACGACGCTCGGCAACTCGCTCCGCCGCGTGCTGCTCTCCTCGCTTCAGGGCGCCGCCGTCACCTCCGTCCAGATCGACGGCGTGCTGCACGAGTTCTCCTCGATCCCCGGCGTGCGCGAGGACGTGACCGACATCGTCCTCAACATCAAGACGATCGCGCTGCGCTCGCAGACCGATACCCCGAAGCGCATGACCCTGCGCAAGACCGGCCCCGGCCTCGTCACCGCGGGCGACATCGCCGTCACCGGCGACGTGCAGGTTCTGAACCCCGACCTCGTGATCTGCACGCTGGACGACGGCGCCGAGATCCGCATGGAATTCACCGTCGCCACCGGCAAGGGCTACGTCCCGGCCGAGCGCAACCGCCCCGAGGATGCGCCGATCGGCCTGATCCCGGTCGATGCGCTCTACTCGCCGGTGACCAAGGTCAGCTACCGCGTCGAGACCACCCGCGAGGGCCAGGATCTCGACAAGGACAAGCTGACCATGACGGTCGAGACCAACGGCGCGATCTCGCCGGAGGATGCGCTCGCCTACGCCGCGCGCATCATCCAGGATCAGCTCCAGGTGTTCGTGAACTTCGAGGAGCCCCGCAAGGAAGAGGCCGCGCCGCTCGCGCCGCAGCTGCCCTTCAACCCGGCGCTGCTCAAGAAGGTCGACGAGCTGGAGCTGTCGGTCCGTTCGGCGAACTGCCTGAAGAACGACAACATCGTCTATATCGGCGACCTCATCCAGAAGTCCGAGGGCGAGATGCTGCGCACCCCGAACTTCGGCCGCAAGTCGCTCAACGAGATCAAGGAAGTGCTCGCCGGCATGGGCCTGCACCTCGGCATGGACGTCCCCGGCTGGCCGCCGGAGAACATCGAAGATCTCGCCAAGCGCTTCGAAGAGCATTATTGAGCCGCGCTTCCTACGCTCCGCCCTCATCCTGAGGTGCCGGAGCGTAGCGGAGGCCTCGAAGGAGGCCTCCAGTGCGCGCAGTGATCTCTGGAGCCCTCCTTCGAGGCCGCTCACGCGGCACCTTAGGATGAGGGTTTCTGGGTTGGAATCCCGCCGCGGGGTCAAGCGGATTTCGAGAACAGCCCTGCGGGGCACATGGTCGTTCCGTGGCACGGCGACCGTGACTGAGAAGGAAAAGCCAACATGCGTCACGCTTACCGCGGTCGCCGCTTCAACCGCACTGCCGAGCATCGCAAGGCGATGTTCGCCAACATGTCCGCCGCGCTGATCAAGCACGAGCAGATCGTCACCACCCTGCCGAAGGCCAAGGACCTGCGTCCGGTCGTCGAGAAGCTGATCTCGCTCGGCCGCACCGACAGCGTCCACGCCCGCCGTCTCGCCATGGCGCAGATCCGCGACGCCGACATGGTCAAGAAGCTCTTCACGGTGCTCGGCCCGCGCTACCAGTCGCGTCCGGGCGGCTATTGCCGCATCATGAAGGCCGGCTTCCGCTACGGCGACAACGCCCCGCTCGCCGTGATCGAGTTCGTGGATCGCGACGTCGATGCCCGCGGCAAGGATTCCGGCCCGACCCAGGTCGTGGCCGACGTCGCCTGATCGGATCGTCCGACAGTCGAACGACGCGGGAAGGCGGCCGAAAGGCCGCCTTTTTGCATATTAGCCGTCGATGGCGGATGATACGGCCTGAACCGGATGAAAGTCCGGGGAAAGGCGGGCATGGGACGATTGAACCTGTACCCTCCGGTCTGTCCTCCGTTATCGTATGTTCGGCGTGATTGGGTCCGGTCCGTCGCCGTGGAGGCATTTGCCCCGGTCACGCTGCCGGTCGAAAGGCTTTAGCGAACGACATGGTGTGCGTCGTGAATGCTCCCAAGGAGACGGAGGCGGTCCTGAAGGACCCGTTGCTCCTCGACAACCAGCTCTGCTACGCGCTCTACGCTGCCGCCCACCGGATGACGAAGTCGTACCGGCCGATGCTGGAGCGGATGGGCCTGACCTATCCGCAATACCTCGTGCTGCTGGTGCTGTGGGAGAGCGACGGCATCACCGTTTCGGAGATCGGCCGGCGCCTGCGCCTCGATTCCGGCACGCTGACCCCGGTGCTCAAGCGCCTGGAAGCCAGCGGCTTCCTCAGCCGCAGCCGCCGCCAATCCGACGAGCGCGAGGTCGAGATCTCGCTCACCGAGGAGGGCCGGGCCCTGCGCGCCCAGGCGGTCGCCGTGCGCCAGTCGGTGATGTGCCAGCTCAACATGTCCGAGCCGGAAATTCAGGCGATGCGCGCCGACCTCAACGCGCTGATCGAGAACCTCAGCACCAGCGGCTGATTTTTCCGCCGTCTCCCTGCTATCGCGCCGGTCGCCGCTGCGCCTCTCCTCCCCCAGATCTCGGGCTTGCCCGAGATCTGTACCTTGCTTGCCCAGATCAGGCAGGCCTGATCTGGGTGGGGAGGAGGTAGGAGGTGGGGGTGGTTCAGGATGAGGCGTTCCGGTGCCTCCTGCCCGACCCCCACCCCGAACCCCTCCCCACAAGGGGGAGGGGACATGCGTTCTCCCCGACAACCGGGCATCCCGTCGAACGCCGCCGACCGCGCAAAAAAAAGCGCGCTCCGCGAAGAGCGCCCTGAAGGTTGGACGATGCAGGGAGGCGGTGCGCCGTCGAATCCGGTAGCTAGGCCTGTCAAGTTTCGTTGACAGTCGACCACGCATCACAGGCGCGTGGGCGACGCTTTCGCCGATCTGTTCGCGATCCGGCCCCGGAACGCTCTCCGGTTGAATCCGGCACGTCCTGGATCGCGCCCGCGAGCGGCGTGGCGCCGTATGAATCCGGGGCCGCCCGCCCGTTGCAGGCGGCCCGCCTGACAAACCCTGCGACGAATCCGGTCCGAGATGCTTTGCCGGATCATTTTCTCTTGAGCCCGTTCCCCCGCTTCCGTTAGGGGAGCACGTCGCCTCTCGCTGCGATGCGGTGCAAGGGCGACGCAAGTGGTGGTGCACTTGTTCGGGGGCAACGTCGTGCCGGCCTGTCATCAAGGCGTCAAACACCGCGGTCCTTGTCTCCTCTCCATGGGGATGGACACGCGGGAAGGCGGCCGGCGCGAACCGCGCGGGCCGCGGGACGTTGCACGATCATGACGGCCGGTCCGATCGAGAGCAGCCGCGAAGCGCGTGCCCAGGTCGGCGTTCTGCCGATGCGCCGGACCGCCGAGGGCGGGACCGAAGTGCTGCTCGTGACATCCCGCGAGACCCGCCGCTGGATCATTCCCAAGGGCTGGCCGATGAAGGGTCGGAAGCCCTTCGAGGCGGCCGCCCGCGAGGCCTACGAGGAGGCCGGCATCGTCGGCCATGTCGGCAAGCGCCCGATCGGCTTCTACCTCTACGAGAAGCGGCTGAAGAACCGCGACGCGGTCCTCTGCCAGGTCACAGTCTTCCCCCTCGACGTGCGCAAGCTGCTGAAGAAGTTTCCCGAGCGCGGCCAGCGTGAGGCGCGCTGGTTCTCGCCCTCCGACGCGGCGGAAGCGGTGATCGAATCGGGGCTCGCCGGCCTGATCCGCGCCGCGGGCAACCGCGACCCCAAGAAGAAGCCCAAGCGCTAAGTCTTCTCAAGGTTCGGGCAGCCGGGCGGCCTCGCGGACCGCGTCCAGGCTGAGGCTGCTCCCTCCAGCGGCGAGCCGCGTCGCCCCGGTCGCCAGCATCCGGTCGAGCGCCTCGCGCAGGCTCGCCTCCGGCGCGATCTCCGGCAGGGGAGGGGGCGCCGGCTCCGGGCCCGCGAGGTCGCGCACCCGCAGCCGCTCCAGCCGCCGCAGCGCCCGCGACCCGCCCAAAAAATTCTCGACGAACGCATCCGCCGGGGCGGCGAGCAGGCGCTCCGGGGTGTCGGCTTGGACGAGCCGGCCGTCGCGCATCAGTGCCACGGTGTCGCCCATCCGCAACGCCTCGCCGATGTCGTGGGTCACGAGGATCACGGTCTTGCGCAGGCGCTTGAGGATCGCGCCGATCTCCTCCTGCAGCCGGTCGCGGGCGACCGGATCGACGGCGCCGAACGGCTCGTCCATCAGCAGGATCGCCGGGTCGGCGGCGAGCGCCCGGGCGACGCCGACGCGCTGGCGCTGTCCGCCCGACAATTCAGCCGGTTTGCGATGTGCGTATCGGGTAGGATCGAGGCCGACGAGATCGAGCATCTCATCGACGCGGGGCCCGATCCGCCCCCGCTTCCACCCGAGCAGCCCCGGCACGGTGGCGACGTTCTCGGCCACGCTGCGGTGGGGAAACAGCCCGACGCCCTGGAGCACGTAGCCGATGCCCCGGCGCAGGCCCGTCGGATCGATCTCCGAGACGTCGCGCCCCGCCACCCACACCCGCCCGGCATCGGGCTCGACGAGGCGGTTGACCATCCTGAGCGTCGTGGACTTGCCGCAGCCCGACGGGCCGATCAGGGCGCAGGTCGTGCCCTCGTCCACGGTGAGGTCGAGGCCGGCGACGGACGGGCGGTCGGCGCCGGGATAGCGCTTGGTGACGCCCTCGAACCGGATCATCGGCCGGTCAGCAGCCTTTGCAGATCGAGCCCATGGTGCGGTTCATCTTGGCGTCCCAAGCCTTGTCGCGCTCGCGGGCGGCGCGCTGCGCCTTCAGCATCTGCTCCTGCGAGGCCGCCGAGAGCTGCCCCGGCTGACCCGGCGCGGCGGCCCCCACGGCGGCGGGGGCGGGCGGCTTGGTCTGGCCCGTGGCGGTGACGCTGCGGCCCGACGGGGTGAGCCGGGTGTCAGCGGTCCCCTGGGCCTGCGCGGCCCCGGCTCCGATCAGCCCGGCGAGCAGGAGGACGGCGGAAATCGTACGCATCGTGGTCATCACTCCTGAGGCCTAGCGCCGTCGGCAGCCTGCCCGGAGGGCACCACCGCTCGCGCCCGGTGGACCGGGCGTCGTCCCGCGCGAGGATTCTAGGTGGCACCGCGACCGCCCGCCGACAAGGCGTCGAACCGGCATCGGTCCGACAGGGTAACCGCCGGCTTGCCGAGGAAAGCCGAGGCCTCAGCATCGTCCCGAAAGGTGGGAACCGGCTTTCGGAAAAAGACGATGCGGCACAAGAATCGAGCGCCTCGTCCCGGATCCGATATCCGGGACGAGGCGCTAGTCGTCGTCGAAGACGATGCTGTCGTGGCCGAGCGCCGGATCGTCGTTGCGGTGGAGGCGCAGGGTCAGCGTCTGGTCGGCCCGGTCGCCGATCTCGTCGATCAGGGCGTGCCAGGAGGGCGGCAGGTCGCCGTCGCCGTCGGCGTCGAGGCTGCGTCCGAGATCGTGGCCGAGCTTGTGCAGCACCAGCCGGGAGCGGAAGCCGAAATCCTGTTCGATCGACATGGGCGATCCTCGCTGAGGTGGTTCGTGGTCAGGCCCCTTCAGTCCGATGCGCCCGCGCGGTTCGCGCCCCTTCGCCCCCGCCCGCTCGCGCCGGATCCGCTCGAGCTCACGCGCCGGATATGGCCGATCGGCGGCAGGACCGGGCGTCGCCTGTGGATTTCGAGCCGGTGTTGCAAATTTGGACCAGTGCCGGATGCAATCGTCGTGCCCCCGGCGCTAGCGCATCGGCTTTTTCCGAAGGCCGGTTCCCACCTTTCGGGCCGATGCTCTAGCGGCAGATCGGCCCGTCGATCGCCCGGTAGGCGGTGGCGTATTCGGTCAGATGCACGCCGTCGGTGGTGGTCTCGGGCCGGGCGATCCCGAAATCCTCGCCGCGATAGGACCGATAGGGGTCGGCGGTCTCGCAGCCTAAGCGCGCGCAGACGGCCGCCTGCCGCTTCGTCAGCTCCGCGACGCCCGCGCTGTCGAACCCGTCGGCGGTGGCCGCGAGCGGCGGCACCGCGGCCAGCACGACGCGGTCGGCCATGCCGGACAGCCGCGTCACGATCGCGGCGAGGTCGGCCTCGTAGCGGTCGCCGGTCTCGCGGGTCGAAGGGTTGCGCTTGCGCAGGAGGTGGTTCGTGCCGAGCGTCACGACGACGACGGCGGGCCGGTGCTTCAGGTGGAGCGCGTCGAGGAAGGCGAGGTAGTCCTCGGCCTTGGCGCCCGAGACGCCCGCGTTGAGCACGCGCCTTCCGCAGGAGAACGGCTCGGGCAGCGCCAGCTCGGCGTGGGAATCGCCCGCCAGCATCACGAAGCCGTCGGCGAGGCTGCCGGATTGCGCCGCGACGACCCCCGCGCGGCCCTCGGCATAGGCCCTGAGCTTCGAGCCGCCGGCCCGCGAGGCGACGGCATGGCCGATCGCGCCGCCGAGGCCCGCGAGGAGAACCGCGCCGGAAGTCACGGCCAGGATGCGAGCGCGGGTTGGGGACATGCCGGCTTGTGGTCGATGCTCCGCCGCGGCGTCAACGCATGCCGCGCGGGCAGCGCCAGCGGAGCGGACCGTCAGCGCGCCTCGGGCTTGGCGGCGTCGGCGACCGCGTTGGTGTGGCTGTAGGCGCTGCGCGGGCGGTTGGTCGGGTCCTCGAACGAGCCCGCCCACAGGCCGAGCCGCTTGCCCCAGGCCAGGGTCTCGGCGCCGACATAGGCCGCCTGCCCGCGGCGGCGGTCGGCCATGGCGAGGCCCTTCTCGGCGAGCCACGCGCTCAGGTCTTCCTTGTCGCGCAGGCAGACCGAGACGGCGCGGCCGTAGCCGTCGGTCTCGCGCACGCGGCAGGTCACGGTGGCCTCGCGCAGGTGGGCGGCGAGCGCCTTGGCCGCGACCGTGCCGCAGGCATAGGGCTGCGCCTTGCCGTCGAGGCAGGTCTGCTTGAGGCCCGGCGCGGCGACGCCGTAGAGCCCGATCACCCGCCCGCCGACGACGAGCGTGTCGCCGTTGAGCACCCGCGCCTTGCCGCTCACGCTGTCGGCGGCCCGCGCCCCGGTCGCGGCACCCATCGCCGTCAGGACAGCGAGGCCCACGGCCATCCCCGCACCGAACCCGAACGATCCCGTCACGCGCATTCCCCAAGATCCTCGCGTCTGCCCGGCGTCGTCGCGCGGGCCCTCGGCCGGACATCGCGCCTGCCGAACGCGTCCCCTCCGTTCCGGGAGCTATGCGAGTCTTATGCCCATTCTGTGGCCGGCTTCGCTTCCGGGGCGGGCGCCCGCACCAATGCCCACGTTTTCGTGAGCCGGTGTGTCCGGAACGCGACGGGGCCGGCCCGGTTGGCCCTGGATCGAGCGTGGCGGGAGAGCCGATGACCTACGAAGCCGACCGCTTCAGCGAGTGCCTGCATGGGGCGGAAGACCAGCTCCACTGGGGCACGGACCCGAGGGCGCTGGATCAGGCGGCCCAGGCCCTGGCGCGGTTCGAGCCCGGCCACGTCCTCGTGGAACAGCTCGCCCAGCGCGCCGCCGTTCTGCGCGCCGCCCGCCGCGAACTGGTCCGCCGCACCACGATGCCTCCGCCGTCGCCGTCGAAGCAGCCGCCGGCGCGGTTTTCCGAACACCGGACCTGACCGACGCCGAAATTGACCGACGACACCCTGTCCGCGGCGCGGGACGGCCCTAGCTGAGCCGTGCCGACCGCTTCCGGGCGCCGGCCGTCCGCGCCCGCTCGATGGCTATGCCCCCAGCTTGTCGAGCGGGCGCGGATGCCTCGATCTTCAGCCCGCCGCCGCGACGCGGGGGCGCTCGTAGACCGGCACCGCCTCCGGGCGCGGCACGAAGGCGACGATGTTGTCCGGGGCGGTCGCCACGGTGCTGCTCGCGCCGCGTCCGGCCGCCGGCAGGCTCATCCAGCGCAGGATCCGCTCGCTGGCGCCGCGCTCGAACCGGCGGATCAGCCGCCGCCGCGCCCAAGCCGGAAGCCCTTCGAAATCCGTCATGTTTGCCCCCATTACTGTTTTCAGCCCGAATCTCCGCCCGGGCCATGTCGTTTGAGTTGTGTGCAACTGTGAACGCAATAAGGCACGGGCACGATAAGATCGCGGCGCCGTGATCGTGCGAAGCCCCGCTCCGGACCCCGGAAACATCGGCGGTACCGATCGTTGGCAGCCGGGACGTTGTGGTGGGGGAGCGGATGACGGCGAGCATGGCGGAACTGATGCGCGGGGCGGCCGCCGAGGCGCGGCGGCTCGCGGCGACCTTTCCCGGCGTTGTCGCCAAGGACGACCTGCCCTGGCGGGTGATCGCCGGCTTCGACGCCGACATCCGCGGCCATGTCGAGCGCGACCGGCGCATCGAGGACGAGCGCGACCGCGTGCTCATCGCCGCCGTGACGCTCGCCGAGGTGCCGGCGGAGGCGGATACGGAGGAGCGCGAGCGGGCCCGGCGCGGCCTCGTGCGGGCGGTCGATTACCTAGAGGAGGCGGTTCTGCGCTTCGGCGTGCTCAACCGGGCGGCGGCCAAGCGCGGCTGCGGCGCGGCGGGCGATCCGGTCTCCGGCGACGCCTGAGCGGCTGTCCGTTTTTCGTGCGGATGCGAGAAGGCTTTTCCGTACCTCTTTACGGCCGCGCGAAAATGCCGGACACGTGCGGGATAGGCCGATCGGTCGCTTGCCCGGCACGTCATGCACGCCTCGATCGAAGCCGGTCTGCGCCGCCCCTGGTATCGCCTGCGCCTGCCGCCCGTGCTCGAAGCGCAATACCGCGCCGAGACCGCCCGCGGCAGCGGCTTTACGGTCCAGACCTGGCTCGCCGTCTTCGCGTTGTTCAACGTGCTGTCCCTGGTGATGGACCACGACGTGTTCGGCCCCGACGCGTTCCGGGTGCCGCTCTGGCTCACCATGGGGGTGTTCTGCCCCGTGGCGATCCTGGCGATTCTGTCACTGCGCGGGCGCCCGACCATGCTGCGGATGACCGCGGCGGCCTCCGCGACGGGGCTCGTGGACACGGCCATCGTCCTCAACAGCGCCCGCCTCGCGCCGCCCGCGCATACCGATTCCTACGTCGTGCTGGCCGCGTTCGTGCCGCTGGTGGTCGGGCTGATCGCGCCGCTGCCGTTCCGGCACGTGGTCGGCTACTGCACCGCCTCGCTCGCGCTCTATGCCGGCCTGATCCTCGCCTTCGATCTCGCCGGACCGGGACAGACCGGGCTGCCGCTCCTCGTCTCCGGCCTGATCATCGTGCCGCTCAAGCTCGGCTACTCGCGGGAATGGGAGGCCAAGAACCTGTTCCTGCTGAGCCTGCGCGAGAAGCTGCAGGCGGAGGCGCTGGCCCGTGCCAACGCGCGGCTCACCATCCTGTCCGAGACCGATTCGCTGACGGCGCTGGCCAACCGCCGCCACTTCTCCGACTGCATCGAGCGGGCCTGGCAGGCGAGCGCCGAGGAGGGCGGGTGGCTCGGCGTGCTCCTGCTCGACATCGACCATTTCAAGCCGTTCAACGACACCGCCGGCCATCCGGCGGGCGACGGCGCGCTCATCGCGGTGGCGGGCGCGCTCGCCGCGGCGATCGAGAGCCGGGGCGGGCTCGCGGCCCGCTACGGCGGCGAGGAGTTCGTCGCCTTCCTGCCCGGCGCCGACCTCGCCGGGGCGGTCGAGGCGGGCGAGGCGGTCCGGGCCGCGGTGGCGCGGCTCGCGCTGCCCCATCCCGGCCTGTCGAAGGGTGCGCATCTCGCCGTCAGCGTCGGCGCCACCGCGGCGCACGGCGCGACCCGCGCCTTCGGCGTGACCGCCGACGACCTGCTCAAGGCCGCCGACCTCGCCCTCTACGCCGCCAAGGCGGGCGGTCGCGACCGCGTCGAGGCACTGGCGCCTGCCGCCAACACCAACCGGCCGCTGGCCGAGGGCTCCGCGGCGTCGGACGCGCCCTGACGATCCGTTTTCCTCCCATCCAACCCCCTCATCCCGAGGTGCCCGCGAAACGGGCCTCGAAGGAGGGCTCCAGAAGTCTCAGCGATCCCTGGAGCCCTCCTTCGAGGCTCCGCCTTCGGCGGAGCACCTCAGGATGAGGGGGAGGGATGGGACGGGCCGGCCCAACGGGCCGTCGGTGATCGAAATCAATCGATGTTGTGGACGCCGTCCCCGCGAGCGTCCATCCCAACCGGCGAAACCACCACGACGGCGCCGCCTTGACCGACACCACCTATCCGCCCCTCGACACCCTGAAGCCGGTCGCGTCCGATCTCTGGATCGTCGACAGCGGCCCGCTCTCCGGCCCGTTGCCGCTGCCGGTGCGGATGAGCGTGATCAAGCTCTCCGACGGCACGGTCTGGCTGCACTCGCCGACGCGGTTCGACGAGGCGCTGGCCCGCGCGATCGAGGCCATCGGGCCGATCCGCCATCTGGTGGCGCCCAACATCGCCCACTGGATGTTTTTGGCCACGTGGCAGCGGCGCTTCCCCGATGCGACCACATGGGCCGCGCCGGGGCTGCGCGAGCGCGGACAGGTGCGGCGCAAGGTGGAGGCGGGGAAGCTGCGGCTCGACCGCGACCTCGACGAACAGAGCCCGGAAGACTGGGCCGCCGACATCCGCCAGACCGTGGTGCCGGGCGGCCTCGGCTTCCGCGAGGTCGCGTTCTTCCACGTTGCCTCGCGCAGCCTGATCCTCACCGACCTCGTGCTGAATCTGGAGCCTGGAAAACTGCCCTGGCACCTGCGGCTGCCGCTACGGCTCGCAGGCGCGACGGCGCCCGATGGCCGGGCGCCGATCTACCTGCGGCTTGCCGTGCGCCTCGGGGGCCGCGCCGCCTCGCGGGCAGCGGCGGCGCTCGTCGCGCTCGCGCCGCAGCGGGTGCTGTTCGCCCACGGCGCCTGGTTCGAGCGCGACGCGACGCCGGCGCTTCGGCGTTCGCTGCGCTGGCTCTTGCGTTAGGCGGTGGCCGGCACGCTCGCGGTGCGGGCCTTGGCGCCGCGCAGCAGGGCGAAGGCCAGCGCCGAGAGCGTCAGGCAATCGCAGGTCAGGCCGAAGACCGAGCCGACGAGCCAGTTGTGGGCGGCCCAGCAGGACGAGGCGGCGAAGAACAGCCGGCGCATCGCCTGCGGTGAGACCTGAAGCCGGGCGAGCGTGGCGAGCAGCGCGCCGATGCCGGCGCAGGCCGAGGGCCAGCCGTTCCACGTGGCGAGCGTCAGACCGGCGGCGAGCAGGCTGGAGCCGGCGAACAGCGGCACGATCCAGGCCGGGCGGCGGCCCTCCCCCATCGCGAGCGCGGCGACGAGGCTCTGCATCGCCGAGACCACGCACATCGCCGTGCCGGTATAGGCGCCCAGATGCCCGTAATGCAGGGCGAAGCAGACCGAGCAGGCGGCCGCCGCCGCGAGGATCAGGTCGCGCCGAGGCATGATGCCCGAAGTGAAGCCGAGGCAGAGCCCGAGGGCTCCGAAGATGTCGAGATGAGGCAGGACGGCGTTCGACAGGACAGAGCCGAGGTCCGCGGCGGTCATGGTGTTTGGGCTTTTGCTGAGGGGGGTTCGAGGCCGTCACGGCGCACGCGGCCGTGTCCGCCGATCCGCTAGGGTCGGACGGTGAAGCGATGGTTAACGGAGATTGCGTGCGCCGACCGGCGTGGCGCCGCCGCATCGCCCGGAACAGGGGCGGCGATGGGGCGGTTCCCCGGCAAGATTCCGAACGATCCCGCCGAGCGAGGACATGCGCCCGTGAGACTGAAACCATTGCGCGATCAGGTCGTGGTCGTGACGGGGGCCTCCAGCGGTATCGGCCTCGCCACCGCCCGTCGCGCCGCCGGTCGCGGCGCCCGCGTCGTGCTCGCCGCCCGCAGCGGCGCGGTGCTGGACGAGATCGTTCGCGAGATCGGGCCCCGCGCGCTCGCCGTCGTCGCCGATGTCGGCGAGCGGCGCGACATCGAGAACCTCGCCGAGCGGGCGGTGGCGACCTTCGGGGGCATCGACAGCTGGGTGAACGTCGCCGGGCTCACCGTCTACGGGCCGCTGCGGGAAATCTCGCAAGAGGACCACGAGCGGCTGATCCGCACCAATTTCTGGGGCACGGTCAACGGCTCGCTGGTGGCCGCCGAGCATCTGCGGGCGCGGGGCGGCGCCTTGATCAACGTCGGCAGCATCGCTTCCGACCTCGCCTTCCCGTTCCAGGGGCTCTACGCTGCCTCGAAGCACGCGGTGAAGGGTTTCACCGATACCCTGCGCATGGAGCTGATCGCCGAAGGGGCGCCGGTCTCGGTGACCTTGGTCAAGCCTGCTTCCATCGACACGCCGCTGCCGGCGCGCGCCCGCAACTACATGGACCGCGAGCCGATGCTGCCGCCGCCGGTCTACCCGCCGGAGGAGGTGGCGCGGGCGATCCTGCACGCCGCCGAGCATCCCGTGCGCGACATCGTCGTGGGCGGCGGCGGCAAGCTGTTCACGGCAGGCAAGGAGTTCGCGCCGGGCGCCTTCGACCAGTTGGCGCCCGCGATCATCGCGATGCAGAAGCGGAAAGATCCGCCGCGCGAACCCGAGGGCGCGCTGCACCGCCCGCGCAACGCCGGCCGAGAGCGCGGCGACCAACCGGGATACGTCCAGCGCACCAGCGCCTACACGCGGGCGAGCCTCCACCCGCTGGCCTCGTCGGCGCTGGGGATCGGCGTGGCGGCGACGGTCGCGGCTCTGGCGATGGGGGGACGGCGGCGTTGACGCCGCTTCCCCTCCCCTTTGCGGGGAGGGGTCAGGGGTGGGGGTGGTTCAGGACGAGGCGAAGCGGTGCCTTCTGCCCGACCCCCACCTCCTCCCTCCTCCCTCCTCCCCGCAAGGGGGAGGAGGGAGCCCTTTCGGCAGCCTCAAGTCCGACTACTGCTGCTGGAAATACTTCAAATCCAGCGCCGACAGCGCCAGCAGCGGCGGCGGCATGACCACGCCCGCGACGCGCATCGAGCGGGCGGCGGCGCGGCAGGTGGCCTGATCGTTGGCGGCGGCGGCCGTCTCGATCTTCTCGATCGTGGCCGCGTCCGGCTTCGGGCCGGGACTGGGCGTACCGGGGCCCGGCGGCACCTTGGCCTCGGCGTTGGCGCGGGCGCGCGGGTCGGTGGCCGGGTTGGTCGCGGCGTTCGGCACGGTCGCGGCCGTCTGCGGGTCCGCCGGCTTGGCGTCCGCAGGCTTGGCTTCCGCCGGGCGGTTGGCTTCCGATTTCGGTCCGCCCGCGGTTGCCGTGCCGCTGAGGCCGGCGGGGCTGGCGGTGCCGCCGGCCTCCGACGGCTTGCCGCCCTCGGTCTTGCCCGAGGGGTTCGATACGGCGGTCGCCTGCTGCGGCGGCGTCGTGGCGGCGGCCTTGGCGGGCTCGGGCTGCTTCACGAAGGCGACCAGCTCCTGGCACAGGTTGGCCGGCTTGCCGGGCTCGGGCGCGGCGGGGGCCGGCGGCGTGGCCGGCGCCGCATCCTGCGCCGCCGCGAGGCCGACGGAGAGCGCGAAGGCGCCGAGGCCGGCCGCCAGAAGCCGGGCGAGGGAGGACGAGGTCATCGGGCGCTCTCCTGAGCCGGATCGAATGTCGGGAAGGTCACGAGCGCCTTACGAGCGTTTCGGGCTCGAGCCCTCGCCCTCGGCCTTGCCGTGCGGCTCGGACTCGAACTCGTCGGGGCGCGGCGCGCCGTTCCAGCGTGGGCCGACGAGGTTGGTGCCGGGCTCGGACACCCGCGCCCCGGAGGTCGCGAACGCCTGATAGGCGAGCTTCTGGCTGCTGTTGAGCGCGAACATCGCCAGCACCCCGAGGGCGATGGCAGCGATCACGGCGACGGCAAAGGCTTTCATGGGGGCGGTTCTTCCCGAGGGAGCCGACTGGCTCCAGTTCGAAAACGGCGGGTCGGGACGGCAGGTTTCCGCCGCCCCTTACGATCACTCGGCGGGCGCCGGATGGCCCTTGAGCTGCGGGCCGCTGGCGGTGCGGGCCTGCTCCTGCTCGACCCAGAGGTCGTGGTGGGCGCGCGCCCAGGCGAGATCGACCTTGCCGCTGCCCATGGCGTCGTAGGCGCCCTCCATGCCCAGCGAGCCGATATAGATGTGGGCCAGGATGCCGGCGATGAAGACGATGCCGATCACCGAGTGGACCACCTGCATCAGCTGCATCCCGTTAATGTCGGTGAGCGCGAACGGAAAGATCATCATCAGGCCGGTGACGCTCATGGCGGCGCCGAACCCGGCGACCATCCAGAAGACGCCCTTCTGGCCGGCGTTGAACCGGGCGGCGTGGGGGTGCCCCTTGCCGATCAGGCCGCCGCCGGCCTTGAGCCAAGCGATGTCGATCTTGTTCGGGATGTTGTCCTTGATCCACAGGACGAACATGAAGGCGACGCCCAGCATGAACGGCCACGCGAGGTAGATGTGGCTGTACTTCGCCCATTGGGCCAGCGCGCCGAAGGCGTCGGGGCCGATCAGCGGCATCAGCAGGCGCTTCCCGAAGATGTAGTTCAGGCCCGACAGCGACAGTATGATGAAGCAGGTCGCCGTCATCCAGTGAGTGAAGCGCTCGAAGGCGTTAAACCGGAGGATCTTCTTCCCCGATTCCTGGCTGTGCTCCATCATGATCCGGCCGCGGAACACGAAGAACAGGCCGAGCGCGGTGATCATGCCGAGGATGGCGATGGCGCCGATCCACGGCAGCCAGCCTTCGCGAAAGTTCTGGTACTCGCGGCCCTGCGGCTGGATCAGGTTGGCGGCCTTGCCGTCGGGGATCGAGATGCGGCCGTGAATCTTGGAGTCCTGCTTGAACAGGAACTCCTCGTTGACCGAATCCGCGGTCGGCCGCGCACCCATCGGGTTCACGCCGTCGGCCTGGATCGGGTTCTGCGCGAGAGCCGGCGCGGCGACGCCCAGCGTCACGGCGACGAGGAGAGTGCTGAGAAGGGTCGTTGCCCGCCGCATCGGCGTTCCTTTCCGGGCGTTTTTTGGTGGGGTGCCGCGGGCGGGGAAAAGCCCGCGGCGCCGGATCAGATCGCGACCGTCTCGCGGTAGGCCGTCTTCCAGCCCCAGGCGCCGGAGCCGTAGCCGCGCTTGATCACCCGCTGCTTGTAGATCTCGGCGATCATCTCGCCGTCGCCCGCCAGCAGCGCCTTGGTCGAGCACATCTCGGCGCAAAGCGGCAGCTTCCCCTCGGCGAGGCGGTTCGAGCCGTACTTCTCGTACTCGGCGGTCGAGAAGTCCGCCTCGGGGCCGCCCGAGCAGTAGGTGCACTTGTCCATCTTGCCGCGCGAGCCGAAGTTGCCGACCCGCGGGTATTGCGGGGCGCCGAACGGGCAGGCGTAGAAGCAGTAGCCGCAGCCGATGCAGATGTCCTTCGAGTGAAGGACGACCGCGTCGGCGGTGGTGTAGAAGCAGTTCACCGGGCACACCGCCGCGCAGGGCGCGTCGGTGCAGTGCATGCAGGCCATCGAGACCGAGCGCTCGCCGGGCTTGCCGTCGTTCAGCGTCACGACGCGACGACGGTTGATGCCCCACGGCACCTCGTGCTCGTTCTTACAGGCGGTGACGCAGGCGTTGCACTCGATGCAGCGATCCGCGTCGCAGAGGAACTTCATCCGGGCCATGGTTCGGGTCGCTCCTCGTCAGGCCGCTGCGATCTGGCACAGGGTGCACTTCGTTTCCTGCATGCCCGTCACAGGATCGAAGCCGTAGGTGGTCACGGTGTTCACGCTCTCGCCGAGCACCACCGGGTCGGTGCCCTTCGGGTAGTAGTCGCGCATGTCCTTGCCCTGGTACCACCCGGAGAAATGGAACGGCATGAAGGCCACGCCCTTGCCGACGCGGTCGGTGACCAGCGCCTTCACCTTGGCCTTGGACTTGTTCTCCGGGCCGTAGACCCAGACGAACTGCCCGTCCTTGATGCCGCGCTCGGCCGCGTCGCCCGTGTTGATCTCGACGAACATGTCCTGCTGCAGCTCGGCCAGCCAGGGGTTCGACCGGGTCTCCTCGCCGCCACCCTCGTACTCGACCAGACGGCCGGAGGTGAGGATGATCGGGAAGTCCTTGGCGATGCCCTTGTCGACCACCGCCTTTTGGACGGTGAGGCCGATGTTCGGCACGCGCAGCTGCCGCTCGTCGGGACGGGTCGGGTACTTCGCCACGAGGTCGGGCCGCGGCGAGTAGATCGGCTCGCGGTGGACCGGCACCGGGTCGGGCAGGTTCCAGGCGTTGGCCCGGGCCTTGCCGTTGCCGAAGGGCGAGACGCCGTGCTCCATGCACACGCGCTGGATGCCGCCCGACAGGTCGGTCGCCCAGCTCACGGTGTCGGGCTTCTCGCCGCCGATCTTGAGGATCGTGGCGCGCTCCTCCTCGGTCAGGTCCTTGTCCCAACCGAGCTTCTTGAACACCCCGAAGGTGAATTCGGGGTAGCCGTCCGTCAGGTCCGAGCCCTTCGAGAAGGAATCCTCGGCGAGCAGGGTCGCGCCGTTGCGCTCGGTGCCGAAGCGGGCCCGGAAGGTGCCGCCGCCCTCCTTCACGTGGAGGTTGGTGTTGTAGAGGATCGCCGAGCCCGGATGCTTCAGCTCCGGCTTGCCCCAGCACGGCCAGGGCAGGCCGTAATAGTCGCCGCCGACCTCGGGATCGTCCTTCGGCGCGCGAAGGGTGATGAGGTCGAACTTGTGCTGGTTGCGCATATGCGCCTTAAGCCGCTCCGGCGACTGGCCGCAATAGCCGGTCGACCAGCCGCCGCGGTTGATCTCGCGGAGGATGTCCTCGGCGACCGGGATGCCGTTCTCGACCTTGATGTTCTTGCACAGCTTGTCGGCGAAGCCGAGCTTCGTCGCCAGCTTGTAGAGGACCTCGTAATCGTTCTTCGACTCGAAGGCCGGCTGGACGATCTGCTCGCCCCACTGGATCGAGCGGTTCGAGGCCGTGCGCGAGCCGTCCATCTCCAGCGAGGTGCAGATCGGCAGGAGGTAGGTGTTGTCCTGCCGGGCATCGAGCGCCGCGAAGGTGGTCGGATGCGGATCGGCAACGACCAGCAGTTCGAGCTTGTTCATGCCCTCGATCGCCTCGGGCATGCGGGTGACGGTGTTGCCGCCGTGGCCGAACACCATGAAGGCCTTGACCGGGCTCCTCTGGTCGATCTGCTCCGGGGGCAGGTTCACAGCATCGAACCAGCGGGTCGAGGTGATGCCGGGCGCCTCCATGTTCTCCTTGCGCGAGCGGGCCTTGCGGCCGGCCTGCGCCGGGACTTCATCGAAGCGCGATTGCAGCCACTCGTAGGGCACGTCCCAGACGCGGGCCCAGTGCCGCCAGCCGCCCTCGACGAGGCCGTAATAGAGCGGCAGCGTCGTGACATCGAGGCCGAGGTCGGTCGCGCCCTGCACGTTGGTGTGGCCGCGGAAGATGTTGGCGCCGGTGCCGGGCTTGCCGACGTTGCCGGTGGCCAGACACAGGATGCACAGCGCGCGGACGTTGGCGGTGCCGACCGTGTGCTGGGTCGCGCCCATGCACCAGATCAGCGTCGCGGGCTTCTCCTTGGCGAATTTTTCCGCCACGCGCTTGAGCTGCTCGCCCGGCACGCCGGAGACGCGCTCGACCTCGTCGGGCGTCCACTTGGCGACTTCCTTGCGCACGTCGTCCATCGCGTAGACGCGCTGCGCGATGAATTCCTTGTCCTCCCAGCCGTTCTGGAAGATGTGCCACAGGATGCCGTAGACCACCGGGATGTCGGTGCCGGAGCGGATGCGGACGTATTCGGTGGCGTGGGCGGCGGTGCGGGTGAAGCGCGGATCGATGACGATCATGTTCGCGCGGTTGATCTCCTTGCCCGACAGCACGTGCTGCAGCGAGACCGGGTGCGCTTCCGCCGGGTTGCCGCCGAGCACGATCATCGTCTTGGCGTTGCGGATGTCGTTGTAGGAGTTGGTCTGCGCGCCGTAGCCCCAGGTGTTGGCCACGCCCGCGACCGTGGTCGAGTGGCAGATGCGCGCCTGATGGTCGATCGAGTTCGTGCCCCACAGGGCGGCGAACTTGCGCATCAGGTAGGAGGCCTCGTTGGTGAACTTGGCCGAACCGAGCCAGTAGACCGAATCCGCGCCGTTCTTCTCGCGGATGGCGAGAAGCTTGTCGCCGATCTCCTCGTAGGCCTGATCCCACGAGATGCGCTTCCACTGCCCGCCCTCGAGCTTCATCGGGTACTTGAGGCGGCGGTCGGACGAGACCAGCTCGCGGATCGCCGCGCCCTTGGCGCAGTGCGTGCCGCGGTTGATCGGGCTCGCGTAGGACGGCTCCTGGCCGACCCACACGCCGTTGACGACCTCGGCCGTCACCGTGCAGCCCACCGAGCAGTGGGTGCAGATGTTCTTCTTGACGATCGTGTCCGGGCCGACCGCCGAGGAGCCGGCGGCCTGAACTTTCCGCACGGCGCCGAGCTGGATCGTGCCGGCGGCGGCGAGCGCCCCGGCGGTGAGGCCGGAGCGGCGCAGGAAGGCGCGCCGGTCGAGCACGCCCGCGGCGAGGCCTGCGGCCACCGCCTGATGCTTGGAGCGAGAGGCCTCGCCGGTCTTACGCTTGATCAGCATCGCCGCCTCACTTCGTGCCCGTGGACGCCGGGTCCATGTTCTTCTTCAACGTCTCGTACCCATTGGTGCGGTAGAACGCCTTGACGTGGTCGCTCTCGCGGTAGCGGCTCTTGGTCTCGTCGTTGCCCGGATCGTAGGCCTGCGCCTCGGTCGCGCCCATCGGCGAGGCGACCGCGGCGGCCACCGCCACCGTGCTGCCGCCGAGCGCGCGGAAGAACTGTCGGCGACCGAGCGTCTTCCCGTCCTGTGCCATCGTCTGCGTCTCCCTGGCGGCTCACCCCGAGGGTGATCCGTCCGCATGCCTTGATGTTCCACGTCGCCGCTGCGAGGCGGCGCCGCCGTTCGACGTTTTCGAAGCCGTCAGCCTTCCATCGCGAAGGCTTCGGTCTCGATCTCGATGAAGGTCCGGCCGAGCGCGCCGACCGTCCGGTAGAACTTGGCCGCCTTGGCCCCTTCGAGGTCGGCGAAGAGGCGGCCCGCCCAGGGGGCGACGTGCCGGGCGAAGAAGCGCCCCTGCATCTCCGGCCCGGCGTCGAACCGCCCGGCGGCGAGGCCGGCCATGACTTCGAGGAGGATCGCGAGGTGATCCTCCGGCTCGCTCATGGTCGCGCCGCGCTCGATCCCGAGGGCGGAAAAATCCTCGCGGACGCGGGCGAGCGGGCGCTCGTTGAGGAAGCCGGTGAGGTAGTAGGAGGCGTAAGGCAGAAGCTCGCCGCGGCCGACGCCGACGAACAGCGCGAAGAACTCGCGCTCGACCGCGTGCGCCGAGGTGGCGGCGGCGGCCCGGCTCAGGTCGGCGAGGTGACGGCCGAGGACGCCCTCGCCGCCGTCCAGACCATTCAGCGCGTCGAGCAGGTCCGCGTCGGGCGCCCGGCCGAGCAGGGTCGCCAGCAGGTCGTAATGCCGGGCGCGCAGGTGATCGACGTCATCGACCGCGGGGGCCGCCCCTGACGCCGTTTCCTCGGTCAATCCCAGCACCGACGCCACCGAACCCACCGTCCCTCCGGGTCCGCACCCGGGACCGCTTGTTTGGATCCATAATAAAAAGCGTTTGTGTTGGCCGCAATCAAATTTCACCGCTTTCAGGTGGGGATCGCGCCTCCGTGACGCCGCAGGCGCGGCTCGGAATGCGTTGGATTCGAAGCGGAAACGGGCGCAGCGGCGATGTTTTCCGGTGTTGGCTCCGGCTCCGGAAGTGCAACGTCAGCATCCGCCTGCGCGACGGCCGCAGCCTCCGGCTCGGCGGGCTCCGGCTCGGGCACCTCTGCGGGGGACTCGGGCTCGGGCGTCGCCTCCGCGGGGTCGCGGAACAGGCGGCCGAGCATCGCCTTCACGTCATCGCCCGGCAGCAGCGGCCCCATGCCCGGCACGCCGCCCGGCGTGTTCCAGTCGTAGGCGTATTCACGCGCCTCGCTGACGAAATCGCGGATCGAGGGATCGAGCGACCACATCCGCCGCAAAGCCGCATTGCGGAGCGCCGCCGGGACGCCGCTGCGCAGGAAGGGCGTGAGGTCGGTGTCGGGGGTGAGGGTGTCGAGGGAGGGGAGGTCGAGCGGAGGCTGTTCGGCGTCGCCTTCCGAAGGCGGACGGGGCTCGCCGAGCGCCGTAGCCTCATGATCGGGCGCCTCTCCTCCCCCTTGCGGGGAGGAGGCAGGAGGTGGGGGTTGTGCCGGATGTGGCTCGGCGGTGCCTTCTGCACCACCCCCACCCCGAACCCCTCCCCACCCAGATCGGGCTTGCCCGATCTGGGCAGGCGAAGGGCAGATCTCGGGCAAGCCCGAGATCTGTGGGGAGGGGACAGGCGCGTCCTGCGCCACATTCTGCTCGGCCGCCTTCACCGCCTCCTTGCGGCGGGCCCAGCGGGAGAGGAAGCCGTCGCTCATTCGCCCCTCCCGGATTCGATGCGGGCGCGGCGGGCCAGGGCCTCCGGGTCGGCGCGGTCGCGCTTGCGCTTCTCGAAGGTGCGCTCGATGTGGAAGGCCTCGAAAAAGGCCAGCAGCTTGACCTGGATCTCGGGCGGCATCGGCACCGCCTCGACGATCTCGCCGATGCCTTCGGCCATCGCCTCGCCCTCGTAGGGGTCGGCGGTGACGGTGGCGACCTCGTAGGTCTCCTCCCCCGTGGCCCGCAGCGCGACCCAGAGCGAGGGCCGGCCGGAGACGAGGTTGTCGCGGTAATGCGCGGTCTCGGCCACGTGCAGGCTCACCTCGTAGGCGCCCGCGTAGAAGGTCGCCTCGTCCTCGGTCTCGCCGAGGCGGGTCCAGGCCGGCGCGGCGGGGGCGGCGGGCAGCGCGGCGACCGGCATCCAGGCGTGTGTCGCCCATGGCCCCTTGAGCCGGCGGCGGGCGACGATGATGCCGATCTCGAAGCGGTCTTCAGGCGTCATGGTGACCTCAGGCGGCGCGGTCGGCGAGCGGCAGCCCGACGACGAGGTTGTGGGGCTTCAGGGTCACGGTTTTTTCGGGGCTCATGGCGAGCAGCAGGTAAACCGGCCGCTCGCCGACCCGCTCATCGACGCGGGCCGGATCGGCGAAGGTGAGGGCGAAGACGGCGAGCAGCCGCTCGCGGGCCGCCGAATCCAGCGCCTCGCCGTTCCAGAGGGCGTTGCCGAGCCGCGTGGCCTCGGCGTCGAGCCCGACGAACCAGCGCCAGTCCGGGTCCTCCAGCCCGTCGCGGGGCTCGACCCGCACCCTCGTGTGGAGGAGATGGCCGACATAGGCCTCGATCGCGCGGGCGAACCCGTCGCGCGCCTTCGCGCTGTTGAGGTTGAGCGCCATGGTGAAGGCGTCGGAGCGGCTCCAATAGGTCCAGGCGTTGTCGTCGTTCAAAACGTCGAGTTCGTTGGCGGCCTCCTTGCCGAGCATGGTGACGAGCGGCGAGAGCGGCGCCGAGCCCTCCCGCGCCTCGATCACCTCCGCGTCGGCGAGCAGCACCGAACCCTCGTGCAGGCTGACCCGCTGCGGGCGGAAGAAGAGTTCGGCGGCACGCAGCACGAACGGGTCGTCGCAGGCATCCAGCGCGTTGCGCAGGATCAGGTGGCAGAGCTGGTTGAGAAACAGCCCCGGCACGCCCTGCAACCCGCCGCGCACCAGCGCGAGATAGGCCGCCTCGACCGAGCGGGCGGCGAGCAGCCGGTCGCGGAAGGCCAGCATCACTTCCCAGTTCTCGCGGGCATCCGCGTCGGCGATTCCCTGAAGGTCACCGCGCGACACGGCGCGGCGCGGATCGGCCATCAGCGCGGCGTGGAGCGCCCGCTCGGCGTCGCAGGCCTCCTCCGGCGGCACCAGTTCGGGCCGGGCGAGGTAGGCGAGGATCAGCTCGTCCGTCACCGCGAGCCCGCCGCCCTCATTGCGCTGCGTCAGGTGGTGGCCGCTCGAAACCCAGAACTCGGTCATCGTCTCATCATCGCTTCAAGGCCGCTCGACATCACACGTTTCCCCCACCCAACCCCCTCATCCTGAGGTGCCGCGAAGCGGCCTCGAAGGAGGGCTCCAGCGGTCTCGCGATCCCTGGAGCCCTCGTTCGAGGCTGCGCTTCGCTCCGCACCTCAGGATGAGGGGGGGTGGGAGAGCCGGAACACGGCGCTCATCCTACACCCGCTCAACGCCCCGGCTCGCCGCCCCGCACCATGCCAACCAGATCGGCGTCCTCCTCCGGCCCGTCCTCGTCGGTCTCGACGAAGTGGAAGGCGCGGGCGTGGAGCGGGTCGCTGCCCGGCGCCCGCTGGTGGAGCGTGCGGAAATTCTCGCGGATTTCGCCGCCCTCCGCCGTGCGGTGCATCGCCACGACGCTGCCGACGGGCAACTGGCAGAGCGAGGCCGCCACCGCGATCTCTTCTTCGGCCGCGCCGCGGGCCGCAGCGAGGTCGGGCGCGCCGAAGCGCTCCAGGATGTGGCGGGCGAGCGTCTCGACGGCCTCCGCGCGCTCGGCCGCGCTCGCCTCGCTCACCACGACCAGCGTCGAGAAACCGAGGGATCGCACGCCGGCGAAGCCCGAGCGGAAGGCGGCCCGCGCCTTGCCGGTGAGTTCCGTGGGGTCGGAATCGAGGAACAGGAACGAACCCGTCACCGCCCACTCGCCGGGCTCGGCGGCCTCAGCGAACACGAAGGTGTCGGACGGGTCGAGCCGCAGGGTGCGCGGCAGTTTCAGACCGCTCACAGCCGCACCGTCCCGGTCGCGGGGTCGCACCAGGCCGGCTGTACGAGGGCGGGCAGCAGCGGCCGGTCCTCGGTGACGCCGGGGGCGAAGGTCAGGCGTAAGGTGCCGTCGTCCACGATCTGCGCCTCGCGGGCCTGGGGCGGCAGGGCGAGATGGTCGAGGTAGCGTCCGGCCAGGTGCTGGAACCCGTCCTCGGTCCAGATCTCGAACGCCTTGGTCAGGAAGCGTGCGAAGCTCTCGGCCAGCGGCCGGGCGAGGTCGGCGGGAAAGCCCTCCTCCTCCAGCGAGGTCGAGTCCGGCGTCAGCCCCGGATCGCCCGCATGGCGCTTCGAGGCGATGAGGCTCGCCGAGAAGACGAGCCAGTCCGGCACCGCCCCCTCGCCACAGCCCTCCGGCCAGCCGAGCCGACCGCCGCCGAGGCGGGCCTCGTTGAAATGCAGGGTGTCGGGCCAAGCGACCACGACGGGGATTTCCGGCGGGCCGAAGCCGCCGATGGCCTCGGCCAGCGCCCACATCCCGGCAAACAGCGCGCGCCGGGCGCCGGCCAGCGGCTCGTCGGGGGCGAGCACCACGGCGAGCGTCAGGGTGCCGTCGCGCTCGCCGAGCAGGAGCGTGCCGGCCTCGGCCCCCGCGGCGGCCAGCCGACAGGTCTCGCCGTGCACGTCGGCGCCGGCCGCAGCGAGGAGCCCGGTGAAGGCCGGCGGAAGAACGAGGTCCGCCGGGCGGGCCTCCGCAATCAGGGTCATGAAGGACGGGTCTTCTGAGGGCTGCGGCGTCGGGTCGTCGGCGCGCGGGGGCGCCTGTCGTCTCGTAGTTTGGAACGATATGAGTATATGAAATGCAGGCCCCGGCGCGAAGGGGCCGGTTTCCGCCGCAGCCATCAGGTTCCCCCGTGTCCGATCGTCTCGTGTTCGCCTGCTCCTGCGAGAGGACGATGCCGCTCGACTCCGCCGCCCTGGAGAAGGGCTGCGGCGGGCGTGTCGCCACCGCCGACCAGCTCTGCGGGCGCGAACTCGACCGCTTCCGGCAGGCGCTTGCCGGCTCCACGCCCGTCACCGTCTCCTGCACGCTCCAGGCGCCGCTGTTCGACGAGGTCGCCGAGGAGATGGGCGCGGAATCGCGCGTCACCTACGCCAAGATCCGCGAGACCGCCGGCTGGTCGTCGGAGGCCGCCCGCTCCGGCCCGAAGATGGCCGCGCTTCTCGCCGCCGCCGCCGAACCGCTGCCGACCGCGGGCACGGTGCCGATGGAGAGCCGCGGCGTCGCCCTGATCTACGGCCGCGACGAGGTCGCGGTGGAGGCCGGCAAGCGCTTGGCCGAGCATCTCGACGTGACGGTGCTGCTCTCGCGCCCCGGCGCGGTGGCGCCGCTCCACCGCAACGAATTCCCGATCCTGAAGGGCACGGTGCGGAACGCGAAGGGCCATCTCGGCGCGTTCGAGCTGCGCATCGACGATTACGCGCTGCCCAGCCCTTCGTCCCGCACGCAGCTCGATTTCGGCGCGCCCCGCGACGGCGCGACCTCGACCTGCGATCTCGTCCTCGACCTCACCGGCGGCACGCCGCTGTTTCCCGCGCACGAACTGCGCAGCGGCTACCTGCGGGCCGACCCGCGCGATCCGGCCGCGGTCGAGCGGGCGATCACGGCGGCCTCCCACATGGTCGGCGAGTACGACAAGACCCGCTTCGTCGAGTTCCGCGCCGAACTCTGCGCCCATTCGCGCTCGCGCATCACCGGCTGCACCCGCTGCCTCGACGTCTGCCCCACCGGCGCCATCGCGCCCGCGGGCGACAGCGTCGCCATCGATCCTTACGTCTGCGCCGGCTGCGGCAGCTGCGCCGCCGTCTGCCCGACGGGTGCGGCCGGCTACGCGCTTCCCCCGGCGGACGCGCTGATGCGCCGCCTGCGGGTGCTGATGCGCGCCTACCGGGCGGCGGGCGGCGCGGACGCCGTCGTGCTGTTCCACGACGGCGAGCACGGCGAGCCGATGATCGACGCGCTCGGGCGCTACGGTGACGGCTTGCCGGCCAACGTCCTGCCGGTGCGGGTCAACGAGGTGACGCAGCTCGGCCCCGAGGCGTTCGCCGCCCTGTTCGCCTACGGCGCCGCGGGCGTGCGGCTGCTGGCCCGCGCCCGGCCCAAGCACGATCTCGACGGCCTCCACCGCAATCTCGCCCTCACCGACACGCTCGCCACCGCGCTCGGCTACGGCGCCGGCCTCGTCGCCCTGATCGAAACCGACGATCCCGAAGCGCTCGGCACGGCGCTCCGCGCCATCACCCCCGGCCGCACCGCGCTCGCGCCCGCGGGCTTCGTGCCGGACGGGGGCAAGCGCGAGATGCTGCGCCTCGCCTTCCGCGAGATGCACGCTGCCGCCCCCACCCCGGTCGAGGCCGTGCCGCTGGCCGCCGGCGCGCCGTTCGGCGGCCTGAATTTTCGCACCGACGACTGCACGCTCTGCCTCTCCTGCGTCGGCGCCTGCCCGACCCATGCGCTCACCGACAGCGCGGAGCGTCCGCTGCTCGCGTTCGAGGAGAGCCTGTGCGTCCAGTGCGGGCTCTGCGCCGCGACCTGCCCGGAGGACGTGATCGACCTCAAACCCCAGATCGACTTTTCCGCCTGGGCCGCCCCGCGCCGGGTGGTGAAGGAGGAGGAGCCCTTCGCCTGCATCACCTGCGCCAAGCCGTTCGGCACGCGGGCCAGCATCGAGCGGGTCATCGACAAGCTGCGCGACCGCCACTGGATGTTCACGGGCGAGGCCGGCGAGGCCCGCATCCGCTCGCTGATGATGTGCGACGATTGCCGCGTCGAGGCGGCGCTGAACCAGGGCTTCGATCCGCACGCCCCGGAGCGGGCGAAGCCGAGGACGACGGAGGATTATCTGCGGGAGCGGGAGCGGGAGGCGGGCGGGGCGGCATCGTGACGGGCCTTCCCGTTTCGATTGTCGAGACCGATCGAACACGCGACCGTCATTCCGGGGCCGCGAAGCGGAACCCGGGATCCACCCGTGATGCGCGGTGCCAGACTGCAGGCGCACCGTCGCGGCCAGTCGTGGATTCCGGGTTCGCCTACGGCGCCCCGGAATGACGGTGCGTGTGACGAGGAGCGAACGTGGCTCGCTCCCCTACTGCGTCGCCTTCTCTAGGAACCGCACCAGCGCGTCGCGATCCTCGGCGCTGTTGATCGTCTGCTCCGGCATCCGCGTGCCCGGCGTGTAGCGGGCCGGGCCGACCTCGAACAGGCGCGCCACGGTCTCGGGCGTCCAGACGATGTCCATGCGCTTGAGCGCGTCCGAGTAGCGGTAGTCCGGCAGGCTGGCGATGCGGCGGCCGAAGATTCCGGCAAGGGTCGGGCCGGCGCGGGGGCCCTCGTCGGGCTTCAGGGAATGGCAGGCCACGCAGGCGCGAAACACCTCGGCGCCGCGCTCGCCGTGGAAGGCCGCGAGCGTGTCGGCCGGGCGCGGCATGGCGAGCGGGCCGATGGGGGCGCCGGTCGCGGCGTCCCAGCGGCGCACGAGGCGGTCCCCGCCGCCGGTGATGAGTTCCGACCCGTCCGGCCGCCACGCCACCGACCAGACCGGCAGGCCGGGGCCGACCAGCGTGTAGCGGACTTTTGCGGTCGGCCGCTCGATCACCGACACCGTGCCGCCCGCCCCCGCGGCGGCGAGCCGGGTGCCGTCGGGCGAGAGCGCCAGCGCGATCACCGGCGCGGGCCCGAGTTCGACGGAAGCGCGGACCGCGCCGTCCGCGTTCAGGAACCGCACCGTGGCGTCCGCCCCGGCGGCGGCGATGTCGCCGTCGGGGGCGACCGCCAGCGTGCTCAGCGCGCTCGGCAGGGTGACGTTGCCGACCGGCTCGCCCGCGGCCGACCAGACCCGCACGGAGGCGTCGGCCCCGGCGGTGACGACGCGGCCATCGGGCAGGAAGGCGACGGCGTTGACGTTGCCGGTGTGGCCGCTGAGCACCTTGGCCGGTCCGCCGGCGAGCGGCCAGAGCCGGGCGGTGCCGTCCCATGCGGCGGAGGCGACGGTCTGGCCGTCGGGCGAGACCGCAAGCCCGGCGACCGGGCCGGCATGGCCCTCCAGCACCCGCTCGGGCTCCGGCAGCCCGAGCCGCCACAGGGCGATGCGCCCGTCCTCCGAGGCGCTGGCGAAGCGCCCGTCCGGCAGCACGGCCACCGCGTTCACCGCGCCCTCGTGAAAGCGCAGCACCGAGAGCGCCGTGCCGGTGTCGAGCCCCCAGACGATGGCCGCCTGATCGAACCCGCCGGAGATCGCGAGCCGCCCATCGCCGGTGACCGCGAGCGCCCGCACCGGCCCGCCATGGCCGCGCATCTGGGCGCTCGCCGGTGTCGCCAGGACGAGGGCGGCCAGGAGGGCGAGGATCGGAGCTTTCAGGGTACGCGGGGGCATGGCGGCTCGGAGCGAAGGGCGCCGGACCATAACGGGCGCCCCGCCGCCTGTCTGCGCGGGTCGGGTGGGCCGCGATGTCTCAGAAACCACCGGGCCCCGCTCGTCCCACCCACCCCCCTCATCCTGAGCTCGACTTTGGCCAATCGGGCGCGGGCCTTTCGGGGTGACGAAGCGGGTGTGACGGGTAGGCTCGAGGTGTCCCCGCCAAGAGACGCCCGATGCCGCGCCTGCCTGCCCGCTTCGCCGCGATCATCCTGACCTTCGCGCCGCTGTTCGTCCACCGCTCGTGGCGCCACGCCCAAGCCCTGCTGCTCGGCGCGATCCTGTGCCCCGGTCGGCGCACGGTGACCAGCGTCCTGCGGATCACCGGCCGGGCGCGTGAGCGGCGGTTCGTGAACGCGCACCGCGTGCTCAACCGGGCCGCCTGGTCGCCCCGGGCCGGGGCCCGCCTCCTGCTGGGGCAGCTCGTGGACGCCTTCGCCCCGCGCGGGACCGTCGTGCTGGGGCTCGACGACACGATCGAGCGGCGCTGGGGCCGGCGCATCCAGGCGCGGGGCATCTACCGCGATCCCGTGCGCTCCTCCGCCGCCCACTTCGTCAAGACGAGCGGCCTGCGCTGGCTCACCCTTCGACAGGCTCAGGATGAGGCTGATGCTGCTGGCCGAGATCCCCTGGGCCGGCCGGGTCTGGGCGCTGCCGTTCCTGACCGCGCTCGCCGCGTCCGAGCGCGCCTGCCGCGACCAGGGCCGGCGGCACAAGACCTTGCCGGGGGTCGGGCGCCAACTCGCCCGGCAGGCGCGGCGCTGGCTGCCGGGCCGCGACCGCGTGCGGGTCGCCGACAGCAGCTTTGCCGCGCTCGCCTTCCTCGACACCGTGCAGCGCGGCGGGGTGAGCGTCGTCACGCGCCTGCGCCTGGATGCGGCCCTCTACGATCCGGCCCCGCCCCGGCTGCCGGGACGGGGCGGGCGTCCCCGCAAGAAGGGCGCGCGACAGCCGAGCCTGTCCCAGCGCCTGACCGATCCGAACACCGCCTGGACGCACGTTTGCGTGCCCGGCTGGTACGGCACGGGCCCCCGCACGATCGCCCTCGCCTCGGCCACGGCGGTGTGGCATCGCGACGGCCTGCCGGTGGTGCCGCTCCGCTGGGTGCTGATCCGCGATCCGCACGACGCCTTCGCGCCCCAGGCCCTGCTGTGCACCGACACGGATCGGGATCCGGCTCTGATCGTCTCGTGCCTCATCCTGAGCCTGTCGAAGGATCGTGCGGCGCTGGAGCGTCGAGGTCACCTTCCAGGAGGCGCGCACCCATCTGGGCGTCGAGACCCAGCGGCAGTGGTCGCAAAAGGCCATCGCCCGCACCACGCCCTGCCTGCTCGCCCTGTTCTCGATCGTCACCCTGCTCGCCGCCCGGCTGCCAGCCCGCGAACGACGGGCGGTCGCAGCTGCGGCTTGGTACCCTAAGCCACGGCCGACCTTCTCCGACGCCCTCACCGCCGTGCGACGCGCCCTTTGGCGCGAGCAGGGTTTCTCCCCCTCCCGACGACGACCCGACCGGGGAAAACCCCGCCGCCCTCTGCCGGAGCCCTGGCTCCATGCCCTCTGCACAGCTGCATGAATGGACAAAGTCGAGCTCAGGATGAGGGGGTTGGGTGGGAGAGACGATGAGAAAAAAGGGGTGCCGGACGCGGCGCATCCGGCACCCGTGATCGGCCCCGATCCTAGAACAGGCCGTCGATCTGCCCGTTGGCGTCGAGCCGGATGGTGTCCGCGGCGGGGACTTTGGGCAGGCCCGGCATGGTCATGATCTCACCGCAGATCACCACGACGAAGCCGGCGCCCGCCGAGAGGCGCACGTCGCGCACCGAGACGAGGTGGCCCGAGGGGGCGCCCATCAGGGTCGGGTCGGTCGAGAACGAGTACTGCGTCTTGGCCATGCAGATCGGCAGATGGCCGTAGCCGTCCTTCTCGAAGCCGGCGAGCTTGGTCGCGGCCTTCGATTCGATCTGGATGTCGGCGGCGCCGTAGAGCTTGGTCGCGATCGCCTTGATCTTGTCGGTGAGCTTGGTGTCGGTCTCGTAGGCGAAGGTCAGGGGTTTCTGCTCGCCTTCCGCCAGCTTCACCACGGCCTGCGCCAGCTGCTCGGCGCCCGCGCCGCCCTCGGCCCAGTGCTTGCAGGTGATGGCCTCGACCTGAAGCTTCTCGCGGCAAAGCTCCTTCAGCTTGTCGTGCTCGGCGTCGGTGTCCTGGAAGAAGTGGTTGACGCCGACCACCACCGGCAGGCCGAAGCTCCGCACGTTCTTCACGTGGCGCTCGAGGTTGGCGAACCCCTTCTCGAGGGCGTCGAGGTTCTCGCCGGCGAGATCCTTCTTGTTGACGCCGCCGTGCATCTTGAGGGCGCGCACGGTCGCGACGATGACGACTGCCGAGGGCTGCAGCCCGGTCTGGCGGCACTTGATGTCGAGGAATTTTTCCGCGCCGAGGTCGGCGCCGAAGCCGGCTTCCGTCACGACGTAGTCGGCGAGCCGCAGACCGGTCTGGGTGGCGATCACCGAGTTGCAGCCGTGGGCGATGTTGGCGAACGGGCCGCCGTGGATGAGGGCCGGGTTGCCCTCCAGCGTCTGCACGAGGTTCGGCTGCAGCGCGTCCTTCAGAAGCACCGTCATGGCGCCGGTGGCCTTCACCTGGGCCAGCGTCACCGGCTTGCGGTCGCGGGTCTCGGCGATGACGATGCGGCCGAGGCGCTCTTCGAGGTCGGCCAAGTCCTTGGCGAGGCAGAACACCGCCATGACCTCTGAGGCCACGGTGATGTCGAACCCGTCCTCGCGCGGAAAACCGTTGGCGACGCCGCCGAGCGACTGGTTGATGGCGCGCAGAGCCCGGTCGTTCATGTCGACGACGCGGCGCCAGTGGATGCGGCGCACGTCGATGTTGAGTTCGTTGGCCCAGTAGATGTGGTTGTCGATCAGCGCCGCGGCCAGCGAGTGGGCCGAGGTGATGGCGTGGAAGTCGCCGGTGAAGTGCAGGTTGATCTGCTCCATCGGCACGACCTGGGCCTTGCCGCCGCCCGCCGCGCCGCCCTTCATGCCGAAGCAGGGGCCGAGCGAGGGCTCGCGCAGGCAGGCCACGGTGCGCTGGCCGATGCGGTTGAGGCCGTCCGAGAGGCCCACCGTCGTCGTGGTCTTGCCCTCGCCCGCGGGCGTCGGCGAGATCGCGGTGACGAGCACCAGCTTGCCCTGCGGCTTGCCGTCGAGCGACCGGATGAAGCCGTGATCGATCTTGGCGATGTGCTTGCCGTAATTGTGCAGCGCCTCGTCCGGGATGCCGATCTTGGCGGCGACCTCGGCGATGGGCTTCAGGGTCGCCGCGCGGGCGATCTCGATATCTGAGGGCATTTCCTTCACCGTCGTTTCTTGTGGCGTGAGCTTGAGCCCACGCAGAAAGCGCGGCCCGAAGCGGGCGAACCCTACGGCCACGATAGAGCGTTCGGCGCAGTTTGGGCGAAGCCGAGGGCAAAAGCCTCTCGGAAATTTTTGAGAAACCCCAGCAAGTTTCTTCAGAGGATGTTGCGAGGAGGGGGCGACCAGGACTCAGGCCGCCGCCCGGATCGCTTTTCCGAGCCGCTCGACCAGCCCGGCGATGTCGTCCGCGCCGACGATCAGCGGCGGCGACAGGGCCAGGGTGTCGCCGGAGATTCGCACCACGAGGTCGTGGTCGTGGAAGGCACGCTCCATCACGGAAAAGCCCCGCGCCCCCGGCCCATCGGGATGGGGCGCGAGGTCGATGCCCGCCGCCAACCCGCAGGTGCGGATGTCGAGGACGTTGGGCGCGTCGCGAAGGCTCATGACGGCCTCTGCAAAAAGAGGTTCGAGGCCTCGCGCCCGCTCGAACAGACCCTCATCCCGAAAAAGGTCGAGCGCGGCGAGGCCCGCCGCGCAGGCGAGCGGATGGCCGGAATAGGTGTAGCCGTGAAACAGCTCGATGGCGCGCTCGGGCCCCTGCATCAGCGCGGCGTGGATGTGATCGGCCGCGATCACGCCGCCGAGCGGCACCGCGCCGGAGGTGACGCCCTTGGCAAAGCAGATCATGTCCGGCGTGACGCCGTAGCGCTCGGCGGCGAAGGCCGTGCCGAGGCGACCGAAGCCGGTGATGACCTCATCGAAGATCAGCAGCAGGCCGTGGCGGTCGCAAGTTTCGCGCAGGCGCTTCAGGTAGCCGCGGGGCGGCGGCAGCACGCCGGTCGAGCCCGCCATCGGCTCGACGATGACGGCCGTGATGGTCGAGGCGTCGTGGAGCGCCACGATCCGCTCCAGATCGTCGGCGAGATGCGCGCCCCATTCGGGCTCGCCTTCAGAGAACGCCTGATGCGCCCGGTCGTAGGTGTGGGGCAGATGGTCGATGCCGGACAGGCCGTGGCCGAAGACCTTGCGGTTGTTCGGCAGGCCGCCGACCGAGATGCCGCCGAAGCCGACGCCGTGATAGCCGCGCTCGCGCCCGATCAGCCGGGTGCGCCCGGCCTCACCGCGGGCGTGGCGATAGGCCAGCGCGAGCTTGAGGGCGGTGTCGACCGCCTCGGAGCCCGAGTTGCAGAAGAACACGTGGTCGAGCCCGGCGGGCGCGAGCGCGGCGATCCGGGCAGCCAGCGCGAAGGCGCCGTCATGGCCGTACTGGAACGGTGGCGCGTAATCGAGCCGGCCCGCCTGTTCGCGGATCGCCGCGACGATGGGCGCCCGGTTATGGCCGGCGTTGCAGCACCACAGGCCGGCGATGCCATCCAGAATCTGTCGCCCCGCCTGGTCGCGGTAGTAAAGGCCCTCGGCCTCGGCGATCAGGCGCGGGGCCCGCTTGAACGCGCGGTTGGCCGTGAACGGCATCCACCACGCGTCGAGGTCGTTGCGCGGGCTTCCCTCCACGGCGGTCAGCCCGTCATCGCGGTGGCGGTATAGCCGGCCTTCGTCAGCGCCTGCGCCACGTCGAGGCTCTGCGCGCGGGTCGTCGCGGTGACGCGGCCGTGCTCCACATCCACGGACACCTCTGCGGCGGGGTCGAGCCGCTGGATCGTGCGGCGCACGGCGTTGGCGCAGCCCTCGCAGGTCATGCCCTCGACCCGCATCGTCAGTTCGATCGGCGTGTCGTCCATCGGCGATCTCCTTATCTTACTCATGTCGGTCCGGGCCGCCTCGAAGGCAAGCGTGGAACTCCTTGCGAGCTTTGCACAGGGACAAGCCCTTGCGTCGCCTTGCGGCGGCGGGCGGGCTCGGCGACATTGGGTTATGGAGTCCATGCGGGATAACCGGATCGGTTGTCCCGTACCGGGGAGGCCCGCGGCCCTGAGGGCCGCCCGAGAAGAAGCGCGTCGACCGACGGTGAAGACACCGACAGCCCCGACGATCGGCCCGCGCCGCACCCCCTGGATCCTCGGCCTCATCGTCGTCCTGATCCTCGTGCCGCTGGCCCTCTACGCCCCGCTCGTCGCGGCGGCGGGCGTCTCCGGCCTCGCGGTCGTGAGCGGTCTCTTCCTGCGCCGCCGCCTCGTCGCGATGGCGAACGCCCAGGAAGTCGTCTCCCGCGAGATCGGCGTGCTGTCGCAGCGCCTCGTCAAGCTGGAGGCGGTCGCCGCCGCCCTGGTCCAGACCCGGCATCAGGCGCCCGCGTCCGCGCCGCAGCCGGCACCGGGCGCCGCCCCGGAGACGGTCGCGGCTCTGGAGACGCGGCTGTCGTCGGGCATCGAGGAAGTGACGGCGGAGATCGGGCTGCTGAGCGGCATCGTGCGCGAACTCGCCGCCGTGGTGGCGAACCAGGACGGCGACATCGCCCGGATCAGGGCCGCGCAGGAGAAGGCGGTCCTTGAACGCGCCGCCCGGCCGGCCCCCGCTCCAGCCGCGAGCCCGCCGACGGACGCCCCCGCGCCGGAGCCCGCCGCCCGCCTCGTGCCGCGCACGACCCTGCCGCCGCCCGCGCGGATCGAGCCGCCGCCGCGCGACGCGGCGACCGAGGCCGCCTGGGTCGAGGCCTTCGACGGCGAGGGGCTGGAAGTCTTCCTCCAGCCGATCGTGACCCTGCCCCAGCGCAAGGTGACGGCCTACGAGGCGCTGCCGCGGCTGAAGGTCGGCGCGGACATCCTCGATCCGGAGATCTTTCTGCCGGTGCTGGAGCGGCACGGGCGCACCACGGCGCTCGACCGGCGCATGCTCCAGCGCGTCGCCACCATCGCCCGCCACCTGCAGGGGCGCGGCAGCCCGGCGGCGGTGGGCTATGGGCTGACGCCGCACTCGCTGTTCGAGCCGGGCTTTTTGCGCTCGCTCGGGCGGCTGGTGGCGGACGGGCCGGACCTCGCCGGCCGCGTCGTGCTCGCCCTGCCGCAGACGAGCTGGCGCAACCTCGACGCCGAGCAGGCGGCCCTGCTCGCGGGGCTGAAAGGCCGGATCGGCTTCGTCATGGACCGGCCGAGCGACCTGCGCTTCGATGCCGTGGCGCTCGCCGAGCGCGGCATCTCCCAGGTGAAGGTGCCGGCGGGCCTGATCCTGCGCCCGCTGCCGCGCGACGCGATGCCGGAGATCGCGCTCGAAGACCTCGTCGCCTCGCTGTCGCGGGCCGGCATCCGGCTGGTGGCGACGGGGGTCGAGAGCGAGAGCGAAGTGCCGGACCTGATCGACCTCGACGTGCCGCTGGCGCAGGGGACGGTGTTCGCCGCACCCCGCGCCGTGCGCGCCGAGGTGCTGACCGAGACGAGCACCCCGGCCCCGACGCCGCCGCCCTTTCCCGATCCCCCGCCGAGCCCGCCGCCGCAGCGCCGCCCGTTCCGGGATTTTTTGCGGCGGGCGAGCTAGTCAGCGCGCCGCGGATTCGCGCTCCAGGCGGCGGCGCAGGCGCGTCGCGCCGTAGACTTCGGCCAGCCGCTGGCGGGCGGCGTGGACGGGTGCCGCCTCCCGCTCGACGCGGGCGGCGGCGATCACCAGCAGCGTCGTCGCAATGGAGTGTTCGAGCCGCCCCTGCGCATGGGCGCGGTCGAGGACGTCACCCGAATTCTGGCCGGACGCCCGGTCCCGCCGATCGATGCTCGCCATGGTCAGCCCCCTCGGGTTCGCTTTTTTCGAACCCACGGCCCGTTGTCCGGGACGACCTGGACAGTTTTTCGCACACCGGGTGTCGCGATCAAGGCAGCTTGGCCGTATCTGGCCGGGATGGATGGGATGGCCGTGCCGTTTGGTTGCGGGAGGATTGTCGCGATGGCCGCAATGCGCCGAGGTCTTTCGACTGATCGCATCGTAGCCCGCCGGCTCCCCCCTCTCCCCGCACGCGGGGAGAGGCCTTCATGGACCTTGTCGTCCATGAAGGAAGCGAAGCGGCGGTGAGGGGGACTCGACGGAAGAGACTCCTGCGGAACCGCCCCCTCACCTTCGGCTGCCGCCTCGCCGCGCCGACGACGGGGTCGTCGCGGCCCTCTCCCCGACTAATCCCAGGCTTGCCTGGGATCAGCAAGCAAGGACCGAAGTTGGGCAAGCCCAACTTCGGGGCGGGGCGAGGGGATGCACGGGTCGGACATCATTGCGAGGCGAAGCCGATAGAATCCAGGGCTCCGCATCGACCGAAAGGGCTGCGACCGATACCGAGAGCCTTGCTCAGGGAGAACGATTCGCCTCAGCGCCACAGCTTCTCCCATCCACCCCTCATCCTGAGGTGCCCGCGCAGCGAGCCTCGAAGGAGGGCTCCAGAAGTCTCGCGATCCCTGGAGCTCTCCTTCGAGGGCGACGCTTCGCGCCGTCACTTCAGGATGAGGGAATGGGTGGGATATCCGCCGGCCAAGCCGCGACCGCACCCGCTCCCTTCACCCTCCATGGAAAATGCCAAGCTCGGCGGAACCGTGCCCGACGGTTCGCGGGTTTGACCCCGAAGGATCGTTGGGAGCCGGGGCCGGATGCTGCTCGATGTGGAACGCGCGGCGAGCGCCCGATGCCTGCCCGCGGCGGGGATCGGCGCGGCGCGCGGGGCGGAGACCGGACGCGGGCAGTCCCTCACCGCCGGCCTCGCTGCGCCGGGCCGGCGCTACTGGGCGTTTGCCGCGGCAGTCGGCGCGCTCGATCTCCTCGCCGTCGCCTGGACCGGTCTGCGGGTCGAGCCCACGGGCTTCCTCGCCGCGCTCGGCACCCTCGCGCTGCTGCTCGCGGCGGCGCTGCTGTGCAGCCTGATCCGCGAGCCCAAGCTGCGGGCGATGGCGCTGTCGAGCGCCTACCTCGTCGCCGTCACCACCGCACTCGCCGTCCTGCACGTGCTCGCCGCGATGCCGGCCCTGCCGCTCGCCGACGGTGCCCTGGCCGGCATCGAATCCGCGCTTGGCTTCGACGGCCCGGCCTATCTCGCCTTCCTCGCCGACCATCCGGACCTCGCCCACGCGCTGGCGCTCGCCTACCATTCGAGCGGGCCGCAGATCGGCCTCGTCGTGATCGTGCTGAGCGCCTGCGGACGCACCGGGCGGCTCTGGGCCTTCGCCCGGCTGTTCACCCTGGCGCTCACCGCCTGCATCGTGGTCTCGGCCTTCGTCCCGGCGGCGGGCACCTACGCGGCGGCCGCCCAGGTCCGGCCGACCGGAGAACTGGAGACGGTCGGCGCGCTCTGGCATCTCGACATGCTCCGCGCCCTGCGGGACGGCAGCTTCCACACCCTGTCGCTGTTCGAGATTCGCGGGCTGGTCACCTTCCCGTCGTTCCACGCGAGCCTCGCGGTGCTGACCGCGTGGGCGCTGAAACCCGTGCCGCTGATCGGCCCGCTGGCGATCCTGCTCAACGCAACCATCGTGGTCGCGGCCATCGGCGCGGGCGGGCATTACCTGCCCGACGTGATGGCCGGCGCCGCCCTCGCCTTCGTCCTCGTGGCGCTGCGGCGATAGGCTCGGCCGCCGAGACCGATTACAGCCGGGCCATGACAAGCGGGTTCTCGGCTTCGGAGACGGAGCCGGCCACCGACGTCCATGCGGGGCGCGACGGCTGGCTCTTCCTCACCGGCGGCACCAACCGGGTGCTGGCGCAGTACCGCCGGCCCGGCCTGTCGCGCCGCCTGCTCTGGCGCTGGCGCCGGATCGTGTCCGAGCGGGTGCGGGCCTGCGACCGGCTCGGTGCCACCTACATCCACGCCGTCGCCCCGGAAAAGCTGACGGTCTACGGCGATCAGGCGCCCGATCTCGCGATCGACCCCGCCCGTGCCCCGGTGCGGCGGCTCGCCCGCTGGCTCACGGCCTCCCGCGGCGCCCGCGCCTTCGTCGATCTCGACGCCGCCTTCCAGGCCGCGCGTGACGGGCCGCCGCTTTATCTCCGTACCGACTCGCACTGGACGCTCGCCGGCTGCGAGGTCGCCTACCGGACCATCCTCGCCCGCATGGGCGTCGCGCCGCGGGACGATCTCGACGCCCGACGCAGCGGCGGCACCGTGGCGTTCTGCGGCGATCTCGGGCGGAAATTCACGCCGCACCGCTTCGAGCCCGCCCCGGTCACCACCTTCGCGACGGGGGTGCGGCGCGTCCACGCCAACGGCCTTCTGACCGCGCTGGAGGCGGAAGGACGCGGCATCGAGGCCCATCTCGGCGCCCACGCGGTGTTCCGCAACGACGATCCGGCGGCCGATCCGCGCCGCCTCGTGATCTTCGGCGATTCGTTCTGCCAGCACACGAGCTACAGCCCCGTGGCGACGCTGACCGCGCTCATGGCCGACACCTTCGCCGAGGTCCACTTCCTGTGGTCCACCAGCATCGACTGGCACTATTGCGAGCGGGTGCGCCCCGACTTCGTGCTCGGCGAGATCGCCGAGCGCTTCATGATCGACCTGCCGCCGAAGGGCTTTCGCATCGAGCGTCTCGCCGAACTGGCGCGGGCGCGGAAGCTTACGGACGCGACGCCGCTTCCGCCTGACGCGCCCGCATCCGCGCCTGGAGCCGCTGGCGCCGGGCCGCGATGACGGTGCCGTTCACCTCGCCGCCGAACAGGAACATCGCGGCGAGCCAGTAGAGGAACACGAGGAACACCATCGCGGTGGCCAGACCCCCGTAGGTCGAGGCGTAGGCGTTCGAGAACCGGTCGAGGTAGAAGCCGAAGCCGAGGCCGGCCAGGAACCACAGCACCAGCGTCACGCCGATGCCGGGCAGCACCGCCACCAGCGAGCGCCGCCCGGCGGCGACGAACTTGTGGGCGATCACCAGCACCAGCGCGATCAGGAACGCGGTGATGCCGATCCGCCCGATCGCCACGGTCAGCCCGAGCGGCTCCAGGCCCGGCGCCACGAACACGACCTGCCGCCACAGCAGCGGCCCGAGCACGACGAGCAGCGCGAAAGCCAGCATCGCGAAGGCGCCGCAGACGACGTAGCCGATCGATTCGAGCCGGGTCAGCCACCACGGCCGCATCTCGCGCAACCCGTAGGCCCGGTTAAGCCCGACCCGCAGCGACTCGACCCCGGAGGACGAGAAGTAGAGCGCCAGCACCGCGCCGATGGTCAGCACGCCGCCGCGCTGCTCGGTGAGGATGCGGTGCACCTCGCCGACGATAGGTTTGGCCACCTCGCGGGGCACCGCGTCGAAGATCAGCGTCCCGGCCTCGTCCGCCAGCGACTTGGTGCCGAACAGGCCGGCGAGCGCCGCGAGCAGGATCAAGAACGGAAACAGCGAGGTCAGCATCGACAGCGCGATGTGGCTCGCGATCGCCCAGCCGTCATGGGCGACGAAGCGCTGCGCGGCGAGGCTCGCCACGCCGAGGGTTTTTTGGGTGCGGCTCAAGGGGGAGGGCGGGTTCTGGAGGGGCGAGGCGTCGCGCCTTCATACGGGCATTCGGGCACCTCCCGTCAATCGCCGGTTCGCCCGGCATGACGGCCGAAACGGGAGGGCGGTTGCCTTCCCCCGCCGCCTATGGTGCGTGGCCCGCGCCATGCCCCCGTTCCTCACCGGGCTGATCCCGGCCGCCTTCGTCCTGATCTGGGCCTCGGGCTTCGTCGCCGCGCGCTACGTCGCGCCGCTGTCGGAGCCGCTGGTGTTCGTGGCCGCGCGCCTGACGCTGGTTGCCCTGGTGCTCGCCGGGATCGCCCTGGCACTCGGGGCGCGCTGGCCGCGGGACGGGCGGGGCTGGCGCGACGCGCTGGTGTCGGGCGTGCTGATGCAGGGCATCTACGTCGCAGGCGTGTTCTGGTCGATCCGCCACGGGCTGCCCGCGGGCATCGCGGCGCTCGTCGGCAGCCTGCAGCCGCTCCTGACCGCCGCCGCCTCCGAGCCGCTGCTCGGCGAGCGGGTCGGGCCGCGGCGCTGGGCCGGGATCGGGCTCGGCTTCCTCGGGGCCGGGATGGTGCTGGCGCCGAAGGTCGGCCGCCTCGATCCCGCCGGCATCCCACCGGTGGCGCTCGGCGTGTGTCTGGCCGCCATGCTCGCCATGACGGCCGGCACGCTGTGGCAGAAGCGCATGGCGGCGAAGTCCGACCTCGTCACCAACGCGGCGATCCAGTTCGTCGGCGGGGCGGCCTTCGCCGTGCCCCTGGCGCTGTTGGCGGCCGAGCCGTGGCCCGCGCTCAGCCTGCCGCTCGGTCTCGGCATGGCATGGTCCGTGCTGGTCAATTCGGTGACCGGCATCCTGCTCTTGATGGCGCTGATCCGGCGCGGGGCGGTGGCGGGCGTCGCCTCGCTGTTCTTCCTCGTGCCGCCGGTCTCCGCGGCCATCGCCTACGCGATGTTCGGCGAGACCCTGACGCCCGTGCAGGTCGCCGGCATGGCGGTGGCAGCCGTGGGCGTCGCGGTGGCGAGTCGAAGCCGCTGAACTGCATGATGAATGCAGTCTGATTCATCCAAAGGTATAGGCTGCGGCAAAGAAAATCGACTACTGCGCCGCCGTTCCTGCCTATAATAGACCTAACCCCTTCATCGCGAGAGAGTGAGACATGGCCGCTTCCCCCGCCATTCAGCCCGCCAACGATCCGCAGGATTTCGTCAGCCTCGCCAAGGACGCCGCCGAAGGCGCCAAGGCGCTCGTCGCCGAGGCCACCCAACGCGTGAAGGCGCGCGTCGCCGGCGCGGACGGCAAGCTCGACGCGGGCAAGCTGGAGCGCGAGCAGCACGCCACCCACGGTCTGGCGTGGCTCACCACCTACGGCGAGGCCGTGCGCGAACTCGCCGACTACGCCGAGCGCCTTCAGGGCGAGGGCGGGTTCGGCGAGACCGAGGCGCTGCTCGTGAAGATCGGCATGGGCGAGTACCTCGACCAGATGTTCTTCGGCATCCCGATGAGCCAGGGCGAGATGGTGCGCCCGGCGACCTCGCTCGGCTTCTCGGCCGCCGAACTCGCGGGCTTCCGCACCCCGGCCATCGAGACGATGGCGGCCGAGGGCAACACGGCCGAGAACCGCGCCGCGCTGGTGGCCAAGATTCGCGAGGCGACCCGCTCGGGCGCCGCCACCATCGGCGCGTCCGGCCTCGACGAGGACATGGAGGCGATCCGCTCCGAGATGCGCCGCTTCGGCAAGGCCGAGGTGGTCGATCAGGCCCACGAGTGGCACCTGAAGAACGATTACATCCCGATGGAGATCGTCGCCAAGATGGCCGAACTCGGCGTCTTCGGCCTGACGATCCCGGAGGAATACGGTGGCATGGGCATGCCCAAGGCCGCGATGTGCGTGGTCTCGGAGGAGCTGTCGCGCGCCTATATCGGCGTCGGCTCGCTCGGCACCCGCTCGGAGATCGCCGCCGAGCTGATCCTGTGCGGCGGCACCGAGGAGCAGAAGCAGCGCTTCCTGCCGGGCATCGCGTCGGGCGACATCCTGCCGACCGCCGTCTTCACCGAGCCGAACACCGGCTCCGATCTCGCGAGCCTGCGCACCAAGGCCGTCAAGGACGGCGACGTGTGGAAGATCTCGGGCAACAAGACCTGGATCACCCACCCGGTCCGCGCCGACATCATGACCGTGCTGGTGCGCACCAAGCCCGAGGAGAAGGGCCATCGCGGCCTCTCCATGCTGATCGCCGAGAAGCCGCGCGGCACCGACGAAGAGCCCTTCCCGGTCCAGGGCCTCACCGGCGGCGAGATCGAGGTGCTCGGCTACCGCGGCATGAAGGAGTACGAACTGTCGTTCGAGAACTTCGAGGTGCCCGGCGCCAACCTCCTCGGCGAGGTCGAGGGCAAGGGCTTCGCCCAGCTGATGCAAACCTTCGAATCGGCCCGCATCCAGACCGCGGCCCGCGCCATCGGCGTGGCCCAGTCGGCGCTGGACATCGGCCTGCGCTACGCCGAGGAGCGGGTGCAGTTCGGCAAGGCGCTGGTGGAGTTCCCGCGCGTGGCCGACAAGCTCGCCATGATGGCGGTCGAGATCAACATCGCGCGCCAGCTTACCTACTTCTCGGCCCGCGAGAAGGACGAGGGCAAGCGCTGTGACCTCGAGGCCGGCATGGCGAAGCTCTTGGGCGCCCGCGTCGCTTGGGCGGCGGCGGACAACGCCCTCCAGATCCACGGCGGCAACGGCTTCGCCCTGGAATATCAGATCAGCCGCGTGCTCTGCGACGCCCGCATCCTCTCGATCTTCGAGGGCGCGGCGGAGATCCAGGCCCAGGTCATCGCCCGGCGCCTGCTGGAGCAGTAAGTTTTTCGTACGACGGTGAAGAAGGCCCCGCCCGGTGTGTCCGGGCGGGGCCTTTTTGTATTTTCGGCGGCTCGATTGGCGATGGTGCGGGTCTCTCAGCCCGCCGCGGGCGCCCGCAGCAGCACATCGGTGATGCGGTTCGAGAGCCGCAGCGCCGAGGCCGGCCCCCCGAAATTCCAGATGTTGCGCTCGATCAGGCCGACGCGGCCCGCGCGCAGGGCCGGGACCCGTTGCCACGCGGCGCTGCGGGTCTTGGCGGCGAGCGGGATGTCGGGGCCGGTCGTGCTCACCAGCATCACGTCGCAATCGTCCAGCGCGAGGAGGTCCTCCGAGGTCAGCGGGCGCACGCCCTCGCGGCTGCGGTCGGGGGGCCAGAAGCGCAGGCCCAGCCGTGCGGCGAGGCCGGCCGAGAGGCTGTCGGCGGTGAAGACCCAGTAGGTGTCCTGGCCGCCCAACTCTTGGAGCACCACGAGGCGCCGTCCGCCGCGCCCGGCCTCCGCGAGGCGGGCGGCGTCGCGGGCGATGCCGGCGGACACCGCTGCGTCGGCGCGGCGGGCCTCGGCTTCGTGTCCGACGTAGCCGCCGATCATCGTCTGGAGCGTGAAGGCGGAATCGAGCCGCGTCGCGGGGGGGACGGGTTTGAAGTCGAGGAGCACGGTGGGCGCGATGCTCTCGAACACGTCGAAGAGCGGGGCGTGGCGGTAGGACACGCCGAGGATCAGGTCGGGCTTGAGCCGGGCGATGGCCTCCAGGCTCGGCTGCTGGCGGGTGCCGACATCGGCGACCTCCTTCAGGCGATCCGAGAGGACGCCGATCCAGCCGGGATAGAGTTTCGGGTCCGACATCCCCACCGGCGGGCAGCCGACGGCCGCGAGCATCTCGGCGAGGAGGAATTCCAGCGCCACCACGCGCCGGGCGGGCGCGGGCAGGACGGGGGAGCGGCGGAACACGAGGTCGCTCGCCCGTGCGGGCTCCGCCGCGAGGCCGGCCGCGGCGAGACCCCCGACGAGAAAGTCGCGACGCGATACCGAAAAAGTCATTGCGCGCTCTTTCGGCCGCGGGACATCAGCCAGAGGAAGTAGGGGGCGCCGATCAGCGCGGTGAGCGCGCCGGCCGGAATCTCGGTCGGGGCGAGCGCGGCGCGGCCGAGGATGTCGGCGGCGACGGTGAGGAGCGCGCCCAGCAGCATCGCCACCGGCAGGCGGTCGCCGTGGGCGTGGAAGCCGACGAGGCGGGCGAGGTGGGGCGTCAGCAGGCCGACGAAGGCGAGTGGGCCGACGACGGCGACCGCCGCACTCGCCAGCATTGCGGCGAACCCCAGCGCCAGGGCGCGCAACCAGCCGACATCGAGGCCGAGCCCGGCGGCCGCGTCGTCGCCGAGCGTCAGCAGGTCGAGGGGGCGGCTGAGGAAGGCGAGTGCGGGCAGGCCGACGAGGAGCCAGGGCAGCAGCGCGGCGGCGTCGGGCCATGCGCGACCGTAGGTGCCGCCGACGAGCCAGATCAGGGCGCGGGCGGGCTGGGCACTGGTCTCGACGATGACCGCGTAGGTGAGTGCGGCGAACAGGCCGCTAAAGGCCAGTCCCGTGAGCGCGACGGGCAGGGGCGCGAAGCGGCGGCGGCGGTTGATCGCGAGGATCACGCCGAGCGTCGCGAGCCCACCGCTAAGCGCCAGAGCGAAGGTCTCGGGCCGGCCGATCAGCGGCCACGCCAGCAGCCCGCACAGCGTGGTGAGCGCCGCGCCCTGCGTGACGCCCAACAGTTCAGGGCCCGCGAGCGCGTTGCGCACCACGCTCTGGAGCACGACGCCGCTTGCCGCCAGCATCATCCCGGCAATCGCCGCCACCGCGATGCGGGGGCCGCGGATGCCGAGGATCAGCGCGGCCTCCGGGTCGGTGCCGGTGAGCGCGGCGACCCAGCGGGCGGGGGGGAGCCACGTCTCGCCCAAGGCGAGGCCGAAGGCGGCGAGTGCGATGAGCGCGGCGAGGAGCGCGGTCGCCACGACGGCGAGCGAGGCGGCCCGGCCCGAGGCCGCGACCTCGCCGCGGTCGGGCGGGGTGAGCGCCCGCCCGCGCATGACGAGGACGAGCAAGATCGGCGTGCCGACGAGCGCGGTCGCGACCGCGGTCGAGAGCCCGGCCGACAGGCCGAGACCCGCCACCGCGCCGTCGGCGGCGATCAGCAGGCCGCCGCCGACGAGCGCCGAGAGGGCGACGAGGCTCCCGAACCGGCGGATGCCGGCCGCCCGCACGAGGTTCGGGGCGATGAGGCCGATGAAGCCGATGGGGCCGGCCAGCGCCACAGCGAAGGCGGTGAGCGCGGTGGCGACCACGACGCCCGCGAACCGCACCGGCAGCACCGCGACGCCGATGCCGGTGGCGGCGTCGTCCCCGAGCGACAGCGCTTCGAGGCCGCGCAGCAGGAAGGGCAGGGCGAGAAGCGGCGGCAGCAGCCACAGGGCGGCGTCCGTCAGGCCCTCAGCGCCGGGCTGGTAGAGCGCGCCGCCGCTCCACAGAGCGAGGCCGGCGATGTTCTGCTCGAACAGAGCGAGCGCGATGGTGAGGCCGGCCCCGAGCAGGAGGGCGCAGGCGCCGCCCGCGAGCAGCAGCCGCAGGGGCGGCGCGCGCCAGCCCCCGGCGGCGGTGAGCGCGAGCGCCGCGGCGCCGAGGCCGCAGACGAACAGCAGCGGCGGCCCCGAGAAGGCAGCGAGCGCCGGCACGGTGAGGCCGAGCAGCACGCCGACCTGCGCGCCCGCGGTGACGCCGAGCAGATCGGGGGCGGCCAGCGGATTGCGGGTCACCGCCTGGAACAGCGCACCCGCGGTGCCGAAGGCCGCGCCGGCGGCGAGCCCCGCGAGCACCCGTGGCAGCCGCAACTCCCAGAACAGGAAGCGGGCGGCCTCGGCCTCGGCGGGCCCTTGCGCGCTGGTCAGCGCGTGGAGCGTCGGCCACAGCCGGGCGAGCGACAGCAGCGCCACGAGGGCGGCGGCGATCAGGGCGAGGCGGAGGCCCGGCGCGGGCCGGGCCGGCGCCGGTCGGTCGGCGGCGAGCGCGGTCACGGGCGGGCGGGATGCGTCCGGCGCCGGGCCGGTGCGAAGGCGGGCACGCAGAGCGGCGCGGCGGAATCGGGATGGTCGAGCCGCCACATCTCGACGCCGTAGACCTCCGCCAGCGGCCCCGGCCGCAGCACCTCGGCGGGCGGCCCGTCGTGCAGGATGCGGCCCGCCTTCATCAGCAGCACCCGGTCGGCGAGGGCTGCGGCCTGATTGAGATCGTGCAGCACGCAGACGATGGTGATGCCGCGCTCGCGGTTGAGGTTTTTGAGCGCCAGCACCAGCTCGACCTGATGGCGCACGTCGAGCCAGGTCGTCGGCTCGTCGAGCAGCAGCACGCGGCATTGCTGGGCGAGCGCCATGGCGATCCAGGCCCGCTGCCGCTCGCCGCCGGACAGGGCCGCGACCTCGCGGGCGCCGTGATCGCGCAGGCCCGTCGCCGAGAGCGCGTCGAGGATGGCGGTGCGGTCGGCCGACGACAGCCCGCCGATCAGCCGGCGGTGGGCGTGGCGCCCGTAGGCCGCGAGTTCGAACACGGTGAGGCCCGCCGGCACCTCGTTGGCCTGGGCCAGCATCGCCAGCGCGCGGGCGCGCTCGCGGCGCTTCAGTTCGGCAAGCGGACGCCCATCGACCGTCACGGTGCCGGCCTGGGCCGGCTGCAAACCGGCGAGCGTGCGCAGCAGGGTCGATTTCCCGCAGCCGTTCGCGCCGCAGAGCGCGGTGACGCCCCCGGCCGCAATCGCCACGTCGAGCCCGTCGAGGACGCGCCGGGCCCCGTAGGCGACGGTGAGGCCCTTACCCTGAAGGATCGCGGCCCCGCTCATTCCGTCGAACTCATGCCGTCTCGCTCATGCGGCCCTGTTCATCCCGTGCGCCTCGGCCATGGCGACGACGACCTTGCGCGGGCCGGCATAGGGCTCGCGGCCGTGCATGATCAGCATGTTGTCGAGCATCAAGACGTCGCCCGCCTGCCAGGGGAAGGTCACCTTCTCGGCCTCCAACACGGCGCGCACGGCGTCGAGGTCTTCGTCGGGAATCGGACTTCCGTCGCCGAAATACACGTTGCGGGGGAGTTCGTCCTCCCCGACCGTGTCGAGCAGGACTTCACGCTCCACCTCGTCGAGGGCGGAGACGTGGAACAGGTGGGCTTGGTTGAACCACACGTCCTCGCCGGTGCGGGGATGCCGGGCCACCGCCTGACAGAGCTGGCTCGTGCGCAGCTCGCCGTCCTCCTTCCACGTGAAGTCGATGGCGTGGTCGCGGCAGTACGCTTCGACGGCGCTGCGATCCTCCGTGTTGAACACCTTGCTCCAGGGCAGGTCGAGGCCGTTGCCGAAGTTGCGCACGTAGCGCAGCCCCTTCTTGGCGAACTTTTCGCGGAGCGCGGGGTCGAGCGCCCGGTAGATCGCGCGGCTGTCGGCGAGCGGGGTGGCGCCGCCTTCGGGCGAGGCGGTGACGCAGTGGAACCAGATCCGCAGCGGCCAGTCGCGGGTGTAGGATTGCTCGTTGTGGAGCGGTATCTCGCGGTGGGCCGGGTACTCGGTCGAGGAATAGACCCCGCCCTCGACCTTGCTGCGCGGCGTCGAGCCGAACTCGTAGGACAGGAGCGGATGGCCGAAGCCCGCGGCGAATGCGCGGAACGCCTCGACGCTCTCGACCGCATAGCCCCGCAGCAGCGCGCCGCCGACGGTGCCGAGCGCGTCGCGGATCTCGCTATCGCGGGCTTCGATCGCCCGGATCAGCGGGCCGGTGCCTTCGAGCAGGACGGGCAGGGAGGGGGTGGGCATGGGCGGCCTCTTCGGGTTGGTTGTCAGGCGCGGGCGTCGGCGTCCATCGCCTCGCGCAGGCTGCGCGGGCGCATGTCGGTCCAGACGGTCTCGATGTGCTTGAGGCAGGCGGCCTTGTCGCCGCTGAACCCCTCCCGGCGCCAGCCCTCGGGGGTCGGCTTGAAATCGGGCCAGATCGAGTATTGCTCCTCGTCGTTCACCACCACGTGGAACAGGATGTCGTCGCGGTCGAAGCTCAAGGTCGCGGACTCCCTCCGGAGCGCCCGGTCGGGCCGGGGCGTGTCGGGAGGGGGACGAACGGGGGGCGGAGGAATTTAGGGGAAAGGGTTTTTGTGGCACGATGGCGCTCAGGGGTAGTCTGGAACAAGTATAATCAGCGGATTGAGCAGCATAAGACAGCATCACGTTGACGCTGCCGGAGATTACCCTCTAAACCCGGCGTCAATTGACCGCTGCGGTTTCCAACGCGATCCGTCATTGCGAGGCGGAGCCGAAGCAATCCAGCGCTCCGCATTGTCCGAGGAGGGCGCACACGGAGCCGTGTCATCGGCGCGGTCTCGCCTTCTCTGGGCATGTCGCGGCCTGGATTGCTTCGGCTCCGCCTCGCAATGACGGCGAGGAGCGGGGCGGACCGGCGCAAAAACTCCCGAAGCGCGGCCGAGGAGCCGATCCGCGATGCTGTTCTCCGAAGCGACGGTCGCGCTCGCCGATCCGCAAAGGCTCACGACCGACCTCGTTGAGCACCTCAGCGCCCACGACGTCGCCCACGCGCGGCACGGGGCTCGCGTCGTCCTGCAACTCGGCGCCGGCACCGGCAGCCTGGAGCCGGTGGGCGAGCGGTTGCGGGTACGGGTCGAGGCGCCCGACGAGGGCGGGCTGGAGATGCTGCGCGCGCTGCTCGCGGCCAACATCGTCGACTTCTCCGAGGGCGAGGAGCCCGTCATCGCGTGGTCGGGCTTTACGGCGGGCGCGCCCACCTTCGCGAACTTCCGCGAGTTGCAGCTGATGTCGAGCGAAGCGCTGACGCCGCGGCTGCGTCGCCTCACCTTCACCGGCCGCGATCTCGACCGCTTCGCCAGCGCGGACGACCTGCACGTACGGCTCTACCTGCCGCCGCCCGGCGTGACGCGGCCGGAATGGCCCCGTCCCGGTCCCGACGGGCGCACCCTGTGGCCCGAGGCCCCGAACTGCCCGGAGGTGCGCTACTACACGATCCGCCGGGCGAGCCCCGACACGGTCGCGATCGACTTCGTGCTCCACGACGATCCGGGACCGGGCGCGCGCTTCGCGGTCGAAGCCCGGCCCGGCGCGATCTGCGGCATCGCCGGGCCGATGGGCCGCGCGGCGCCGCCCGCCGCCTGGACCCTGCTCGCGGGCGACGAGACGGCGTTGCCCGCCATCGCCCGGCTGCTGGAAGCGATGCCCCGCCATGCCCGCGGCGTCGTGTTGATCGAGGCGGACGGGGCGGAGGCCGGCTATCCGCTGGCCGCGCCGGAAGGGGTGAGCCTGCGCTGGCTCGACCGGGCGCCCGAGAGCACGCTCGTGGCCGCCATCCGCGCCCTCGACTTCCCCGCGGGCGACGACCTCTTCGTCTGGGCCGGCTGCGAGGCCGGGGCCGCCCGTGCGCTGCGCAAGCACCTGCGCTCGGAGCGGGGCCTGACCCGCGAGCAGCACCTCGTCGTCGGCTACTGGGAGCGGGCCAGGGCGCCGGCTGCGTGAGAGCGCCGGCCGCTCGGCGACCTACGGTCGTATGGGCAGGGGCGGGTCGATCTGCTACGCAGCCAGGAGTCGTGACTGGGCGAGAAAGGCCCCGCCCCGGTGGGTCGATCCTTCGATGCGCGGAACGCTAAGCTAAAGCCATGCCCGACGCGCCTCCCCCCGTCCTCGACGAGACCGACGAGGCCGCCAGCGACCTCGAACTGCTCGGCATGGTGCTCGCGCAAGCCGAAGCGGCGATGCAACTGATCGATGCCGTCCACATGCCCCGGTCGCACGCCGCGCTGATGACGCTGCTCTCGCGGCTCGGCTACGAGATCGAGCGGGCCAAGCAGGCGCGGCCCGGGTAGCGGACCTCGTCCGGTCCCATGACCGCGACGGCGGGCTTGACGATCGATGGGCTCAGACCGTCCGCTTCGGGGCGGACAAGCCGGAGCCGCGCTCCGCTTCCAGCTCCCGCATCTCGGCTTGCACGGTCTCGACCAAAGCCAGCGCGGCGGCCCTGAGTTCGGGCGAACCGCGCTCCTCGACCAGCGCGTGGATCTTGACCGCGATCGCTTCCACCCGTGACGGCTCGTCCGCCGCCCGCGTCTGCTCCGGAATCGTCACGCTCGCACCTCGGGCCATGCGGTTGTCGCCGTGCGCGGATGCGGCGATGATCGGGAGCGCAGCGAGAATCGGAGCCCATGCACCTTTTTCAGACGGACGCCCGTTCGGTGTCGGGCTCCAGCCTCGACGAGCCGCGCCTGCTCAGCGGACACTGGGCCGAACTGCTCACGTTCCTGTCGGTGGCCAAGGCCGGCTCGATCACGCGGGCCGCCGAGCAGCTGGGGGCGAGCCGCAGCACGGTCAACGGGCAGATCCGGCGGTTGCAGGACGTGGTCGGGGCGCAGCTCCTCATCTCCAGCGCCAGCGGCATCGCCCTGACGCCGAAGGGCGAGGAACTGGCCAAGTCCCTGGCCCGGGTCGATCGCGACCTGTTCCTCGCGACGCGGCAGGCCGCCGCGCCGCGCGGCGTAGTGGAGGGCTCGGTCCGGTTGAGCTGCCCCGACGGCCTCGGGCTCATCGTCATTACGCCGGCCCTGCGCCGGTTCAGCGACCAGTATCCCGGCGTGCAGCTCCACCTGAACGCCCTGCAGAACTACCGCTCGCTGCGGGAGAACTCGACCGACTGCATGATCGGCTTCAGCCCCGACGAGCAGAAAGACGTCACCAACGTCCGGCTGGGCTGGCTGCATCTCGCGCCCGTCGCGGGCCGCGAGTACCTGGCCGAGCGCGGCATGCCGACGCTTGCCACCCTGCACGAGCACGACTTCCTCGACACCGAGAAATACGCCGCACCGGTCCCGCCCTGGACGCAGTGGCAGGACCTCGTGCGCCAGGGGCGCGCGACCCGTCACTTCTCGGACAACGCGATCATCTACGCCGTGATGGTCAAGGCCGGCCTCGGCATCGGCCTGCTCGCCAGCTACACGTTTCAGGAGCCGACGCTGATGCACGTGCCGCTCGGCCTGGAGATCCGCCTGCCGATCTACGCCTCGATCCTGACCGACCGCCTGCAGGACCGGTCGGTCGCGGTGGTGCGCGACTTCCTCGTCGATCTCTTCGCCGCGCAACCCTGGTTCGATCCGACCTTCACCGCGCAGATCGGCACGACCCATCCGGGGCTCGACCTCTTCCTGGGAAGCTGATCGAGGCCTGTCGTCGTCGGATCGGGCGGTCAGCCCAGCCATGTCGGCTGGTCCCACGCGCCCTCGACCCGGTAGAGCGTGCTGATGTCGCTCTCCATCGTGATGGCGTTCGCAGGCACGTCGAGCCGTTTGATCATCTCGATGCAGTCCTCGTATTCGGGACTGACGAGTGCGGGCTTGTCGACCACCTCGAAGCCGAGGAAGCGCCGCCAGACGGGCACGAAATTCGGGCCGGCATGGGTGATCAGCTTGTCGTAGCCCTTGCGGGCGACGTGGGCGAACACGTCCACCGACAGGCGCTTGAGCACCTTCGGCGAGCGGTAGGCCGGCCGGAACGCGGTCCGCTCGATCTTGGCGAAGTCCTGGAACCAGCGGATGCGCGTCGCGCCGATCGGCTCTTCGAGATCGTAGAAGACGAAATGCGTCGCCTGGAAGTCGTTGCCGTCGATGGCCTGCTTCGTCTTCAGACCTTCGCCTTCCATGAAGCAAATGCTGCGGATCAGGAAAGCATGCAGCAACTGTTCCTGCGTCGTGACGACCTCTGCATGCACCCGATTGTGCATGATCTGTAGTTGAGACGCGTCCATAACCCTTCCACAGCCATATCCGACGGCAACCTATCGAACGCCGGGATGGGCTGCGTAGTCGTGAAATCGGCGAGGGTGTCTCGAAAATGGACAACAGCGGTGAGGCGATCGAAACCCTGCAGACGTTGATGGCGCTCTGCCGGGAGGCGGCCGCGGAACATGGCGGCGACTACGCGGCGGCCTGGGCGAGCCTGCGCACGCGCATGCTTGCCCTGCCGAAGGAGCAGCGCGAGGAGATCGGCCTCGTCCTCAAGGACATCCTGCGCTTCGAGCCGCCGCCGACCCGAGGGTCGCAGTGAGGGGGCGCCGCCCCCTCGTCCTCCGCTCGTCGAATCCTGAAAAACCTACTTGTTCATCATCGAGTAGGCCTGGATGCCGGCGGGCGTCATGATGACGACGAACAGCACCGGCAGGAAGAACACGATCATCGGCACGGTCAGCTTCGGCGGGAGCGCGGCGGCCTTCTTCTCCGCCTCGTTCATGCGGGTGTCGCGGCTCTCCTGGGCGAGCACGCGCAGCGCTTGGCCGACGGGGGTGCCGTAGCGCTCGGCCTGGATCAGCGCCGTGGTCAGCGACTTCACCGGTTCGAGGCCGGTGCGCAGTGCGAGGTTCTCGTAGGCGACGCGCCGGTCGGGCAGGTAGGACAGCTCGGCGTTGAGCAGTGCCAGCTCCTCGGCGAGCACCGCCGATTGCGAGGCGATCTCCAGGCTGACGCGGCGGAAGGCGTTCTCCGACGACATGCCGGATTCGACGCAGATCAGGCACATATCGAGGGCGTCGGGCCAGGCCTGACGGATCTGCGCCTGACGCTTGGAGGTCGCGTTACTGAGATAGACCTCGGGCAGCTTCATGCCGAGGAAGGCCACCAGCAGCACGATGCCGAGGCGGATCATCAGCGGCTGGTCCAGCACCTCCAGCACGAACAGGTAGAACAGGGCCGCGAGCGTCGCGGCGGCGGGCGTCACGAGGCGGAAGAACAGGAACGCCGTCTCGGCGCCCGCGCCGCGATAGCCCGCCAGCACCAGCTTGGCCTTCGCCGTCTCGGTGCCGAGCCAGCGGGTGAGGTGGAGCTGCTCCACCACGCGCTTCATGTAGGCCTTGGGCTCGCTGCGAAGCGTCGCGCGGTTCGACAGGCGCTCGCGCTCGCGCAGACGCATCTGCTCGCGCTCGTCGCTGACGAGCTTCATCCGCTTGGCCAGCGTGTCCGTCTCGATCAGCGGCTGGACCAGCGTAAACACGGTCGCGGCGGCGGCGACGCCCGTCAGTACGGTGGCGAGGAAGCGCGGCTGAAGCGCCGCATCGACCATCTGATCCAGCATCGGTTTCCTCCCAACGCACTCGTTACGTGACGTCCGCCCGGTCCCCTCGGCCTCCCCGCCCTAGCGAGGCGAAGCCGAAACAATCCAGCGCTCCGAACCATCCGGATGGAGCACCCGCGGGACCGTTTCGTCGGCACGGTCTCGCCTTCTTCGAAAGCGTCGCGCCCTGGATTGCTTCGGCTCCGCCTCGCAATGACGGTGCGGTCGGCCCAAAAAATCTTAGACGTCGAAGTTGATCATCTTGCGCATCATCGCGATGCCGAGGCCCATCCACAGGGCGGAGGCCGCGAGCGCGATCTTGCCGATGGCGGTGGTCCACAGGAGCGAGATGTAGTCGGGGCTCGACAGGTAGGTGGTGAAGGCGACGATGAAGGGCAGGGCGGCGATGATGAACGCCGAGACCTTCGCCTCCATGCTCATCGCGGCGATCTTGCCGGCCATCTTCTTGCGCTCGCGCAGCACCCGCGACAGGTTGCCGAGCGCCTCCGAGAGGTTGCCGCCGGCCTTGGCCTGAATGCCGATCACCACGGCGAAGAAGTTCACCTCCGTGACGGGCACGCGCTCGTACATGCGCTGGATCGCCTCCGACATCGGCAGGCCCAAGGCCTGCGCCTCGTTGGCAACGCGGAACTCGGAGCGCAGGGGCTCCTTGGCCTCGCGCGAGATCATCCGCAGGCAGTCGCCGAGCGGGATGCCGGACTTGAGGCCGCGCACCACCACGTCGATGGCGTTGGGCAACTCGTCGATGAAGGCAGCGATGCGCCGCTTCTGCAGGTGCTTGAGCATCCAGGCCGGGAGGCCGAGCCCGCCGACGAACAGCCCCAGCAGGGCGGCGGGGAGGCTGCCCGAGGCGAGGAGCACGCCGAGGCAGAGGCCGAGGGCGATCAGGATGGAGACGACGTAATATTTCTTCCGGCTCCAATCGAGGCCGGCCCGGGCGATCTTCAGCTCCAGGGTGACCTTGGTGTTGCCCTTCTTGGCGTCGAGTTCCTTGAGGCTCTTGGCGACCTGTTCGCGGCGGCTGGCGGCGGTGGCGCGCTCGGCCACGACCGTGCGGCTCTGCCCCACGGCCTTGCGGCGCTGCTCGGCCCGGCGCTCGCCCGAGAGCAGCGGAACCAGCGCGACGTAGGCGACCGCGCCCGCCGCCACGGCGACGAGGCCGACGGCCAGGGGCAGGTTGAGCGCGCTCACGCCGCCTCTCCGTCGACGGCCGCCGCGTCGAGGGCTTCGGCCAGCGCCCGCTCCTCGCCGTAGTAGCGCGCCCGGTCCCAGAAGCGCGGGCGGCCGATGCCGGTGGAGCGGTGGCGGCCGATCAGGCGGCCGTTCGCGTCCTCGCCGAGGATGTCGTAGACGAACAGGTCCTGGGTGATGATGACGTCGCCCTCCATCCCCAGCACCTCGGTGATGTGGGTGATGCGTCGCGAGCCGTCGCGCATGCGCATGGCCTGGATGATGACGTCCACCGAGCCGGTGATCATCTCGCGCAGCGTCTTGGAGGGCAGCGAGAAGCCGCCCATGGTGATCATCGACTCGATACGCGCGAGGCACTCGCGGGGGCTGTTGGCGTGCAGCGTGCCCATCGAGCCGTCGTGGCCGGTGTTCATGGCCTGGAGGAGGTCGAACGCCTCCGGCCCGCGCACCTCGCCGACGATGATGCGCTCGGGCCGCATGCGCAGGCAGTTCTTGACGAGGTCGCGCATGGTGACCGAGCCCTGGCCCTCCAGGTTCGGCGGGCGGGTCTCGAGCCGGACCACGTGCGGCTGCTGGAGCTGGAGTTCCGCCGCGTCCTCGCAGGTGATGACCCGCTCGTCGTGCTCGATATAGGCGGTGAGGCAGTTGAGCAGCGTCGTCTTGCCCGAGCCGGTGCCGCCGGAGATGACGACGTTGCAGCGGACCTTGCCGATGATCTGCAGGATCTTGGCGCCCTCGGGCGAGATCGCGCCGAAGCGGACGAGCTGGTCGAGGGTGAGCTTGTCCTTCTTGAACTTGCGGATGGTGAGTGCCGGCCCGTCGATGGCGAGCGGCGGGGCGATGACGTTGACGCGGGAGCCGTCGGGCAGGCGCGCGTCGCAGATCGGCGAGGATTCGTCGACGCGCCGGCCCACTTGGCTGACGATCCGCTGGCAGATGTTCATCAGCTGCTGGTTGTCGCGGAAGCGCACGTTGGTGAGCTGAATCTTGCCCGACACTTCGATGAAGGTCCGGTCGGCGCCGTTGACCATCACGTCGGCGATGTCGTCGCGGGCGAGCAGCGGTTCGAGCGGGCCGTAGCCGAGCACGTCGTTGCAGATGTCGTCGAGCAGTTCTTCCTGCTCGGCGATCGACAGGACGATGTTCTTGAGGCCGATGATCTCCGAGACGATGTCGCGGATTTCCTCGCGGGCCGATTCGGCGTCGAGCTTGGCCAGCTGGGCGAGGTCGATCGCCTCGATCAGCGCGCCGAAGATCATGCTCTTCGTGCGGAAATACTCTTCCGACTTGTGCGGCGCGGGCGGCGCCGCCGGCGCGGGCTTGGGCGGCGGCGGCGCCTCGGGCCGCGCGGCGCGCGCCTCGTCCTGCAGGACGGGGGCGGGGGGCAGCGGCTTTCCGGCCGGCAGGACCGGGGCGGCGGGGGCCGCTGCGGCGGTGGAGCGTCGTCCGAACATGGCGCCGTGCGCCCTCAACTGACGGGAAGGGAGGGGGCGAAGGAGGGGGAGGGCGCGCGGGCCACGCTCACGAGGCCTTCTTGCGGCTCAAGCGGGCGAGCAGCGGCTCCAGGAGGTTGGGGCGCGACCGCTTCACCTCGGACCGGCCGGTGACGACGCCCGCGACCTCGGCGAAGATCTCCGCCGCCTTGGCGTTCGCCTGCACCTCGGCGATCATCTGGCCGTTGTTGGCCGCGGTGCCGAAGAGCGCCGGATCGAAGGGGATCGAGGCCTGGAGCGTCGCGTCGAGCGCCTTGGCGAACTCGGCCGCCGCGATCTCCGGGCGCTTGGGCATGCCGACGCCGTTGAGGATCACCCGCGCCTTCGCGTCGTTGGGCCGGTTCGCCTGGAGCAGGGCGAGCAGGTTCTTGGTGTTGCGCAGGGAGGCGAGATCGGGCGAGGCGACGATCAGGATCTCGTCGGCGGCGACCAGCACGCGCCGGGTCCAGGCCGACCAGTGATGCGGCACGTCCATGACGATGCAGGGCACCGCCGCGCGCAGCAGGTCGGTCAGCGCATCGAAGGCCGGCTCGGTCAGGTCGATGGTCCGGTCGAGGGTGGCCGGTGCCGAGAGCAGGCTGAGGTTGTCGGCGCATTTCGACAGCAGCCGGTCGAGCAGGTTGGCGTCGAGGCGCTCGGGGGCGAACACCGCCTCGGCTATGCCCTGCGGCGGGTCCTGGTTGAAGTTGAGGCTCGCCGTGCCGAAGGCGATGTCGAGGTCGGCGATCACCGTCGAGGTGCCGTGCTCGCGCGCCACCGTCCAGGCGAGGTTGTGGGCGACCGTCGAGGCGCCGACGCCGCCCCGCGCCCCGTAGACCGCGATGGTGCGCCCGACCGGCTTGGCGCCCGGCGCCGAGAACAGGTCCGACACCGCCGCGATCAGCGCCACGGGGGCGACCGGAGCCATCAGGTACTCGCTGACGCCGCGCTGCATGAACTGGCGGTAGAGCAGCACGTCGTTGACGTGGCCGACGACGAGGACCTTCGTGCCCTCGTCGCAGCACTCGGCGAGCTGGTCGAGGCATTCGAGCGGGCGCGACTTGGTGCCGACGAACTCGATCAGGATGACGTTGGGGGTCGGCGCGTGCCGGTAGGCCTCGACCGCCGCCGCGCCCCCGCCCATCTGCACCTTGACGTGCGCCTTCTGCATCCGCCGGTCGGAGACGATCCCCTCGATCATCGCCGCGGTCTCGGGCGTCTCGCAGAACGCCTGGATCGTGATCCGGGGCACCGGGGCGATCGTGCGGTCCGTGGCCTCGTGGTTGTCCGGCATGACGCGTTGTTCCGGTTCGAAGGAGACTTGTGACGGGACGGTGGGGCGACGCGGAGCCGCCGTTAATTCTTCACCTGTTCCTTGACGTTGGTCTTCCCATCCTGCCGCCAGTCGGTTGACGGATCCTTGCCCTGGCGCAGCTCGCCGATGTCGCGGGTGCGGCGGACCGTGTCGATGCGGCCCTCGGGGCGCCCGCGCACGAGATCGACCGGGTCGGCGACCTGGGCGGCGATGTTGGACTGCGTCGCGCAGCCGAGGTTCCATTGCGGCTCGTTCGACCAGTCGGCGCGGATGTCGCTCGTGCCGAGGTCGCGCGGCCAGAGCCCGCACTTGCTCGATACGTTGGCCTGCATCCGCTGGAAGGTGAGCCGGACCGGGGCGGCGAGCCGCGGGTTGGCGACCGGGTAGCCGTCCACCGCCCAGCCGCCGGGCGGGACGCCCATCTCGGCGCCGAGCCGGCGGATCGCCGCGCCGGTGCGCTCGACCGGGACGGCGAGCGAGGGCGCCACGCCCTGGGGCAGTTCTAGGGTGATGAGGCCGCGGCCGTAGCGGCGGTATTCGAGCAGGAAGGCCTCGATGTCGGCGGCTTGCCGCGGATCGATATGGCCGACGCCCGTGGGGAACACGTCGAGGGTGCGGTCGGCATCCGCCAGCACGATCGGATGGCGGGTGCGCACGTCGATCGGGTAGGTCGAGCCGGTGGTGGACACCCGGTCGGCCCGGCAGGCGCCGAGGAGGCCGGCCAGCACCAGCACGGAGACGGGAGCCAGTGCGCGGACGGGGAGGCGAGTGGGGGAAGGCATCGGTGGTTCGATCCTGCTGGGGCGCTTTTTTCGCACCCGCGATCCGTCGGGTTCGGCCGGACCTTCCGGCCCGGCCCCGCTGCGCGTGTCGAGATCAGTCGGCGATGAAGCCGACGCGTCCGCGATAGGCCGGCCCGAGGGTGCCGCCGCCGACCGTGCCGTAGATCCGGTTGATCTGCCCGAGCAGCACCGCCTTGCCGTCCGGCGCATCGACGAAGTTGTCGTCGGGGCGCTGCACCTGGCGCGCCTCCATCGGCTTGGCGATGTAGGGGGTGACCATGATCATCAGCTCTGTCTCGTCGCGCTGGTAGTCGCGCGAGCGGAACAGCGCGCCGAGGACCGGCAGGCTCATCAGGCCCGGCAGGCCGGAGATCGCCGCCCGGTTCTTCTGCTGGATCAGGCCCGCGGTCATCATCGTCGCGCCCGAGGCGAGTTCGACGGTGGTCTCGGAACTGCGCTTCGTGGTGGCCGGGACCGGGGTCGGGCGGTTGTTGAGGTAGTAGGTGAAGCTGTTCTGGGCATCGAGTTCGACCACATCGGTGGCGACGCGGATCGAGATGCGGTTCTCGGCCAGCACCACCGGGGTGAAGGCGAGGCTCACGCCGTAGGGCTTGTAGACGAGCGAGACCGTGCAGCTCTGGCTGAGCGTCGTCCCGATCGCCAGCGAGGACGAGGAGGAGCAGTTCGACGGCACCGGAATCTCGCCGCCCGCGGTGAACTTGGCGGCCTCGCCCGAGATCGCCGTGAGGGTCGGCTCCGCCAGGATGCGGGACACGCCGGCCCGCTCGAACGCCTTCAGCGTCGCCTGCAGCGAGAAGCCGCCGGCCGAGACCGACGCCGCCAGCTGGTTGCCGGTCGGCGTGTTCGTGCCGGTCAGCGGGAAGCCGACGTCGTTGGTCAGGAAGTTGCCGGGAGAAATGATATTGCCGGCGGCATCCTTGACGACACCGATCGGATTCAGCGCGTTCCAGTTGCCGGTCGTGTTGATGCCGAACTGCTTGATGACGTTGCGCGAGACCTCGACCACGGTGACGCGCAGCATCACCTGATCCTTGTTGCGCACGGTGAGGTTGTTGATCACCGCGCCGCGAATGCCGCCGATGGCGCCCGCGATGCCGACGAAGGCGTTGGCGATGTCGACCGCCTGCTGCGCCTCCGAGGCCGAGCCGACGGCGCCGGACAAGACGATCGAGTCGCCCACCGCCTTCACGTCGAAGCGGCCGGTGGGCAGGCTCTGCTGCAGCGACTGCTTCAGCACGTTGATGTCGCGGGCGATGGTGACGTCGAGCGCGGCGATCTGGCGGCCTTCCGCGTCCATCACGAAGATCGAGGTGGCGCCGTTGTCGATGCCGATCAGGAACAGCTTGCGGCTGGAGCGCACCACGGCGTTGGCGACCGCCGGGTTGGCCACGAACACCTCCTTGGCGTCGCGCGGCAGATCGACGATCAGCGAGCGGCCCTTGGTCAGCTCGACCTTGCGCGACAGGCCGGATTCGCCCGCCCCGATGGTGAGCACCGGCGAGATGCCCTGCGCCGGGGCGGGGCCGGCGGCGGTGAGGCCGGAGGCGGCGAGGAGGGCGAGGGCAAGCGCCCGGTTGCGGATCTGAAGGGACATCGGTCTCGTCCTCACCGGCGCTGCTGCTTGGCGACGCCGAAGCGCACCACCGTCATGGCTCCGTCGGGCTCGGCATCCGCCACCGTGGCGGTCTGGCCCGCATCCTGAACGCTGCGCAGCACGAGCGAGAGCTGCCCGACCTTCTGCGCGAGGGTGACGACCTCCGCCTGGGACGGGGTCAGGGCGAGCGTCGCGGTGTCGGCGGTGACGACGTTCTGGCCGCCCTTCTCCTGGACGATCTGGCCGACCGCGAGCACGCGGATGTCGGTCAGCAGCGTCTCGGCGAACTGGTCGTTGCCGTTGCCGCTCTCGTCGCGAGCGGTCTTGATGAGGTCGACCCGGTCGTTGGGCAGGATGAAGCCGCCCGCCGCCGACGAGCCGCGGTTGTCGATGGTGATCGCCACCGCGCGCATGCCCGGCGGCAGGATCGCCGACATGAAGCCGCTGCCGGCCTTGACCAGGCGCTCGGGGCGGATCGGTTCGCTGGCCGAGAAGGGGGTGCGCACGATCGAGCCGACCGCGTCCTCCAGGCCCTTCGGCGCGGCCTTGCGATCGACGTAGGACGGCGACAGCGCCTGCTCGGGCCAGGGCATCCAGCGCAAATCCTCGGCCTTCAGGGTCTGGCCCATCGGCAGGTCAGCGGCGGCGACGAGCACCTCGGCGAGCGGGATCTGCGGCGCGGGCGCGGCCTGCGCGACGGGCTCGGGCGGCTTCTCTTCGCCGCTCATCAGTAGGGCGGCGCCGCAGCCCGCGACGATCGCGACGGCCAGGACGGCGAGACGGGCAGGTTTCATGGCGGGTGCGGAACCGTTCGACGGCTCTCCGCCGTCAGGTTCCGACTTTGCCCCGCGATTGGTGTAGTTAAGGTTAACCGCCCGTCACCAAAGCGTTCGTCGTGGTTGTTGCGAGCTGCGCCGGCGCGAAATCCGGGTTCCCAAAGGGCTCGGCCCTTTGGTGGGTCGTCAGGGCAAAGCCCTGACTAAAAGAGCGCAGGGCTCTGCCCTGCACCCGCGAGAGGGCTTGCCCTCTCGACACCCGTTACATGAGCGCGAGGCGCTCCCAGCCGGCGGCGCTGGGCATGACGATGAGGGCGGCGGCGGCGAGCGCGATGCCGTAGGGGATGCCGGTCTTCATGTCGTGCAGGCGCACCGCGAAGGGCAGGCGGAGCGTGATCGCCGGCAGCGGCAGGGTGCGGAGATAGAGCAGTCCCAGCGTCAGCAGGCCGCCGAGGATCGAGGCGATGACGACGTAGTCGAGCAGGCTGCCGAAGCCGAGCCAGAGGGCGGTGCCCGCGGCGAGCTTGGCATCGCCCCCGCCGACCCAGCCGCGGGCGAACATCGCGAAGGTGACGGTGAGCGTCAGCGCCCCGGCGGCGAGGTGCCAGCCGATCTCATCGAGCCCCATGCCGGAGGCCGGCGCGTAGAGGACGAAGCCCGCGACCACGAAGCCGGTCACCCGGTTCGAGATGCGCATGGTCAACAGGTCGCTCGCGGCGGCGTAGGCCATGAGGAAGGGAAACACGATGCAGAGCAGGAGGTTGGCCGCGCTCATCGACATGGTGCCGCTCCCGTCCGCTTGTCCGTTTCGCCGGAGTGATCCGGAAATGACGAATTCCTCCAGACGGCGTGTGACCGACACGACCGCCTGAAGGAATGTCAGAACCCATTCGTAACCCCGGGCGGACCGCGCCGATGCGCGGCGCCCGCCGGGCGTTCTTTGCAAGATCGACTTACTTGGCGCCGATGTTGTTGGCCTGGGTCTGCAGCGCGCCGCCCATCGTCTCGAACGCGGCCGAGAGCTTGTCCTTGAAGGCGGTGAAGATGGTGACGACGGCGATGCCCATCATGGCGGCGACCAGACCGTACTCGATGGCGGTGGCACCGGACTCGTCGGCCGCGAAACGCTTGGCGATGGCTTTCATGGTGATCTCCACTTGAACTGGTGTCCCGAGCGACCGTCGAAAGTCTGTTCAGGCTTCGATCGGCGACGGACCGAGAATTAGCGCCGACGCGTTGCGTTTGGGTTAAGCGGACCGTCGAAGGTCGGCCTGTGGGACGAGTTCGCGGGTTGAGTTAACGTTTCGTAGCTTCGATTCCGCAGCGAAACGGAGACTTCTCGCGTTGCATTGCTTGCACGCCTTAGCGCTTCCTTCACCACTTTGCTGTTGTTCTGTGGTTCGCGAGACGCCGGACGGCCCCCTCAGGGAACCGTTTAGGGGCGCCGCGCCCCGGCGGCGTCCCGCCGGCCCATCGGACCGGACCGACAGCCCATGCCCCGCCCCGTACGTTCCGCCCCCTTTGCCGCTCTCCTCGCCGCCCTCCTCGCCGTCGGCCCGGCGCTGCCCGGCACGGCGGCGGCCAACGAGCCGGTGCCGCAGGGCGTCGTGTCCGTCTCGGTCGACAACGCGAAGGTGATCCGGCTGCCGGAGAAGACCGCGACGGTGATCGTCGGCAACCCGCTGATCGCCGACATCACGCTCCAGCGGAACGGCGTGGTGGTGCTCACAGGGAAAAGCTTCGGCAGCACCAACCTGATCGCGCTCGATCACAAGGGCACGATGCTCGCCGAATCGACCATCAGCGTGCAGGCGCCCCAGACCTCGATCATCACCGTGCAGCGCGGGCTCGACCGCGAATCCTATTCCTGCACCCCGAACTGCCAGCCCTCGGTCCAGCTCGGCGACGCGCAGAAGTACTTTTCGGACGCCAGCGCCCAGGCCGAGCAGCGCCGCGCGATGGCCGTGGGCAAGTAGGCGGTCGTCCCTGAACCACAGCCGTCATTCCGGGGCGCGAAGCGAACCCGGAATCCACCCGTGATGCGGGAAGCCCGGCCGAAGTCGAACCGTCGTGGCCAGTCGTGGATTCCGGGTTCCGCTGCGCGGCCCCGGAATGATGGTGTTCGATGGACGAAGTCCGTAGGCGCGGCCCCGTCAGATCGTCTGGTTGTACGCCCCGACCTCCGGGTGCTCCCGCAATACACCGTCCACCGCCTTGAACATTTCGTGCAGCCGCGCCTCCGAGACGGGGCTTTCCACCACCACGACCAGTTCCGGCTTGTTCGAGGAGGCCCGCACCAGCCCCCAGGTGCCGTCCTCGGTCGTGATCCGCACGCCGTTGACGGTGACGAGGCCGGTGATCGGCTGGCCCGCCACCGGTTCGCCGGTCGCCTGCATCGCCTTGAACCGCTCGGTCACCGCCTCGACCACGCCGTACTTCACCTCGTCGGCGCAAGTCGGCGACATGGTCGGCGAGCCCCAGGTCTTGGGCAGCGCCCGGTAGATGTCGGCCATCGACGTGTCCGGGTTGCGGTCGAGCATCTCGATCACGGCGATCGCCGTCAGCAGCCCGTCGTCGTAGCCGCGGCCGACCGGCTCGTTGAAGAAGAAGTGCCCGGACTTCTCGAAGCCGGCCAGCGCCCCGAGTTCGTTGACCCGGCGCTTGATGTAGGAGTGGCCGGTCTTCCAGTAGTCGGTCTTGACCGCGCGCGATTGCAGCTCCGGGTCGGCGGCGTAGAGGCCGGTCGACTTGACGTCGACCACGAAGGTCGCGCCGGGATGGAGCTTCGACAGGTCGCGGGCCAGCATCACGCCGATCTTGTCCGCAAAAATCTCCTCGCCCTCGTCGTCCACCACGCCGCAGCGGTCGCCGTCGCCGTCGAAGCCGAGGCCGACATCGGCCCCGTGTTCCTTCACCGCGTGGGCGATGGCATGGAGCATCTCCATGTCCTCGGGGTTCGGGTTGTAGCGCGGGAAGGTGTAGTCGGGCTCGACATCGAGCGGGATCACCTCGACGCCGAGGCGCTTCAGCAGTTCGGGCGCGAAGGCGCCGGCCGTGCCGTTGCCGCAGGCGGCCACCACCTTCAGCTTGCGCGTGACGGGCTTGGCCCGCGCGACGAGATCCTTGAGGTAGGTCTCCGCAAAACCCTCGACGAACTCGTAGGAGCCGCCGTCGCGGTACCGGTAGGTGCCGCCGGTGACGATCTCCTTGAGGCGGGTCATCTCCTCGGGGCCGAAGGTCATCGGCCGGTTGGCGCCCATCTTCACGCCGGTCCAGCCGTTGTCGTTGTGCGAGGCGGTGACCATGGCCACGCAGGGGCAATCGAGGGCGAACTGGCCGAAATAGGCCATCGGCGAGAGCGCGAGCCCGATATCCTTCACCCGCAGGCCCGCCGCCTGCATCCCGGCGATGAGCGCGAGCTTGATCGAGGAGGAATACGAGCGGAAGTCGTGGCCGGTGACGATCTCGGGGCGCACGCCGAGTTCGTGCACCAGGGTGCCGATACCGAGCCCCAGCGCCTGCACCCCCATCAGGTTGATCTCCTGCGGGAACAGCCAGCGGGCGTCGTACTCGCGGAAGCCCGTGGGCTTGACCAGCGGCAGCTGCTCGAACGCGAAGGTGTTGGGGTCGAGCTTCGGCAGCGGCTTGGGAAACATCGCGGACCCTTCGCGTCGTCGGTGTTCGGAACCGACGACGCGTGTAGCCCGCGAGGGCGGCCGGGGAAAGCAGGCTCGCTCTCCCCGGCCGGTTCACGGACCGATCAGAACACCCGCTTCTCGCGGATGTCGCCGTTGAAGCCGACATGCAGCATCCGCTCGCGCCCGTCCGAACCCTTGGCGGCGACATCGAGGTGCTTGGGCCCGCGGCCGGCGATGCGGACGTCGGTGTAGCCCGCGGCCTCGACCTTGGCCTTCAAGCCGGGCAGGTCGATCTCGGGGCCGAGGCCGACCTTGTCCTTCATCCAGTCGATGCCGCCGGGCGGCGGACCGCCCTGGGGCTTGAGGCTCGTCACCGTGCCGTCGGCCCGCACGAGGCTAGCGGCGTGGAAGAAGCCCTTCTCGAACCGGCCGCGCACCGTCACGGTCTCGCCCTTGCGGACCAGCTCGCCGCCCTCGCCTTGGCGCCCGGTCTCGACCAGCGTCCGGCCGGTCGCGTCCTGCAGGATGAACTTGTTGCCGAAGATCTCGGCGACCTCGCCCTTGGCGGCCACGGCGCCCGAGGGTGCCAGCGCCGAGATCGCGACCGGCTCCAGCGGGGTCGTGGCGACCTCGCCCTTCTGGGCGAAGGACAGGCCAGCGGCCCCGAGCGCCAGCGGCAGGGCGAGCGCGCCGACGACGAGGCCGCGGCGGGCGCCGCCACGACGCGGGGTTTTTGCTTGAGCGGTCTCGGTCGACTGCGTCTCGGAGACGGCAGGAGAGGGGAGGTCGGTCATCGTTCCTGTCCTTCGTGAACTTCCAAAAAACTCCGGGGGCGTCTTCGTCCGCCGGGATGGGCACCGTTTAGAGGGCCCCCCGAAATCCGGCCTGAACCTGCCGGTTCAGTTTCCGTTAAAGGTCGGCGCCTACAGGGCGCCGCCCTTCGAAGACTGCACGCGCGAGCGCCCCGACCGATGAAGCTGCTGCTCGCCGAGGACGATGCCGCCCTGGCCGCCGAGCTGCTGCGGGCCCTGCGGGCCGAGCACTTCGCCGTCGATCACGCGGTCAACGGCGAGGATGCGCGCCATCTCGGTGAGACCGAGCGCTACGACGCGGTCGTGCTCGATCTCGGCCTGCCCGTGGTGGACGGCGTCACGGTGCTGCGCGACTGGCGCGCCGCGGGGCTGACCCTGCCGGTGCTGATCCTCACCGCCCGCGACGGCTGGAGCGACAAGGTCGCGGGCTTCAAGGCGGGCGCCGACGACTATCTCGTCAAGCCGTTCCGGACCGAGGAGCTGGTGATCCGCCTGCGGGCGCTCGTGCGCCGCGCCAGCGCCAACGGCGCCACCCAAATCACGTGCGGACCGCTCGTCTACGATGCCGGGCTCGGCAGCTTCGAGCGCGACGGGCTGCCGCTTCGCCTCACCGGCCTCGAATGGCGCGTCCTGTCCTGCCTGATCCTGCGGAAGGATGCGGTTGTGCCGCGCGACCAGCTGATCGAGCGGGTCTACGACGGCGACGCCGAGGTCGATTCGAACTCCGTCGAAGTCATCATCACGCGGCTTCGCCGCAAGATCGCCCCGGCCCGGATCGAGAGCGTTCGCGGTCACGGCTGGCGCCTTCAAGCGGGGGAGGAGGCGTGAGCCCGCGGCGCCCCGGCCGCTCGCTCCAGCGGCGCCTTTTTCTCGGGGCGCTGGTCTTCGTGACGCTGGCGCTGCTGGTGGCCGGCCTCGCCATCGGCCTGGTGCTCTACCGCTTCGCCCGCGGCCAGATCGACGCCCGCCTCGACGGCGAGTTGTTTGCGATCTCCGCCGACTTGAGACCCGGCAAGCGCGGCCCGACGCTCTCGGCCGCCCATGACGGCCCGCCCTTCGACCGGCCGCGCTCCGGCTGGTACTGGCAGGTCCGCTTAGGCGATGCCGTGCTGCGCTCGCCTTCCCTCGGTGAGGCCGACCTTGCGGTTCCGCAGACGCCCGAGCGGGAGGAGGGCCGCCCCGTCCCGGCGGACGGCACCGGGCCGCGCGGCGAGGGGCTGATCCTGCGGGTCCTGCGCCTGCCCGGCCCCCGCGACGGGCCCGACGCGGTGCTGGTGGCCGCCGCCCCGGCCGCGGCCCTGCACGGGCCGTTGCGCGAGGCCGGCAAGACGCTGGCGCTGGCGCTCGGCCTCCTCGGCCTCTGCCTGATCGCCGGCATCACGCTGCAGGTGCGGCTGGGCCTGCGCCCTCTCCGGACGCTCGGCGCCGACCTCGCCGCGATCCGCGCCGGCACCCGCGAGCGCGTGCCGGCCGAGCAGCCGCAGGAAATCCGGCCGCTCGTGACCGAACTCAATCTGCTGCTCGACCAGAACGCGGCCAACCTCGAGCGCGCCCGCTCCCACGTCGCCAACCTCGCCCACGGCCTCAAGACGCCGCTCGCCGCGCTGGCCATGGCGGCCGAGCGCAACCCCGAACCCGGCCTCGCCCCCCTCGTCGCCGCGATGGACCGCCAAGTCCGCCACCACCTGCGCCGCGCCCGCGCCGCGGCGCTCGGCGGCTCGACACGGGCACGCGCCGATCTGTTCGCGCAGACGAGCGACCTCGCTGTGGCGCTCTCTCGCCTCCACGCCGAGCGCGGCATCGCCATCGCGAACGAGGTCGCGCCGGGCACGCAGGTGGCCTGCGACGCGCAGGACCTCGACGAGATGCTCGGCAACCTGATCGACAACGCCTGCCGCTGGGCGGGCTCGCATGTCCGCATCCGCGCCGAGCGCGACGGCGGCCTGATCGAGCTGTGGGTGGAGGACGACGGCCCCGGCCTGACGCCGGAGCAGGGCGCCCACGTCCTCCAACGCGGTCGCCGCCTGGACGAGACCGTCCCCGGCGACGGCTTCGGCCTGCCGATCACGCTGGAACTCGCCGAACTCTACGGCGGAGGCTTGACCCTCGACCGCTCCGACCTCGGCGGTTTGCTGGCGCGGCTGCGCCTGCCGGCGTGAGCCACTTACCGGATGGTCGCTTCGAAGGCCGCCGCTTCCCCCTCTCCCCGCACGCGGGGAGAGGCCTGCATGGACCTCGTCGTCCACGCAGGGAGCGGAGCGACGGTGAGGGGGACTCGACGGACGAGGCTCTGCCTTAACCGCCCCCTCACCTTCGGCTGCCGCCTCGCCGCGACGACGACGGGGTCGTCGCGGCCCTCTCCCCGCACAGCGGGGCGAGGGGATGTGCACGCCGCGGCGGCGATCAAACCTGAACCGTGTGGGCGCGGCCCCTCAAAGCCCCTCCAGCTCAAACGCATTCGCCAGATGCCGCGGCCAGCGTCGCGGCGCCACGAACACCGCATCCGCCCGCAGGGTCACGTCCGGCGCCAAATTCTGTCGCCCGAGCCACACCCGCGCCGCGCGGGACATCCGCGCGCGTTTCCGCGCATCGATCGCCCCCGCCGCCGCGTCGAGGGTGGCCCGCGCCTTCACCTCGACGAAGGCGACCGTTCGCCCGCGCCGGACGATCAGGTCGATCTCGCCGCCCGCCGCCGAATAGCGCCGGGCGAGCGGGCGGTAGCCCTTCAGGAGCAGCGCCAGCAGCGCAAAAGTCTCGGCCGTTAGGCCGCGGCCGTGGGTGGCGCGGCGGCGCGCCTGCGCGCGGTCAGGCGGGTTCGTCATCGCTCTTGCGGGCGAGCGCGAGGGCGCGGGCGTAGACGGCGCGCTTGGGGCTTCCGGTCTCGTCGGCGACCAGCGCCGCCGCGTCCTTGATCGAGTGGCGGGCGAGCGCCGCCTCGATCCGGGCATCCAGCCCGGCATCGGTCTCGCGGGCCTTAACGTCCTCGGGCTCGGCGCCGATCACCACCACGACCTCGCCCTTGGGCGGGCCTTCCTCGGCGTAGAGGCGGGCGAGCCCCCCGAGGCTGTCGCGGCGGATGGTCTCGTAGAGCTTGGTCAACTCGCGGGCGACCGCCGCCGGGCGCTCGGGGCCCAGAACCTCGGCGGCGTCCGCCAGCATCTCGGGCAGGCGGTGGGGGGATTCGAACACCACCAACGTGCCGGGGATCGGCGCCAGCGCCTCCAGCCGGTTTCGGCGCGCGCCCGATTTCTGCGGCAGGAACCCCTCGAAGAAGAACCGGTCGGTCGGCAGGCCGGCGGCGACGATGGCGGTCATCACCGCCGAGGGGCCGGGGATCGGCGTCACCGGGATGCCGGCGGTAATCGCCGCCTGGACCAGCTTGAAGCCGGGGTCCGATACCAGCGGCGTGCCGGCATCCGAGACCAGCGCCAGGGTCTCGCCGGCCTTGAGCCGCAGCACCATCCGCTCGCGCACGGCCTCGTTCGAATGCTCGTGATAGGACAGGAGCGGTGTGGTGATGCCGTAATGCATCAGCAGCGTGCGGGTGACGCGGGTGTCCTCGGCCAAAACCGCGTCGGCGGCGGCGAGGGTGGCGAGGGCGCGGAACGAGACGTCGCGCAGGTTACCGATGGGGGTCGCCACTACGTAGAGGCCGGGCGCGGGCCGCTCGGCTTCCGCCGCGAGGCCGAAGGCGGTGAAGGTGGCGGGCCCGTCTCGCCGGGCGTTCGAGTCGCTGCGCTGTGTCATCGGCGCGACAATGCCACGCCGAGGCCTGTTTGCGGACCGTGGAGAAGGCCTGCCCCGCATTTACTTTTCACGGGGCTTGCTCATCGTGATCCGAGCATCGGCCCAAAAGGTGGTTTCCGGCTTTTGGATGAAGCCGATGCTCCAGCGATGGCGAGCGGGGAGGCTCGGCGATGGCGCGGTTCGGCGGACGGATGGCGATGCTGTGCGGCGTAGGCCTCGCGCTCTCGGCCTGCGTCGGCGGCCCCGACGGGCCGCGACCGGACACGCGCGCGGCCCCGCCGCCGGTCACCGAGGCCGCGCCGACCCCAACGCAGGGGATCGGCACCGGCTCGGTCAAGGTCGCGCTGATCGTGCCGCTGTCCGGCCAGGGCGCGGCGGTGGGCGCCGCGCTGCGCAACGCCGCCGAACTCGCCTACGACGACTTCCAGAAGCCCGACCTGTCGATCCTCGTGAAGGACGACCGCGGCACCCCCGAGGGCGCCCGCGAGGCGGCGCAAGCCGCGCTCAACGAGGGTGCCGAGATCGTGCTGGGGCCGCTCTTCGCGGCCAACGTCCAGGCGGCGGGGGGGCTGGCGCGGGGCGCGGGCAAGCCGGTGGTGGCGTTCTCGACCGATGCCGGGGTCGCGGCCCGCGGCGTCTACCTCATCAGCTTCCTGCCGCAATCGGAGGTGGACCGCATCGTCGAGGAGGCGACCGCCGCCGGGCGCCGCTCCTTCGCCGCGCTGATCCCCGAGACCACCTACGGCAACGCCGTCGAGGCGCAGTTCCGCGAGGCGGTGGCCCGCCGCGGGGCCCGTCTCGTCGCGATCGAGCGCTATCCCGCCGGCAATCCCGGCCCGGCGGTCGAGCGCCTGCGCGGCGTGGTGACGGGGCCGGGCGCGCCCGCCGACGCCCTGTTCCTGCCCGACACGCCGGACGGGCTCGCGGCGCTCGCCCCCGCGCTGACGAAGGCCGGTTTCTCACCGGGCCGCGTGCGCCCGATGGGGCTGGCGCTCTGGAACGACCCGCGGGTGCTGTCGCAACCCGCCTTCCAGGGCGGCTGGTTCGCCGCGCCCGACACCGCGGGCTTTTCCGGATTCTCTCAGCGCTACCAGGCCCGCTTCGGCGCGGCCCCGCCGCGCGCCGCCTCGCTCGGCTACGATGCGGTCTCGCTCACGGCGGCGCTGGTGCGCCAATACGGCACCCAGCGCTTCGCCGATGCGACGCTGACCAGCCCCGCGGGCTTCTCGGGCCTCGAAGGCACCTTCCGCTTCCGTCCGGACGGGCTCAGCGAGCGGACGCTGGCGGTCTATGAGATTCGCGGGAATGCCGCGGCGGTGGTGAGCCCGGCGCCGAAGGTGCTGGGGCCTTCGGGGATTTGAGGTTCAATCCTCACGATGTCCGCGCATCCCCTCGCCCCGCACGCGGGGAGAGGGCTTCGGCGACCTCGTCGTCGCCGAAGCGAGGCGGCAGCCGATGGTGAGGGGGACTCACCGTAAGAGTCTCATCCGTGGCCGCCCCCTCACCCCCGCTACCGCTCGTCGCGACGACGACAGGGTCGTCGCGACCCTCTCCCCGCGTGCGGGGCGAGGGGATGCGGCTTGAGCCGCAGCGATCCAACGAAGGCCGTTTCGAAGCTTCAGGCCGCCAACTCCGCCACCACTGCGTTCAGCACCGGCGCACCCCGCGGCGTCACCGCGATGCGGCCGTCCCGCTGCGTCACCAGCCCGTCCGCGACGAGCGCGGCGAGGCGCCCGGCATCGAGCGGGCGGCCCTTCAGGGCGGTGTAGCGGGCGGGGTCGATGCCTTCGCTGAGCCGCAGGCCCATCATCAGGAACTCGTCGCCCTGGTCCTCGGCCGAGAGGCTTTCCGTCTCGACGATGCCGTGGCCGTCGCGCTCGACCCGGGCGAGCCACGCCTCCGGGGCCTTCTCGGTCAGCGTGCCGGTGCGGCCCTCCGGCAGGACGAGGCGACCGTGGGCGCCGGGGCCGATGCCGGCATACTCGCCGTAGCGCCAGTAGAGCTGGTTGTGGCGCGATTCCGCGCCGGGCTTGGCGTGGTTCGAGATCTCGTAGGCCGGAAGCCCTGCGCCCGCGCAGATGTCCTGCGTCACGTCGTAGAGCGCGCGCGACACCTCGTCGTCCGGCGGCACGAGGCGGCCGGTCTGGGCGAGGCCGAAGAACGGCGTGCCGGGCTCGATGGTGAGCTGGTAGAGCGAGAGGTGCTCGGCGGCATGCGCGATGGCCTCGCGCAGCTCCGAGGCCCATGCCTGCGGCGTCTGCTCGGGCCGGGCGTAGATCAGGTCGAACGAGAATCGCTCGAAATGCTCGGACGCGACCCGCACGGCCGCGAGCGCTTCCGCCACCGAATGCAGCCGCCCGAGCCGCTTGAGGTCGGGATCGTTCAGCGCCTGCACGCCGAGCGAGACGCGGTTCACCCCCGCCGCCCGGTAGCCGCGGAACCGGCTCGCCTCGACGCTGGTGGGGTTGGCCTCGAGCGTCACTTCTGCCTCAGGGGCGATGCTCCAGGCACCCGCCACCGCATCGAGCAGGCCGGCCACCGTCTCGGGCGCCATCAGCGAGGGCGTGCCGCCGCCGAGGAAGATGCTGGTGACGGTCCGCCCCGGCGCCAGCGCGGCGGCGTGGGCGATTTCTTTTTCGAAGGCCGCGAGGAAGCGCGGCTGATCGACGCCGCCGTGGCGGACATGGCTGTTGAAGTCGCAATACGGGCACTTCGCCGCGCAAAACGGCCAGTGCAGGTAGAGGCCGAAGCCCGCGTCGCGGGTCGGATGGTCGGGCGGTGTCACGGGGGGCATTCTTTTGCTGGTCGGGCGGCCTCCGTCCCACCCAATCCCCTCATCCTGAGGTGCCGCGTCAGCGGCCTCGAAGGAGGGCTCCAGTTCGCTCAGCGACGTCTGGAGCCCTCCTTCGAGGCCTCCGTTTCGCTTCGGCACCTCAGGATGAGGGGATTGGGTGGGGGCGACGGCTTGGAGCGCGATGTAGGCCCTTCGCCCGCCGCTTGAAAGCTCACCCCGGCCGGCGCAGGCAGGCCGCAGCGAGCGTCACGAAGGCTCGGGCGCGGTGCGACAGGGCGTTGCCGCTCTGCCAATCGACGCCGTGCTTTTCCTCGGACGAGATCTCGCCGAAGGTGCGGTCCATCCCCTCGGGGCGGAACATCGGGTCGTAGCCGAAGCCGAGGGCGCCGCGGGGCGCCACGAGGTCGCCGAAGACGCGGCCCTCGAACAGCTCGGTATGGCCGTCGGGCCAGGCCAGGACGAGGGCGGAGACGAAGTGGGCGCGCCGGTCGGTGGCGCCGCGCTTGTCCAGTTCCGCCTCGATCCGGGCCATGGCGCCGGCGAAATCCTTGTCCGGGCCGGCCCAGCGGGCGGAGAAGAGGCCCGGCGCGCCGTCGATCGCATCGACGCAGAGGCCGGAATCGTCAGCGAAGGCCGGGAGGCCGGAGGCTTCCGCGGCGGCGATCGCCTTGATCGCCGCGTTCTCCGAAAACATCGTGCCGGTCTCGTCGGGCTCGGCCAGCCCGAGTTCGCCCGCCGAGACGGCCTCGACGCCGAAGGGCGCGAGCAGCTCGCGCATCTCGATGAGCTTGCCGGCATTGTGGGTCGCGATGACGACCTTGCCGGTGAGGATGCGGTGCTCTTCGCTCATGCGATCACCTTGCGCTGCAGTTCGACCAGTTGGGTGATGCCGGCCTTGGCCAGCCCCAGCAGCTCGATGAACTGCGCCTCCGAGAACGGCTCGCCCTCGGCGGTGCCCTGGACCTCGACGATGCCGCCCTTGCCGGTCAGGACGAAGTTGGCGTCGGTCTCGGCGGCCGAATCCTCGGCGTAGTCGAGATCGAGCACCGGCTGGCCCCGGTAGAGCCCGCAGGAAACCGCGGCGACGTGATCCTTCAGCGGATCGACCGAGATGATCGAGCGCGAGCGCATCCAGGCGAGGCAATCGTGCAGCGCCACCCAGGCGCCGGTGATCGAGGCGGTGCGGGTGCCGCCATCAGCCTGGATCACGTCGCAATCGATGGTGATCTGCCGCTCACCCAAGGCGGGCAGGTTGGTGACGGCGCGGAGCGAACGCCCGATCAGGCGCTGGATTTCCTGGGTGCGGCCGGACGGCTTGCCGGAATTGACCTCGCGCCGGGTGCGCTCGTGGGTAGCGCGCGGCAGCATGGCGTATTCGGCCGTGACCCAGCCCTTGCCCGAACCGCGCAGCCACGGCGGGCCGCGCTCTTCGAGGGTGGCGGTGCAGAGCACGCGGGTGTTGCCGAAGCTGACGAGGCAGGAGCCCTCCGCGTAGCGGGCCACCGCCCGCTCCAGCGTGACGGCACGCAACTCGTCGGGCGCGCGCTTGGACGGCCGCATCCGCGGGGTTCTCCAGGATCAGAAATCGGAAGTGGGCGCTCTTAGGCGCTGCGAGCCCGAGCGGCAACACCGGTTCGGATGTGAGAAGGGCCGCCACCCCGAAGGATGACGGCCCCGCGCGGCGCTTCCCAGCGGGGGAGCGCGACTCTGAGAATATCTCAGCGGTAGTGGCGGTGATGGCGCATCATGTGATGACGCATCATGTGCCGGCGCATCATGTGGCGGCGGTGATGGCGCATGTGGTGGCGGTGCATGTGCCGGTGACGGTGCATGCGGTGGCCGTAGCCGTAGGCGACCGGGGTGGCCTCGGTGGTCGCAGCGGCCGTGGCCTCGGCCGGCACGGTGATCGGGGCGGCTTCCGCCCGATGCGGCGCGGCAGCGAGGCCGAAGCCCGACAGGGCGATCGCGACGGCTGCGGCCTTGAGAAGGGTCTTTGAGGCGCCGAGCTTCACGGGCGTTCTCCACTTCCTGGGAAATTTTCTGGTGTCGATCCGCGCGCCGGGAGGCGTTCGGTCCCTCGCTAACCGTGACCGGGGGAAGAACGATCCCTCCGGCCAGCAAGATCGTTGACGAAGCCTCGCCCCCGTCGCGCGCTTTCGACCGATCCGGGGAGGATTGATCGCGGGCGGCCTTGCGCCCACAATCGCCCGTTCAAACGAGTGCCCCGTGTCCGAAATCCCGTTCAACACCGTGCGTCACCAGCCCCAGGCGCTCGCCGCCCTCAACGAGCGCGCCCGCGAGATCTTTCGCCAGATCGTCGAGAGCTACGTCACCACCGGCGAGCCGGTGGGCTCGCGCAACCTCGCCCGCATCCTGCCGATGAGCCTGTCGCCGGCCTCGATCCGCAACGTCATGGCGGATCTGGAGCATTCCGGCCTGATCTTCGCGCCCCACACCTCCGCGGGCCGCCTGCCGACCGAGATGGGGCTGCGCTTCTTCGTCGATGCCATGATGGAGATCGGCGACGTCGACCGCGACGAGAAGGCCCGCATCGAGGCGCAGATGCAGGCGGCGGCCTCGCGCCATACCTTCGATTCGGCTTTGGCCGAGGCCTCGTCGCTGCTCTCGGGCATCTCGCGGGGCGCGGGCGTGGTGCTGACCACCAAGGTCGATGCCGGCCTGAAACACGTCGAGTTCGTACGCCTCGATGCCGACCGGGCGCTGGTGGTGCTGGTCTCGACCGACGGCACGGTGGAGAACCGCCTGCTCGACCTGCCGCCGGGCCTGCCCGCGAGCGCGCTGCAGGAGGCCTCGAACTTCCTCAACGCGCGGCTGCGCGGGCGCACCCTCGACGCGCTCAAGGCCGACATCGAGGCCGGCCGCAAGGCGATGAAGCGCGAACTCGACGTCATCACCGAGCGGCTGGTCGATGCCGGGCTCGCCACCACGGTGGGCCCGTCGGAGGCGCGCCAACTCATCGTCAGGGGGCAGGCCAACCTGCTCGACGACCTGCGTGCGGCCGAAGACCTCGAGCGCATCCGCCTGCTGTTCAACGATCTCGAGACCCAGAAGGACGTGATCGAACTCCTGGCGCGGGCCGAGCAGGGCGACGGGGTGCGCATCTTCATCGGCTCGGAGAACAAGCTGTTCTCGCTCTCCGGCTCGTCGATGATCGCGGCGCCCTTCCGCGACAGCGCCCAGAAGATCGTCGGCGTCGTCGGCGTCATCGGCCCGACCCGGCTGAACTACGCCCGCATCGTGCCGATGGTGGACTACACCGCCCGCGTGGTCTCGGGGCTGCTCGACCGGCCGCGCTGATCCGGTGCTCGATGACGGTGAACTGCGACGGCGTTTCTGACGTTGGTGCAGGACCTTGCCGATCCATCGACTTCGGAGACGCCGACGTGCGTTCCAACGCCTCTCGCCTTGCCTTCGCGCTCACCCTCGCACTCAGTGCACCGGCCTTTGCCCAGAGCACCGCGCCCTTCCTCGCCAAGGCGCCGACGGGCACGCTGAGCGGCTCGAAATTCGCCGGCGTACCGGTGATCGGCATGGATCATGTCCGCGTCGGCGAGATCGAGGATCTGCTGATCGACGGCTCCGGCCAGATCCGCGCCGTGGTGATCGGCGTCGGCGGCTTCCTCGGGCTCGGCGAGAAGTCGGTGGCGGTGCCGTTCGACGAATTCGCCTGGAACACCGGCGACGTCTCGCTCACCAGCGGTCCGTCCTCGGTGGTGAAGGCGGATGCGGCCCCGAGCCAGGCCGTCGCCGACAAGGCCACCCCGGACACCATGCCGGGCTCGCAGACCACGCGGGAGGTGCTCGGCGCGGTCCAGAACCAGCACAGCGACCGGGTGACCGACGCCACCGGCTCGGTCGAGCCGCAGAAGCCGCCCAAGACCCCCGCCACGGTGCTGGCCGGCGACAAGATCATTCACGCCGAGGTGCGCCTGACCAAGGCGCAGCTCCAGGACGCCCCGGCCTTCAAGGCCAAAGGCGACTGACGCGAAGCGCTTCAGGACTTGCCGTTCGTCCCTAACGAGACCGGGAGGTCCCATGCGTTCCATCCTCACCGCCGCGCCGATCTGGGCCGTCGGTCTGCATCAGGCGCTGGCGCAGGCGACCAAGCCGGCGCCGCCGATCCCGGAATCCGGGCCGTCCGGGACCAACTCGGCCGCGGTGAACGCCGCCGCGACCGATTTCAACTGGGTCTGGATGAGCGTGCTGATCGCGCTCGCGGTGCTGGCCCTGTGGATGTTCGCGCGGCGCCGGCAATCCGGGCCGCCGCGGTGAGGCCTAAGGCATCGGCCCGAAAGGTGGATACCGGCTTTCGGAAAAAACGATGCGGCACAACAACTTAGACAATCGTCCTGGATTTCATATCCAGGACGATTGTCTAGCGCCGGTCAGTACCGGCCGCGCGCCCGCTGCGCATCGACGCTCCACGGGCCCGGGCCGGCGAAGACGATGTAGAGGAACACGAAGCAGTAGAGGATCGCCGCATCACCCCCGTTCAGCGCCGGGTAGAGGCTTTTGGGCGCGTGGCCGATGAAGTAGGCGAAGGCCATCTCGCCGGACAGGACGAAGGCCACCGGGCGGCTGAACAGGCCGATCAGCAGGAGCGCGCCGCCGACGAGTTCGAGCACGCCCGCGATCCACGGCAGGCTGAACATCGCCGGGTTCATGGAGCTGGCCGGGAAGCCCAGAATCTTCTGCGTGCCGTGCGCCACGAAGATCAGCGCCGAGACGATCCGCAGGACGCTCAGCATCTGCGGGGCGAAGCGGGCGGTGGTGGTCGTCAGGTCCATGTGAATCCGTCTCCTCGGTTCGCCCCGTTCAGCTTCCGTAGCTCTGAACGAGCGAGCCCGCCACCAGCGTCCAGCCATCGACCAGCACGAAGAAGATCAGCTTGAACGGCAGCGCCACGGTCGCGGGCGGCAGCATCATCATGCCCATCGCCATCAGCACCGAGGCGACGACGAGGTCGATGATCAGGAACGGGATGAACAGGAGGAAGCCGATCTCGAAGGCGCGGCGCAGCTCCGAGATCATGAAGGCCGGCGTCACGATCTCCAGGCCGATCGCCTCAGGCCCCGCGGGCGCGGGCTGCTTGGCCATATCGAGGAAAAGCTTCAGATCCTTCTCGCGCGTGTTGCGCAGCATGAAGGTCTTGAACGGTCCGGATGCCCGCTCGAACGCCTGCGCCTGGGTGATCCGGTTGGCCATCAGCGGCTCGATGCCCGCCGTGTAGGCCTCGCGCGCGGTCGGCGCCATCACGAAGGCGGTGAGGAACAGGGCGAGGCTGGTGATGACGGCGTTGGGCGGCGCCGTCTGCGTGCCGAGCGCCGAGCGCAGGATCGACAGCACCACGACGATGCGGGTGAAGGCGGTCGCCATCACCAGCACCGAGGGCGCAAGCGCCAGGACGGTGACGAGGGCGACGAGCTGCAGCGCCCGCTCGGTCGTCCCGCCTGCGCCGAGATCGAGGGTGACGCTCTGGGCCCACGCCGCGCCGCCGCCGCCCGCGACGAGCAGGGCGGCCAGCGCGAGGCAGCGGATTCGATTCGGGAGGGTCATCGCGGGCCGCACCGATGCCGGTCTCGAGCCGGACCGGACGCCTTCAGATCTCGCCGTCGCCGACGACGCCGGCCTCGTCCTGGGCCTGGAGCACGGCGGGGCGGGGCATCGAGATGATGTTGTAGCCCGAATCGACGAAGTGGACCTCGCCGGTCACGCCCCCCGAAAGATCGGACAGGAGGTAGAGGGCCGAGTTGCCAACGTCCTCCAGCGTTACCGTGCGGCGCAGCGGGGCGTGCGCCTTCTGGTGGTTGTACATGAGGCGGGCGTCGGCGATGCCGGCACCGGCCAGCGTCCGCATCGGGCCGGCGGAGAGGGCGTTCACCCGCACGCCGTCGGGGCCGAGATCGGTGGCGAGGTAGCGCACCGAGGCCTCCAGGGCGGCCTTGGCCACGCCCATCACGTTGTAGTTCGGCATGACGCGGGTGGAGCCCGCATAGGTCAGCGTCAGCAGCGCGCCGCCGCGGGGCATGCGCGCGGCGGCGCGCTGGGCGATCTCGGTGAAGGAGAAGCACGAGATCGTCATCGTGCGCGAAAAATTCGCGCGGGTGGTCACGTCGACGTAGCGGCCCTTGAGCTGCGACTTGTCGGAGAAGCCGATGGCGTGGACGACGAAGTCGATCCCTTCGGGGAAGCGCCCATCGAGGGCGGCGAAGACCGAATCGACGCTATCGAGATCCTCGACGTCGCAGGGCAGCACGATGTCGGAGCCGACCGAGGCCGCGAGCGGCGTCACCCGCTTGCCGAGCGCCTCGCCCTGATAGGTGAAGGCGAGTTCGGCGCCGTGCCGGTGCAGCGTCTTGGCGATGCCCCAGGCGATCGAGTGATCGTTGGCGACGCCCATGATCAGGCCGCGCTTGCCCGCCATCAACCCTGTCATTCGCTCTAAACCCGTACGCGTTTCAGGTGGGGCGCCGAAACGCCATCCCGACGCTTAGCGCGCCGGATGCGGCCCTGTCCACGCGACGGCGGACACGCGAAGGCCCCGCCCGCGGGTGCGGGACGGGGCCTTGGGTCGCATCGGGGTGTCGAATCAGAAGTAGCCGCGGGTGCCGGACTGCGCGTCGTTGATCAGGGTCTGCTTGGCGCGCCACGCCACGCTGGCGACGACGGCGAGGCCGGTGACACAGAGGAAAGCGAGGAAACCGATCATGATGTGATCCTGGCCGCGTCCCCATTAACGCCAGTTGAACGGCGGGGTTCCGCGGCCTGTTCAGTTGAGGGCCGGGCCTAAGCTCGGCCGTATTTTTGCAAGTGCGAAGTTATGCTCGGCAGTGCCGAAGAAGCTCGGCCGTTCAGGCGTCCGGATGCTTGAGCACGAGGGTCGCATTGGTGCCGCCGAACCCGAACGAGTTCGACATCACGTGGCCGAGCTTGGCCCCATCGCGGCGCTCGCGCAAGATCGGCATGTCGGCGAAGGCCGGGTCGAGTTCGTCGATATGCGCGCTCTCGCAGATGAAGCCGTTGTTCATCATCAGAAGCGAGTAGATCGCCTCCTGCACGCCGGTGGCGCCCAGCGAGTGGCCGGTGAGCGACTTGGTGGCCGAGATCGGCGGGCAGGCCTCGCCCGCACCGAACACCTCGCGGATCGCCTCGATCTCCTTGTCGTCGCCGACCGGCGTCGAGGTGGCGTGCGGGTTGATGTAGTCGATCCGGGCGCCCTTCAGCTCTTCCATGGCCTGGCGCATGCAGCGCACCGCGCCCTCGCCCGAGGGGGCGACCATGTCGTGGCCGTCGGAGGTGGCGCCGTAGCCGGCGACCTCGCCGTAGATGCGCGCGCCGCGGGCTTTGGCGTGCTCCAGCTCCTCCAGCACCAGCACGCCCGCGCCCCCGGCGATGACGAAGCCGTCGCGGTTGGCGTCGTAGGCGCGGGACGCCCGGGCCGGGGTCTCGTTGTAGCGCGAGGACATCGCGCCCATCGCGTCGAACAGCACCGAGAGCGTCCAGTCGAGATCCTCGCAGCCGCCCGCGAAGATCACGTCCTGGCGCCCGCCGCGGATGATCTCGGCGGCGTTGCCGATGCAGTGGTTCGAGGTCGCGCAGGCCGACGAGATCGAATAGTTGACGCCGCGGATCTTGAACCACGTCGCCAGCGTCGCGGACGCGGTCGAGGACATCGCCTTCGGCACGGCGAACGGGCCGACGCGCTTGGGGCCCTTGTCCCGCGCGATCGCCGCCGATTCGACGATGGTGCGGGTCGACGGCCCGCCCGAGCCCATGATGATGCCGGTGCGCTCGTGAGAAATCTCGTTGGCTTCCAGCCCCGCGTCGCGGATTGCCTGATCCATGGCGACGTGGTTCCAAGCCGTGCCGCCGCCGTGGAAGCGCATGGCCCGGCGGTCCACCGCCTCCTCGGCCACAAGGGTCGGCATCCCCGCGACCTGACTGCGGAAGCCGTGCTCGGCCTGGGAGTCAGAGCGCGCGATCCCGGAACGGGCCTCGCGCAGGGAGGCCAGGACTTCCTGGGTGTTGTTGCCGATGGACGAGACGATGCCCATCCCGGTGATGACGACACGCCGCATGGTGGCTCGGGCTTGCTGCGCCGCGGACGCGCGGCACTTCGTTAACGGGTCAACTAGGATGCCCCGCGATCAATCTCAACTGGTTGATTTTTGGCTCGGCCTCAAACGCCGGCGCCCGCGTCCGCGGGCTTAGGCTTTCGCTCCGCTAGACGCCTCGGCGTGGCCGAGGCCGCTGCGCGCGGCGCTCTTCGCGCCGGGCTATACGGAGCTGCCGCTCGCTTCAATTAGAAGCGGCGGCCCGTTTAGGAGAGGCCGCGTTTGCGGCCTACGCCTGCGCCTGGAACAGCGCCACGCGCAGGTCGCTCGCCTCGTAGATGCGGCGGCCGTCGGCTTCCAGCCAGCCGTCGGCGATGCCGAGCACCAGCTTGCCCGTGCGGACGCGCTTGATGTCGATGCCGTAGACCACCTGCTTCACCGTGGGCAGGACTTGGTCCGAGAACTTCACCTCGCCGACGCCCAGCGCCCGACCACGGCCCGGCGCGCCGAGCCAGCCGAGATGGAAGCCGACGAGCTGCCACAGGGCGTCGAGGCCGAGGCAGCCCGGCATCACCGGATCGCCCTTGAAGTGGCACGGGAAGAACCAGAGGTCCGGGCGGATGTCGAACTCGGCCAGCACGTGGCCCTTGCCATGGGTACCGCCCTCCTTGCCGATCGAGGTGATGCGGTCGAACATCAGCATCGGCGGCAGGGGCAGCTGCGCGTTGCCGGCCCCGAACAGCTCGCCGCGTCCGCAGGCCAGCAGCTCCTCGTAGGAATAGCTCGACGCCCGCTGCGGGGCCGCGATGTCGGTCTGCGGGTCGGAAGAGGCCATGGAGGGGTGCGTCCTCGTTGACGGACGAGTCCGATCGGTCGCCGGACAGGGAATGACGGGATCGGCGCCTCGTTAGCACAGGCCCCGCGCGCGCTCAAAGGTTTGTCGCACCGGGGCGGAGTTCGAAGGCACCACGACCGCCCACCCTCACCATCGTCATTCCGGGGCCGCGTCAGCGGAACCCGGAATCCACGACTGGCCGCAACGGTTCGACTTCGGCCGGGTATCCCGCATCACGGGTGGATTCCGGGTTCGCTTCGCGCCCCGGAATGACGGCCGCGATGTTTTAAAGATGTGCAGCGATCCGCCGAGCCATGCGCCACGGGGGCAACCCACCCGCATCGCCATGCTTCGGGTTGCCGCATGCGGGGGGCATCCGTATACTTGTCCGATCTTTCTTCGTCCAAAGGTTGGGAATCACTCCCCGCGATGTCCGATCTGACGCCCCTCCAGGCCGTGCTGAACGCGCGGAGCCCGCTCTCGGCCGACGCTGCCGCCGGGCGCCGCGGCTGCCCGCTGTCCGATCTGCGCGACCGCCTGCGTCGCGCCGGCCTGCGCCCCACCCGCCAGCGCCTCTCGCTCGGCTGGCTGCTGTTCGGGCGCGGCGACCGCCACCTGACCGCGGAAATGCTCTACGACGAGGCCATGCGCGCCAAGGTGCCGGTCTCGCTCGCCACCGTCTACAACACGCTGCACCAGTTCACCGAGGCCGGCCTGCTGCGCCAGCTCGCCCTCGACGGGTCGAAGGCCTATTTCGATACCAACCCGAGCGAGCATCACCACTTCTTCCTCGAGGAAGAGGGCGAGGTGCTCGACATGCCGGAATGCGGCATCTCGGTCGATTCGCTTCCCGAGGCCCCCGAGGGTATGGAGATCGCCGGCGTCGAGGTCATCGTCCGCCTGCGCCGCCGCACTGTCTCCGGCCGCGGCTGAGTTTTTCGCAGTCCGAAAACGAAAAGGGCCCGGTTCGCGCCGGGCCCTTTTCGTTTGCGTCACTCGATCTTCTCGTCCGGATACACGCCCCACAGCCGGTCCTGGCGGATGTAGCCGTCGACGTCGCCCTGCTTCTGCGGCAGCGCCACGACGAGGCGGCACCACTGGCCGGTGCAGGTCTTCACGCTGCCGATGACGCCGGGCTGGAGCCGGGCCTCCTCGCCGGAGGTCTCGTCGGCCCGCGCCTTGAGCGGCACCGTGGACTTGGCTGCATCCGCCTTCTCGCCCGATGGCGGGATCACGACGGCGGTGCGCCGGCCCGACAGCAGCGAGTGCAGCACCCAGCCCTCGGTCCCTTCCGAATCGCGGATGCGCCGCCACGTCTCGAACTCGGCGACGATCTCGATCGGCAGGCCGGCGCGCTGGAACACCCACAGCGTGCGGTGGTCCTTGGAGGGACCCTCGCGCAGGTTGACGCGGTCGGTCTTGAGGCTGGCGTAGCGCGGCAGCGGCAGCTTCGTGACCGGCCCCTTGCCGACCTCGGAGGCCGCGGGTGGGGCGGCCCGTGCGGCGAGCGGCGCGAGCAGGGCCAGCAACGCGGCGAGGATCGCGAGGCGGGCGGGGTTTACCAGGGGAAGGGCGGGCGGGCGCATCGTCCTCGTCTCCAACCGAGTCCTCGAAAAAACGGTCACGGACGGCTTCGCGGTGCATCGCGAACCGGTCCACGTCGTGTTGCATTGTGTTCCCGAACCTCTCTGATAGAGAGGCCGGATGTCCTGCGGCTTGGCCGGGGGCCGGTCCGTCGCCGGCTCCATCTGGCCGCGACGTGGTTAAGGGAGCGTAAGCCGGGCCGCATCCGGGTCGGCACGCCCGCCGGGAGGGATCATGCCGTCATTGAAGCGCAAGCCGCTCGTGGTCGTCACCCGGCGCCTGCCGGACGCGGTCGAGACGCGCATGCGCGAATTGTTCGACACGCGCCTCAACCATGACGACGCGCCCCTCTCCCCCGAGGCTCTGGCCGCCGCGATCCGCGAGGCCGACGTGCTGGTCCCGACCGTCACCGACGAGATCGGCCCCGGCCTGCTCGCCCAGGCCGGCCCGAACCTGCGGCTCATCGCCAATTTCGGCAACGGCGTCGATCACATCGACGTCGCCGCCGCCCTGGAGCGCGGCATCACCGTCACCAACACGCCCGGCGTGCTGACGGAGGACACCGCCGACATGACCATGGCGCTGATCCTGGCGGTGGCCCGCCGGATCGCGGAAGGCGCGCGCATCATCCCCTACGACGACTGGACCACCGGCTGGTCCCCGACGTGGATGCTCGGGCGCCGCATCACCGGCAAGCGGCTGGGCATCGTCGGCATGGGCCGCATCGGTCAGGCGCTCGCCCGCCGCGCCAAGGCGTTCGGCCTGTCGATCCACTACCACAACCGCCGCCGCGTCCCGACCGCGATCGAGGAATCGCTCGACGCGACCTACTGGGAATCGCTCGACCAGATGCTGGCGCGCGTCGACATCGTCTCGACCAACTGCCCGCACACCCCCGCGACCTACCACCTGCTGTCGGCCCGCCGCCTCAAGCTGCTCAAGCCCGAGGCGATCGTGGTCAACACCGCCCGCGGCGAGGTGATCGACGAGAACGCGCTGGCCCGCCTGATCGAATCGGGCGACATCTCGGCCGCCGGCCTCGACGTGTTCGAGCAGGAGCCCGCGGTGAGCCCGCGCCTCGTGCGCCTCGCCCGCACCGGCAAGGTGGTGCTGCTGCCCCACATGGGCTCGGCCACCCACGAGAGCCGCACCGAGATGGGCGAGAAGGTCATCATCAACATCAAGACCTTCATGGACGGCCACCGCCCGCCGGATCGGATCCTGCCGAGCATGCTGTAGGGCGGGCGAACCCCGTCCTCCCACTCAAACCCCCTCATCCTGAGGTGCTGCGTGAGCGGCCTCGAAGGAGGGTTCCAGTTCGCTCAGCGATCCCTGGAGCCCTCCTTCGAGGCTCCGCTTTCGCTCCGCACCTCAGGATGAGGGGGGCGGGATGGGCGGGAGCGCCGGGGCTTCACCCCAGCATCGACGCCACCGCGTCCGCCCGGATCGCCGCCTTGGCGCGGGCCGAATCCACGTCCATCTGCGCGATCAGCGCCTCGGCGCTCGCAAACTTCTCCTCGCCGCGCAGGAAGCTCAGAAGCTCGACTGCGACCTCCTGCCCGTAGAGGTCGCCGGAAAAGTCGAACAGGTGGACTTCCAACAGCGGCGCACCGTCGTCGAAGGTCGGGCGGCGGCCGTAGCTCGCCACGCCGGGTACGAGACGCCCGTCGGCAAGGCGCACCCGCACGGCGTAGATGCCGTGGGCGAGCCCGCAGGAATCCAGCGCGAGGTTGGCGGTGGGGTAGCCGAGCGTGCGCCCGCGCTTGTCGCCGTGGCGCACCTCCGCCAGCACGAACCAGCGATAGCCAAGCAGCGCGTTGGCGCGCGCCATGTCGCCCGCGGCAAGCGCGGCGCGGATCGCGCTGGACGAGATCGGCTCAGGCCCCGAACCCGCCGCAACCGCAGGCACGACCCGGCACGCGATGCCGGCCTCGCGGCAGAGGTCGGCCAGGATCGCGGGCGTGCCGGCCCGGCCCTGCCCGAAATGGAAGTCGTGGCCGATGACGACGCCGGACAGGCCGAGGTCGTCGCGCAGCCAGCCCTCGACGAAGCCGCGGGGCGAGGTCGCGGCGAGCCGGGCGTCGAACCGGCGCACGAACAGCCCGTCGAGCCCGAGCCGGGCGAACACGATCTCCTTGGCCCGCGGCCCGGTGAGGCGGAACATCGGCTGGTCGGGGGCGAAGAAGGCGCGCGGATGCGGCTCGAAGGTGAGCACCGCGGCGGGCCGGGTGCCTGCTTCCTCGCGCACCGCCTCGATCAGGGCGCGATGGCCGCGATGGACGCCGTCGAAATTGCCGAGCGCCGCAACGGCGCCGCGGAGCGCGGGCGGCACGGGATCGTCCGCGCCGCAGACCGTGAAGGGGGAGCCGGGCTCGTTCTGGATATCGCCTGACGGCATCGGCTCCTGCGGGGCATGTCGGCGGACGGCGCCGGAGGGCGCGGGACCATGGGGCTGCGGCTTGGCGAAATCCGCCCCCCCGGTCAAGCGAGGTGAGGCCGCATTGGTGCGGCGGGGGCGAACGTCCAGGGCCGGGCGGTTAAACCTTTCGCAATCCGCGGCTGTCTATTGTCACGAGGACGGGGGGCTCTTCCGCACTCGCGCTCGGGCCGCGCCGCCGTCGCCCGAATGAGCCGCCAGCACCGACATCAGGGACAACGGAGCACGATTCACATGGCCCTCGACCTCAGCATGCCGATCCTGGTGGTCGACGACTACCAGACCATGGTGCGCATCATCCGCAACCTCCTGAAGCAGCTCGGCTTCGAGGACGTGGATGAGGCCTCCGACGGCACCGCCGCGCTCGCCCGGCTCAAGGGCCGCAAGTACGGCCTCGTCATCTCCGACTGGAACATGGAGCCGATGACGGGCTACGAGCTGCTGCGCCACGTCCGCGCCGACGAAGGCCTGCGCACGACGCCGTTCATCATGGTCACGGCGGAGTCGAAGACCGAGAACGTCATCGCCGCCAAGAAGGCCGGCGTGAACAACTACATCGTCAAGCCGTTCAACGCGGCGACGCTGAAGACGAAGATCGAGGCGGTCTGCGGCGCCTGACGGCTGCCGGCCCGCGCCCGCCGCGCTCCGTCGCGGCGGGCCGGGCGCCGCCTTCGCCGGTCCATTCCACGCCGTCCCCCGACCGAGGGACGCTCGAGAGTACAGCCATGGGATCGATGGCCTTCCCGCGCGATGCCCGGACGCCGTCCGGCACGCCATCGGCGATGATCCAGGAACTCCTCGACATCGCGGATTACATCGCCAAGCTGCGCGACGCGATCGCGCTGCTGCGGGCGAACGAACTCACCCGCGACCGCCTGCCGATGGTCCACGAGGAACTCGGCGAGGTCGTCGCCGCGACCGCCAGCGCCACCAATACGATCATGGGCAGCGCCGAGGCGATCCTCGCCCTGCCCGACGGGCCCGGCTACCGCGCGGCGGTCGAGGCCAGGATCTTCGACGTGTTCGAGGCCTGCGCCTTTCAGGACATCACCGGCCAGCGCATCGCCAAGGTCGCCGAGGCGATGAGTCTGCTCGAAGGCCGGCTCGCCCGCTTCAGCGTGGCGGTGAAGGCCCGCGACGCGGGCGGCGTGGACGAGTCCGAGGCCGACCGGCGCAAGCGCAACGAGACGCTGCTGCTCAACGGCCCGCAGAAGGGCGGCCCGGCGACGCCGCAGGACGCCATCGACGCCCTGTTCGATTAAGTCCAGGTTTCGAAAGGACAAGTCCTTTCGCGGGTCCAGGGCAGAGCCCTGGTTTGGAAGGGAGACCGGGGCTCCGCCCCGGTAACCCGCCAAAGGGCTCGCCCTTTGGGAACCCGTTACGGCTTCGGTGCGGCTTCAGCGGATTTCTCGGGCTCGCCCTGCTTCTCCATCGCGGCGGCGAAGGCTTCCGGCGACAGGTCGATGAAGCGGTTCATCATGGCCTGGAAGTCCGGCTCCTTGTCGGCGGGCGGGCAGCTGAAGCCCTTCTTGTACAGCTGTTCGCGGATATTGGCATCGAACGGGGCCATCTCCGGCTGGAGCGCGGCCATGCGGGTCTCCACGCCGCTGCGCTGGCGACCGGTCGAGGCGACGTCGCATTCCTTGAGCACCCGCTGCAGCGCGATGCCGACCGCGTAGCTCGCGATCCGGGCCTCGGACGGCATGGCCGGGGCCGGGCTGGCGATGGCGGCGCCAATCGCCGCCTGCGGCGCGGACTTCGCCGGGGCGGCATCGCAGCGGCGCAGGGCCTCGTAGCCGGCGGCGAAGTTCGGGATGCGGAAATCGGCATTGCCGTTGTCGAAGCGCAGGATCACGGTCCTGGCCGCGAGCAGGTCGGGGACCAGGGTGTCGGGGAACTGTGCCCGCAGGGTCTTGCCGTCGCCGATCCACGTGGTCTTGATCTTGATCGGCTTCTTGTCGAGGAACAGCGGCACCTTCACCGCCTCCTCCTTGTCGAAGTCCCAACCCTGATAGGCCAGCACGAGGTTGGCCTTGCTGCCGTCCAGGCCGAAGACGACCGCGTTGGTGGCGTTGTTGTCGTCCTTGTCCTCGTAGGTGTGGGTCATGATGCAGGGGTTGGCGCTGGTGTCGCCGACCGTGCGCTCGACCTCCCAGCCCTTCGCGATCTCGAACGGCTCGCGCTGCGCCGCTGCGGCGAGCGTCGGCAGGAACGCGACGGACAGGGCCGTCGCCAGGAAGGGGAAGGGGCGCACCTGTGCTCTCCGAAACGGGGGCCCGCGCGCGGCTGCGGGACGCAGGAGGCTCGGCACCGCGAGCTTAGCGGTAAACCGGACCGGTGACCAATACGGCGATGGCGCGGTTTCGCGAAAATTCAACCGCTTTCGTCGGCGGTGTTTCGCTTAGGGCGGCGGACGGCTGCAATTCGACGGTTTCTTCTTGCGAAACCTTTACAGCCATCGCCGAGACTCGCAAAGCGAACGGGCGAGGCCGCCGTCGCCACGGCTCAGGGGCACTATTGGCGCCCCGGCGTGACAATTCGCACTGCACCCAGCTCTTCCGCGGCGCAAATATGAATTTGCGGTAAAAATGTGAACGGGCCGCGGAACTTGTTCCCGCTGCCCCCGTTATTCACGCACAGTCGAGCTTTTGCTCGGCGGCCGCATGCCCTGACCCAGGGCGGGAGCCGGTCATGCCCATCTTCGATGCGAAGAATCTGCCCCAGCACGACGAGGATCTGAATCGCCTCGCGATGATCCTGCACCCTACGCCCGCTGCCCGCGAGCAGGCGCGTGAGCGGGGCCGGACGCGGCTGGAGCGAGCGACCATGCTGGCCGAACTGGCGCCCGCGCTGCCGGGTACGACGCTCGCCGCCCTGACCCTGCGGGACGCCGTCCCGGCCGTCTGATCCCTCACCAAGCCTGCGGGGTGATCAGACCCTGACGCGTGACCACGACCCAGTTGCGGCCCCGGCGCTCGATCGCCTCGACGCGGCCGACCCCCGGCACCGCATCGCCCGCGCCGACCTCCACCAAGCGACGACGGCGGTCTTCCAGGATGGCGACGCCGTCGTAGACATCGCGCACCGCCCAACCCTCGACGGTCTCGGGCTTGGTGCGGTCCGGCAGGCTGCCGGTCTGGACCGGCTCCGGCTTGGCGTCAGACCGGATTTCCGGCTTCGTTTCGATCCGGGCTTCCGGCTTCGGCAGGGCGGGGGTTGCGGCCTGCAGCTTCTTCTCGACCGTCAGGGTCAGCCCGGCGAGGCGTGCGCCCTGCTCGCGCTCGGCCTGGGCGAAGGTGTCCGCCAGCGTCGCGAGGCGCTTGTCGAGGCCCTGTTCCAGGCGACCTATGCTGCCGCCGAGCGCCTTGGTCTCGGTGCGGGTCGCCTCGCTGGCCTCGCGCAGGGCGGAGGCCGTGCGGGTGAGCCGCTCCACCTCCTGCGACAGCCGCAGCGTCTCGGCGCGGCCGGCCTCGATCCCGGCGCGCAGCTGCACCAGCGCCTCGCCGGATCGCTCCCGCGGCGGCTCGGCGAGCCCCAGGCCGATGCAGACGCCGCCGACGAGCGCGGCGCAGGACGCCACGGCGAGCCGCGTGGTGGCCTTGCTGAGCCGGAACGGCCGACGCGTCGGCGCAACGCTCACGGCCTCGGCCGGCCTCGCCGCCGCGGCGCCGACCGCCTGCTTCAGCATCTCTTCCGGCGAAGCCTTGGGGGCCGCCTTCTCCGCTCCGACCGACTCCGCCATGACCCGGTTTTCCCCGATGGATGACCACCGCGCAGGGTCCGGCCGGGCTCGACGAGCCGCGCGACCACCCCACGCGAGGCGCCGGCCCGCCCTCGCCGGCGCGCTTCACGAGCGGGGCCGCGACCGGGTCCGATGTCCTAAGACGATGTTAGGCATGTCTGTTTACCGAAAGGTTACCATCCGGGCGGCGTCAGGGGATGACGGCGGCGCCCGGACGCGATATCGCTCCGGTTGCGTGGGCCTGTAGCTCAATGGTTAGAGCCGACCGCTCATAACGGTCCGTCCAAACCTTCGATCCCCTGGGCGGGACTTAGCTTTTTTCCGGTAGGGCACGGGAAACGGCACGGGAAACCGCCGGTTTCCCGGCCGACCGGGAGCCAATTGGGTCCAGATCCAAGATACGACTGCGTTGCCCCACTACGCCGGTCTGTGCGTGCCGGAGCCGGTGCTGTCGCGCATCATGGACCATGCCAGCGACGGCTGAGCGTCAAGGCATCTTGCCGGTCAGGAGAAGGTGCCGCACGTCGTCGCCAACTTGGTTGACGGCACCGATCTGCTCGATGAGTTGGGCCGGACGACTTCCGCGCAGGCCCGCAAGCGTCAGCCGCCCGTCGCGGACGTAGGTGTACACGCCGCTGATCGCGAAGGCCGAGGTGTGGGCGACATGCTCGGCCAGTCCCGAACTCACTGTCTCGAAGGCGTCGGACGCATAGAAGGTCCGCCGCTCCAGGGGCGAGGCGAACGCGAGCTCCAGGACCGCCACCAGACGCCGCTCATCGGGTACCGCGTGATCCACGTTCGGGGCGGGCGGGGCCGGCTCGGCGTTGTCGTAGGGCTTGGGCAGGTGAAGCCGGACCTTCAGGACGACGGGCTCGGCTGCTAGCGAACGCGCCAGCGCGGTAATGCGCTCGCCGAACGCCGCCGCATCACGGTGCGCGGCGCCGAAGTGGACCTCGATCCTGTCGAGGCCGTCGTCGCCGTTCGGCGACGGCTCCCCCACCCGGTCCAACAGGGTCGTGGACCCATGCGGCAACGCATAGGCCACTGTGGCGGCGAACATGTTCTGCTCATCGGCGAACAGGATCGGGTAGGCCTCGTCGAAGGCCGCCTGGTCCGCGGCAGTCCGGAACCCGATCTCGACGCCCCCGTCCAACTCGTAATCTGGGAACGGTGGGATGCCCTCGACCACCGGCCACAGGTGTGCGTCCTGCTCCCGGTCGAAATGCCTCTGGACGTACCACCCGAGCCCGGGAATGCGCGCACACAAAGGGCCGTGCACGTCGCGCCAGTAGGTCGCGAACAACTCGTGCGGCACGCGGGGGCGCCTCAACACGGTCGTGTAGGTGTTGATCGCGATGGCCGCGTCGCGTTCGGAATAGTCGACGGCCGCGGTCAGCTTGGTCATGTTCGATCCTCGAAAAGGGTTGAGGTCTCTTAAGCCCGGCGAGGCGCCCCTGTCCCGACCGCAGCCCGGGCCACGTCGTTTCTCCGCTACTTCCGGGCAAGGTCTGCGAGACGCTCGGCGCACGGGAGGGTGCCTGCGCGATGCGAGATGGGTACGTGAGGACGATATGGCCGCCGGACCAACCATTCGATCTCAACGGCAGCAGTTGGCCTTCAAGCGGCCATTCCAGTGTCTTCGGTCGGAGGTCCGCTCATGGCGCGAAGTCTCGTTCGGCGCACGGATGCTGAACAGCGGCCTTCCACCCTAAGCCAACCTTGGAGGCCCGCGACGCTGGTCCATCATACCACAGTGCGAATGGATACGGGGCCGCAGGGCAAAACGGCGCCGCTGACCCCATCTGACGGGAAACCGACGGCTTACGGAGAAGCGATATGGGTAGCGAGAGGGCGGTGCTGGCGGGCGGCTGCTTCTGGGGCATGCAGGACCTGATCCGTCGCCAGGAAGGTGTGCTGGCGACCCGTGTCGGCTACACGGGGGGCGACGTGCCCGATGCGACCTACCGGAACCACGGGACACATGCCGAGGGCATCGAGATCGTCTTCGATCCGGCCAGGACGAGTTACCGGCGCATCCTGGAGTTCTTCTTCCAGATCCACGACCCCACCACCCCGAACCGGCAGGGCAACGACCGGGGCCTCAGCTACCGGTCGGCAATCTTCTACGTCGACGACGACCAGCGTCGGGTCGCGGAGGCCACCATCGCCGACATCGACGCATCCGGTCTGTGGCCGGGAAAGGTGGTTACCGAGGTGGCGCCGGCAGGACCCTTCTGGGAGGCCGAGCCGGAGCACCAAGACTATCTTGAGCGTCGGCCGGACGGCTATACCTGCCACTTCGTTCGCCCGAACTGGGTTCTGCCGGCCCGGGTGCCTGCGACACAGGACACTTGAGCCCGACCAACAAGATTGGTCAGCGAACGGCCGATGTCTTTCCGGATCTCGCGCCTACCGGAGAGTGGGCGTCTCGCCGGGCTTTAGATGACGGTCCCCGCCATCCGGGCCGCCGGGCGAGACGTGGTCGTTCAGGCGGTCCAGGTGCTCGAACACGTGTTCGAAGGCTGCGGTGACGGCTTGCTCGAACGAGCCGTCGCCTCTGCCCTGGGCCGCCCTAAGGGCATCGAGCAGCCCGCGGTGCTTGTCGGTGTCGGTGGACATGGCGTTCCTTTTTGCCCGGGCCTGTCCCGGGGTCGAGGGGAAGCCGCGGCCGCCGACGGCGGTTCCAGGTATCGCGATTCTGAAGGGATGCACGCTCGACGTTTCCGTTCCACCTCTCCGGAGAACTGCTGTATCCGCCACAACGACCCCACGATGGACCGGTGCGACCCTGGACCCTCGGGGGACACGTAACTTTGAAGGCAAGGCTTCGGCTTCGGGGAACCTCTTCAACGCTCCACTATTGCTGCCACGGCACAGTGGAGCAAAAGCATGGCAATGAGCAGCACCCCGCGTACTCACCAGACCCGCAACAACACCAATTCCAATGCCAAGAGAGTGTCCATCGAGGCCCTGAACGCACGGCTGGCCGACGGCATCGATCTCGCCCTGGCAATCAAGCAGGCTCACTGGAACCTCAAGGGACCGCAGTTCATTGGCATCCACCTGATGCTGGACGGTTTCCGCGCCGAGATCAGCAGCCTCAACGACAAGGTGGCCGAGCGGGCCGTGCAGCTGGGCGGCACGGCACTGGGAACGGCGCAGGTCGTGGCGGGATCGACCAAGCTGCCCGCCTACCCGACTGGCATCTACGCTATAGCCGACCACATCGCCGCGCTGATCGATAGCTACGCCGCCTACGCCAACGCGGTGCGCGAGAACATCGACGAGACGGACGAAGCGGGCGACCCTGACACGGCGGACCTGTTCACCGAGGTGTCCCGTGCCGTCGACAAGCAACTCTGGTTCCTTGAAGCCCACGTCCAAGAGCCGACGGGCCAGATGCGCGACGGCGACGCTCGCAAATGAGGAACACCTGCCCCTCCGTTTTCGACCCAACGGAGGGGCAGTCAGGAGCGAGGAAGCTCCATCGTCGTTTCGGCCAAGTCTGCTTGGCCGACGCTCGGTTCACCGACGGCGATAGGGCGCGCTGCCGACCGGCTTGGCCTCCCACCTAGCTAAGCTTCGGCTGCCCGTTGGAGGCCGAGAGGCCGCCGTCCACCGGCAGGTTCACTCCGGTGACGAAGCGCGCGTCCTCGCTCGCTAGGAAGGCGATGACCCCGCTGATATCGTCTGGCTGGGCGCCCCGTCCCATCGGGATGCGTTCGTCGAACTTGGCCACGAGCTCGGGCTGATCCTGCATGCCGGCGGTGAACGGCGTGTAGACCAGCGTCGGGTTGACCGCGTTCACCCGGACCCCGTGGGCCGCCTCGTCCATCGCCACAGCGCGGGTGAAGTTCGTCACCGCACCCTTGGCGGCGCAGTAGAAGCTGTGGTTCCAGTCGCCGCCGAGCCCGGACACGGACGAGACGTTGACGATGCACCCGCGGCTCTCGCGCAGGTGCGGCAGGGCGAACCGCGTCATGTAGAAGACGCCGTACAGGTCGGTCTCGATGATCGTCGAGAAGTCCCCGATGTCGCCTTCGTCGACACGACCGAGGTGGTCCTTTCCGGCATTGTTGACGAGGACGTCGAGGCGGCCGAAGCGCTCGATTGCGGCCGCGACGACCTCCCGGCACCGGTCGGCGTTCGAGAGGTCGGCGACCCGGGCGAGCGTCCTGTCCGCCCCGATCCCGGCCGCGACCAGGTCAAGGCCTTCACCGTTCATGTCGGCGAGCACGAGGCTCGCCCCCTCCTCGCCGAAGCGGCGTGCGGCGGCCTCGCCGATGCCGGACGCGGCACCCGTGACCAGGACGACCTTGTTCGAGAAACGTGACATCGCGATTCCTGAATTTGGACGCCGGGCAACCCGCCCGACGCCATGATGAAGGGCGGTCTCAGGCGCTGCGGGCTTGGTCCGGATGGCGCCCCTCGGCGAACTCCTCGACGATCTTGGCGCAGAAGGCCGGCAGGTCCTTCGGGTTGCGACTGGTGACGAGGCCCTTGTCGACCACCACCTCCGCGTCGACCCATTCCCCGCCCGCGTTGCGGATGTCGGTCTTCACGGTCGGGAATGAGGTGAGTTTGCGTCCCTTCACAACGTCGGCCTCGACCAGGGTCCAGGGCCCGTGGCATATGACGCCGACCGGCTTGGCCTGCTCGAAGAAGTCCCGCACGAACTTGACCACGGCTTCGCTGCCGCGGAGCTTGTCGGCCCCGACGCTGCCGCCGGGGATGATGAGACCGTCGAAGTCCGAGGCGGACACGCCGTCGATGGCCTTGTCGACCGGGTACTTCCCGGCGGGGTCGAGGTCGTTGTTGACCGTCTCGGCCTCGCCGGCCTCAAGCCCGACCACCGTGACCGTCGCCCCGGCCGCGAGCAGCGCCTCGCGGGGCTTTGTGAACTCGGGCTCTTCCGTCCCACGGGGGGCGATCAGGATGGCGATGGTCTTGCCCTGAAGGGTCATGGGTCATTCCTCTCAGCGGGATGTGGGAAGGGGTAAGCTCAGGCCGGGATGCTCTCGGGCGAGGCGGTGTTCTCGGCGGTCACGCCGTTCTTCCGATGGCGGAAGTCGCTCAGCGCCCGGTAGACCTGGAGCCGTGCCCGCATGATCGACCCGAGGGGGCGGTGCGCCGAGAGGCTATGCGCGGGGCGGAAGGTCATCACCTCGTCGAAGTAGCGAACCCGCTCGGGGGAATAGGCGTCCTGCCGGGGCAGGCGGACCGTCGCCACCGTGCGGTACGGGCTGATCGAGACCGGCCAGTCGACCGAGGAATCCTCAATGGGCTGGCGCTCGGCATCGGCCCAGAGCTGCGCCTTGAGCTCGAACACCACGTCGTCGTCCCGAAAGAACGCGACCGTGGCATGCCGGAAGCCGTCCTCGTCCCCGTGCGGGTCGAGGCGCCATTCGGCGAGGTCCCGCTGCGCCTGCGTCGCGGGCACCGCTCCGAGCTTGGCGACATAGTCGCCGAACCGCATCGGGGCCTGGCTGAAGTAACTGTCGGCGAGCGGATGGCTGTAGGGATGGCCGAAGAAGTCGGCCATGGCGCTCTCCGTGCCGAAGGCATGCAACACCCGGTTGAGGTTGCGCGCGGTGGCGGCGACCGCACTCTTCACGCCCTCGGGCAACCCGGTCGCCTTGCCGATCACGGTTCCGTCGCGCAGGAACCCGGCCGCGGTCCCGGACGGGAAGGTCGTGCCGGTGGCGAGCACGAAGTCCTGGGTGTCGACATCGTGCCCGGGAAGCTTCTCGCCGGGCACGCCGAACACCTTGATCGACATGCCCCGGTGGGTGGACACTCGGTCGCCGAGGGTCTCGCCGGGACCCTGGGCGAAACGTACAGCCACCTTGTGCGTACCCGGGGTCGCGAACAGGCCCTGGGCCAGTTCCGGCGGCAGGCCGGCGGCAACCGTCAACTCGCCCGTGACGCAGGCCGAGCTCTTGGCGTGGCTAGCGCGCACGGCATGGTGCTCGCGCTTCTCCACCGTCTGCGACTGCTGGGTCATACCCTGGATGATGCCGTCGATGGTCTGCTGCTCGTTCGGGGCGGGCTGCTCGACGTCGGGCGCGAAACGCAGGTAGGTCATGCTCGTCTTTCACTTTCCGCCTCGCCCCCCGGCCAGGGGCAGAGGGGCTGCCGAGCTTCATCGAATGCACGCCTCTCAAAAGCGGCACCGTTCAAGGCATGAGGCCACACGGTCGGGAATGCGGGTCCAGGCGGACCGTCGCCCTGACAAACGCTAGCCGGCTCGGACGTTCCCAACGGGTCGTTCACGGGCAATTGAGCGGCGCGCAATCCGGAACGCCGATCCGTCGGGCATGTTCTGTCCCGAGATGAACGACGAAGGACGCGAGACCTTGCAAGCACCTATCCGCTACAGCGCCGACGTCGAGGTCGTGAGGCCCGACGAGGCCCGGACCATCGAGCAGCTCAACGCGACCTTCGACACAATCCTGGAGACCGTCGCGAACGATTCCGGCCACGCCGTCCGCTCGGTCCACGCCAAGTCGCACGGCATCCTGGAGGGGACGCTGACAATCGACGCAGGGTTGCCGCCTGAGCTCGCGCAAGGGCTGTTTGCGACGCCGGGCGAGCACAAGGTCTACCTGCGCATGTCGACCAACGCGGGCGACATCCTGCCGGACGCGGTCTCGCTTCCCCGCGGCCTGGCCCTCAAGGTCCTGGACGTCGCCGGAGAGCGCCTGCCAGACGCGGAAGGGACGACGCAGGATTTCGTCATGGTCAACGGCCCGGTCTTCCAGGCACCGAACGCCGAGAAGTTCCTCGGCAGCCTCAAGCTGCTGGCCAAGACCACCGACCGGATCGAGGGCGTGAAGGTCGCCGCCTCCACCGTGCTGCGGGGGGTCAACAAGGCGCTGACAGCGGTCGGTATCGAGAGCCCGACCCTGGGCTCGCTCGGCGGCGCGCCGAACGTCGACCCGCTCGGGGAGACCTACTACAGCGTCACCCCGTTCCGGTACGGCGACCACATCGCCAAGTTCTCGGTCGCTCCCGTCGCCCCGGCGCTCACGGCCTTGACCAGGACCGAGATCGACGCCTCTGGACGCCCGGATGCCATCCGCGAGACCGTGCGGTCGGAGATGGCCAGCATCGAGGGTGTCTGGGAGTTCCGGGTGCAGCTCTGCCGCGACCTCGAACGACAGCCGGTCGAGGATCCCACGGTGCAGTGGGACGAGAAGGAGGCGCCGTTCCAGCGCGTCGCCACCATTATCGTCCGGCCGCAGGACAGTTGGGACGCCGAGCGCGTCGATGCCGTGAACGAGCGCATGCGCTTCGCGGTCTGGACCGGTCTCGCCGCGCACCGGCCGCTCGGCAACATCAACCGTGCCCGCAACGCACCCTACAGGCACTCGGCCGAGTTCCGGCAGCGCTTCAACGGCTGCCCGATCCACGAGCCGGCCGGTAGCTGACGGAGACGGTGATGCGAAGCCCCGGGACGCTCGCCGCTGTGGCGGCGCTCACCATGACTTGCATAGACACGGTTTGGGCGGAGGAGCCGGCTCGGACGCCGCTGACGCCGTTTAACGTCACCATCCGGGTCTTCGACCCCACGAAGGGCATCGAGGGCGGTCGGGACTACGTGCTGCCGGTCGACAGTCCCGACGCCGAGCATGCCATCGCCTCGACGACCGCGAACGCGGCATCCTTCACGAGGAAGACGGAGGGCGGGAAGCCACTGCCCGTCGCCTTCACGTGCATCAAGGTCGAGCCGCGCTGAGGGATGTGAGCCATGTCGATGGAAGCGAACAAGGACTTGGTCCGCGCCTACTTCACGGCATTCCGCGACGGGGACGCGGTGTGGTGGCAGCGTTTCATCGCCCCGGACTTCGTGCGCCACGACCCTGGCCTTGCCTTCGAGGTCAGGGGCCCGGCGGGGGTCGCCCGGCTCGGCGAGGTGCTGCACGGGGCCTTCTCGGACATCGAGATGCACATTGCCGAGGTCATCGCGGAGGGTGACCGGGTGCTGGCGCGATTGCGCTTCACCGGGCGGCACACGGGCGAGTTCGAGGGGACCCCGGCTACCGGTACCACGGTCGACATCGCGGTCATGGACTACTTCCGCATCGCGGATGGGCGGCTTGTCGAGCACTGGGCGCTCATGGACAACCTATCGATGCTAAAACAGATCGGCGCAGTGGCCCCCTGAGGGCACACACGCCGGCCGGTTCCGAGCGCGCCGCCACGGCGGCCTGCTCGATCTCCTCGGCCTCGCGCAGGAGGCGCAGCGCCCGCTCATGCAGGTCGCGGCCCTTCGGCGTCAGGGTCAGCGAGCGCGTGGTCCGGGTGAACAGGCTCAGGCCCAGCCGCCCTTCCAGCCGCTGCACGCTCTTGCTGACCGCGGACAGCGATATGCCCAGCGAGCGGGCAGCGGCCGTGTAGCTACCGAGCGAGGCCGAGCGCGAGAAGGCGATGATGCCGGTGAGCCGGTCGAGGCCGATCTGTTCCATGATGGCAGGAGTGAACCGACAACAAGCCCGATTATCAAGCTCGAAGCGCTGCCCCATCCTTCTTCCGACAGGCGCCATCGGGGCGCCGTCGGGAAGGATCATCGTCATGAACAGCACTCTTCAGGACCGCACCGTCGTCATCTTCGGCGGCACCTCCGGCATCGGCCTCCCGGCCGCCCAACAGGCCAAGGCGGAGGGCGCCGAGGTCATCGTGGTCGGCTTCAACGCCGAGGGCGCCGAGCGCGTGGCCGCCGAGAACGGCTTTGCCGGTTGGCGCGCCGCCGACGTGACCCGCCCCGAGACCATCGCGGCGGCGCTCGCCGACGTCCCCCGAGTCGACCACCTCGTCCTGCTCGCCGGCACCTTCGTGGCCGGCAAGGTGCTGGAGGCCGAGGTCGATTACCTGAAGCGCGCCTTCGACGAGCGGATCTGGGCGGCGGTTCACACCCTGCGCGCGCTCGGCGACCGGCTGGCCCGGGACGGCTCCGTCACCTTCATCTCCGGTGCCCTGGCGGATCGCCCAAGCGCCCAGGGCACCGCGATCCTCGCCGCCGCCTCGGCCGCGATGGAGGCGTTCGCGCGCGGCCTCGCCCTCGAACTGGCGCCGGTGAGGGTCAATACGCTCTCGCCAGGCACCACCGACACCCCGCTCCTGACCCGCACGCTCGGCGCCCACCGCGACGCCTACGTCGCCGCGCTCACCGAGAAGCTGCCGCAGCGCCGCCTCGGCACGGCGGAGGAGGCGGGCGCCGCTGTCGTCTTCCTGATGGGCAACGGCTTCATGAACGGCGAGACGTTGCACATCGACGGCGGCGCCCGTCTCGTTTGAGCGCCGTCACCCGCCACGGCCTGCCTGTCACCGCGAACCCTACCCACCGCAGTCACGGTGGGACGGTTTCCTCGCTCGGTGTCAGCTCCCCGGTGCCTCTTCGATCCGGTATCGAAGCCAGACCATGCCGCCCTCAAGCGTCTCGGTGTGGAAGTGGCGGAGCGCCTGCCCAGCCCCTGGGCGCTCGTCGGGCCCGCCCTGGTACTCGAAGATCGTCTGCACGCCCGCGAGGCCATCCACGGCAGGCTGGATGAGCACGCTGATCTCGTCGATGAGCCCCGCCTTTAGGAAAGCGCCGTTAATGCCGGCGCCCCCCTCCAGCAGCAAGGTCTCCACGCCGAACACCTCGCCCAGCGCGTCCATGGCCCTGGCGAGGTCCCGTCCGTCCGGGCCGGCGAACACGTAGGACACGCCGTCCTCCCGCAACTCCGCTAGGTAGGCGTTGGACACCCCTTCCGAGAGGATGGCCACGGCGTGGTCGCCATGCAGGTGGTCCTGCCCGTAATGGACCTTGCCGTGCGGGTCGATGGCGACAGCGAGGTCGCGGTCCCGGCGCTCGCCTACGAACGGCTCGCGCGACGAGACCCCAGGGCCAGTCACCGTCCGCGCCTTCCCCTTCGAGATCTCCTGCATGGTCACGCGCCCGCACATCCAGCCCTGGGCGCCGAGCTTGGGCGAGACCTCGTCGTAGTGCTTGCGGAGCCGTGCGGCGTCGACGCCGGCGGCCGGCCCGGTGAACCGGCTCGGATGCAGCTTGCCGTCGATGGACGTCACCATGTGGCAGATGATCCTCGGACGCATCGTGCGGCCTCCTTCGTCTCGCCTCATGCCGCCTCCGGCATGCGGTCGAGGAGCTTGTCCAGGGTGATCGGGTAGTCGCGCACCCGGATGCCGGTAGCGTTGTAGACCGCGTTCGCCACCGCTGCGCCGACCCCGCAGATGCCCAGCTCGCCGACGCCCTTGGCCTTCATCGGCGAGGACATCGGATCGACCTCGTCGAGGAAGATCACCTCCTGATGCGGGATGTCGGCATGGACCGGTACCTCGTAGCCGGCGAGATCGTGGTTGGCGAAGAACCCGCGCTTGGTGTCGACCGCGAGTTCCTCCATCAGCGCCGCGCCGGTGCCCATGGTCATCCCGCCAATGACTTGGCTGCGGGCCGACTTCGGGTTGAGGATGCGCCCGGCCGCACAGACCGCCAGCATCCGCCGGACCCGGGTCTCGCCGGTGTAGGCGTCGACGCCGACCTCGACGAAATGCGCACCGAAGGTCGATTGCTGCTGCTTCTTGGAGATGTCGCCGAACTCGATGGTGTCCTCGGCCGAGACCTCGCCACCGCTCGCCGCTTGGCCCAGCGGCACGGCGCGATTGCCGGCCCGCACCTGCCCGTCGGCGAACACGGCGTCGGCCGAGTTGATGCCGAGGCGCTGCGCCACGGCCTCCCGCAGCTTCACGCAGGCCGCGTAGACGCCGGCCGTCGAGGAGTTGCCGCCGAACTGCCCGCCCGAGCCCGAGGAGACCGGGAAGGAGGAGTCGCCCAGGCGGACGACGACCTTGTCGAGCGGCACACCCATCATCTCGGCCGCGGTCTGGGCGATGATGGTGTAGCTGCCGGTGCCGATGTCGGTCATGTCGGTCTCGACCGTGACCGTGCCGTCGGCGGCCAGCCGCACCCGGGCGCCGGACTTCATCACCATGTTGTTGCGGAACGCCGCCGCCATGCCGTGCCCGACGAGCCATTGCCCGTCGCGCACCTGCCCTGGCTTCGCGTTGCGCTTGGCCCAGCCGAACTTCTCGGCCCCGAGCTTCAGGCAACCGACCAGATCACGGTGAGAGAACGGGCGCTGCGGGTCCTGTGGGTCGACCTGGGTGTCGTTGCGGATGCGGAACTCGACCGGGTCAATCCCGAGCTTCTCCGCCATCTCGTCCATGGCGACCTCCAGGACCATCAGGCCCGGAGCCTCGCCCGGCGCGCGCATGGCGTTGCCCTCGGGCAGGTCGAGATGGGCGAGCTTCATGGCGGTGAGGCGGTTGGCGCCGGCGTAGAGCAGCTTGGTCTGGCTCACCGCCGTCTCGGGATCGCCGTCGGGCAGGTTGCCCGAGGTGCTCTCGTGGGCGATGGCCGTGATGGTCCCGTCCTTCGTGGCGCCGATGCGCACCCGCTGGATCGTGGCCGGCCGGTGCGTGGTGTTGTTCATGACGAGCGGACGGGTCAGTGCCACCTTCACGGGGCGCCCCGCCGCCTTCGCCCCGAGCGCCGCCATGACCGCGTCGGCGCGCACGAACAGCTTCCCGCCGAACCCGCCGCCGACGTAGGGGGAATCGAGGCGGACGTTCTCCTTCGGCACGCCGAGGATCTTGGCGAGGCTGCTATGACCCCAGGCGATCATCTGGTTCGAGGTCCAGAGGGTGACCTTGTCGCCCTCCCACGCCGCGATGGTCGCGTGCGGCTCCATCATCGCGTGGCTCTCGTCGGCGGTGGAGTAAGTCTCGTCGAACCGGACAGGCGCCTGCGCGAAGGCCCCCTCGAAGTCGCCGACCCGCTCCTCTCCGTTGCCGCCGCTGCCCTCGCCGCTGTCGCCCGGCACGGGCTTGGCGCCCTTCGCTTCGGCCGCCAAATCGAATTTACCCGCCGTGGGGGCGTAGTCGACCTTCACGAGGAAGGCGGCGGCCCGGGCCTGCTCGAATGTCTCGGCCACCACGACCGCGATGGCCTGGTGGTAGTGCTGCACCTCGTCGCCGCCGAACAGGTAGGCAGCGTTCATCATGCCCCGCTCCATGCGGGGATGCTCAAGGGTCGTCACGATGGCGAGCACGCCGGGCGCCCTCTTTGCCGCCGCGGTGTCGATGCGGCGCACGCGCCCCTTGGCGATGCCGGCGCCGAGGACGTAGCCGTAGGCCTGGTTCGCCGCCACGTCGTGGCGCTCGTAGGCGTAGGGCGCCGTGCCGGTGGTCTTGTACTTGCCGTCGATGCGGTCGGTCGGCTTGCCCACGACCTTGAGTTGGTCGATGGGGTTCTGGCCGGCGGGGGTATCGAACTTCATGGCTCAGGCCCTCGCTTGGTTGAGCGCCGCCGCAAGCGTGCGCTCGGCGAGCTTCAATTTGTAGGCATTGTCCTCGGTCGGTTTGGCGCCGGCGAAAACCTTGTCGGTCACCACCTTGGCGCCTCGCGGCAGGTCGGCTTCCGCAGCCTCGACCCGCCAGGGCTTGTGAGCGACGCCGCCGAAGGCGACGTGGCCGCCGCCGTCCTTGCCGAGGATGGCCGCCACCGAGACCAGGGCGTAGGCGTAGGAGGCCCGGTCACGGACCTTGCGGTAGATGTGCGTGCCGGCGACCGGCTTCGGCAGCGTCACCGCCGTGATGAGCTCGTCGGGCTTCAGGGTCGTGTCGACCTCGGGCCTGTCACCGGGAAGGCGATGGAAATCGGCGATGGCGATCTTCCGCTCGGCCCCCTTGGCGTCGACGGTCTCGACGGTTGCGTTGAGGACCCGCATGGCCACCGCCATGTCGCCCGGATGCGTCGCGATGCAGGCCTCGCTCGATCCGATGACGGCGAGCGACCGGCTCACCCCGTCGAGCGCCGAGCAGCCGCTGCCGGGCTGGCGTTTGTTGCAGGGCTGCGCCGTGTCGTAGAAGTACGGGCAGCGGGTCCGCTGCAGCAGGTTGCCGGCGGTGGTCGCCTTGTTGCGGAGCTGGCCCGAGGCCCCCGCGAGCAGAGCCCGGCTGAGGACGCCGTAATCCTTGCGCACCCGCGCGTCGGCGGCGAGGTCGGTGTTGCGCACCAGCGCCCCGATGCGCAGGCCGCCCTCCGGCGTCGCCTCAACCTTGTCCAGGTTCAGGCCGTTCACGTCGACGAGGTGCGTCGGCGTTTCGATCTGCAGCTTCATCAGGTCGAGTAGGTTGGTGCCGCCGGCGATGAACTTGGCGTTCGGCGTGCGCGCGACCGCGGCGGCCGCCTCGGCCGGGCTCGACGGGCGCTCGTAGGTGAAGGACTTCATGCGGGCCTCCCGGCGACCTCGGTCATCGCCTCGACGATGTTGGAGTAGGCGCCGCAGCGGCAGATGTTGCCGCTCATGCGCTCGCGGATCTCGGCCTCGGTGACCTGCGTCGGCGCGGTGAGGTCGGCGGTGACGTGGCTCGGGATACCAGCCTTGATCTCGGCGAGTACCGCCACGCCGGAGCAGATCTGGCCCGGCGTGCAGTAGCCGCACTGGTAGCCGTCGTGCTTCACGAAGGCTGCCTGCATCGGGTGCAGGTTCTCGGGCTGCCCCAGGCCCTCGATGGTGGTGATCTCGCTGCCCTGGTGCATCACGGCGAGCGTCAGGCAGGCGTTGATGCGCCGCCCGTCGACGATCATGGTGCAGGCGCCGCATTGGCCGTGGTCGCAGCCCTTCTTGGAGCCGGTCAGGTGCAGGTGCTCCCGCGCGGCGTCGAGCAGGCTGGTGCGGGTATCGAGCTCAAGCTCCCGGCGCTGCCCGTTCACGGTGAGCGATACCTTCGCCATCACGGGCTTGTCGGTGCCGCCGAGGGCCGCGTCGGTGCGGGCGCCGGCTGGCGTGGCGGCCAGGGCCGCCGCGGCGGATGCTCCGACCATCAGGTCTCTCCGATTCAATGAGATGTCTCCGGGACGACCCATCGCGGCCTCCGAGCTTGCGGGGGATGACCGACCGAAGGCCGTGCATCGTTCAGGGGATGCCCGGGCAACCCCTACAGCTTGGATAGGCTCCAAGGTACGGCGCTTGGCCGCAACGATTAGGCCCCTGTTTGCACATAGGCTCATGAGCCAGGCTTATGGATCCTCGCGCCTTCGTGCTGCGCCTGCCGACGCATGGCGGCCACTACGCCTGGGAGTTCGAGAAGGACGGGCGAGAGTTGAGGGTCTGGGTCGAGGGACAGTTGGTGTGCAACACCGAGCCGCTACTCCTCCAGGCCGCGTTGGACGGGTTCGGGATCGCCTACCTGTTCGAGGACGGCGTGCGGGCGCACTTGGAAGCGGGGACCCTCGTCCGGGTGCTGGAGGATTGGTGCGACCCGTTCCCGGGCTATCACCTCTACTACCCGAGCCGGCGTGAGCCGGAGCCGCGCTGGCCGTGCTGGTCGACGCGCTGCGCTACCGCGGCTGAGGTCCCTACCCGGCCGCTCGCGTCGGCTCGGCGATGGCGACGCGCCGTCCCTGGCGGTCCCTGTCCCGCAGGGCCGCCAAAACCTCGTCGGCGGCCCGCTGCCCGCTGTCGTGCGCCCCGTGGGCGGTCGTGAAGTCGAAGGGATGCGTCGCCTCGCCCGCGAAGAACAGTCGGTCCTCGAACGGCCGGGCCAGCCGTGCCCTCGCGCTCGATTGCCCCGGCAGGGCGCAGCTATACGCGCCGCCGATGGACGACATCCGGCTCCAAGAAGTCGCCGCGAGCGGGCGGACCGCCGACGCCACGTCGCTGCCGAACAGGCCGGTCAACTCGGCCGACACGAACGCGAAGCCGGCGGCGGGGCCTTCCTCATCGAGGATGCGGGCCCCCTCGCCGCCGAGGAACGCCTCGATGACAGGCCAGCCGTTCGGTTGGATCGAGTAGGCGGCGGACCGCGCGTCGCGCAGGTTCCCGTAGGCGTGGGAGTCCGGCTCGAATGCGGACTTGCGCGTGATCTCAAGGAAGACCTTCTCGTTGCGCCCCAGCGGCAGGGCGGCCGCCGCCTCGCGCCAGGGTTCGGTCCCGGGAGGCAGGCGGATCGCGTTACCGGCCAGGACCGCGGTCGAGACCGTGAGGATGGCGGCCCGGGCGCGGACGGTGCCGGCGCGGGTGGTGACGGCGACGCCGTCCGCCGTCAGGTCGATCCGCTCGATGGGGGTCGCAAGGCGCAGCGCGGTCGAGGAGGGCAGGCTAGCGGCGACTAGGGTGCCGTAGCCGAGCGGCAGGTTCCAGTTCCTGCCCGTCGAGGCATCGTCGTAGGCCAGATAGTCGGTGGCGGAGATCCGCTCGGGCGCGACCCCGCTCATGAAGCCGGCGATGGCCCGGACGTAGGCGTTCCACTCGCCACCGGGGTCCAAGGCGTCGCTCGCCCGGTCACTTCCTCCGGCGACCGCCCGGAGCCGCTCCTCCCAGTCGCCGAACGCCTTTCGCGCCGCCTCCTCGTCGTTTTCGTCCCAAGCGATGCCGGGATGCGCCTTCGCCCACGGCGGGTCGCTCCGGTCGACCGGAAAGCCGGATGCCTCGGCGATGCCGACCCATACGTTGCGGTCGCCCGAGTGGAGCCACTCGCAGCCGAGGTCGAGTGGATACCCACCGAGGTCCTGCGTGAAGGCGCGGCCTCCGAGACGTGACGACGCCTCCAGCATCAAGGCCGATGCACCGTTGGCCGCGAGCCGTCGCGCCGCGCCGATGCCGGCGGCGCCTCCTCCTACGATGATGACGTCGAACGCGCTGGTCATGAGCCGAAGGTGAGGTCTGCCGACACGGCTTCCAAGGTTCGTGCGGCAGTGGCGCCGTGATCGGATTGGCCGTTGTGGATCCCGGCACGCGACGCTTGCTTGCCTGTCCCGGCCAGGTCACGGTCGCCGCCCTTACGGAGCCGACGCCATGATATCCGCCGACAAGCACCCGTCCGCCTGATCCCCGGAGTGCCGCCGTGTGCCGAGCCTCCGCTTTCCGCGAGGCTCGGATGTCACGCCATCTCTTCGTTTCCGACACCCATTTCGGCCACCGCGCGATCCTATCCCCTAGGATGCAGGCCTCCCGTCCGTTCGCTTCCATCGAGGAGCACGACGAAACGTTGATCGCGCGGTGGAACGAAGCCGTTCGGCCGGATGACACCGTCTGGCACCTCGGCGACTTCTGCTACCGCTGCGGCGAGGACTACGCCCGCTCGGTTTTCGACCGTTTGCGAGGACGCCAGCGCTTCCTCGTTCGGGGCAACCACGACAGGATTGGCGCGCGACTACCTTGGGACGGGATCTTCGACGTCGCTCGGGTAGCGGCGCCTGATCCCGCGTCCGGCGCGACCGTCGGGCTGTTCCTGTTCCACTACGCTTGCCGCGTCTGGGACCGGATGCACCGTGGCGACTTGCACCTCTACGGCCACAGCCATGGCAACCTGCCCGGCACGGCGGCCAGCACCGACGTCGGCGTCGATTGCTTCGGCTTCCGGCCCGTCACCCTCGACGAGATCCGCATCCGGCTCGCAGAGAACGCCGCCCGCGACGGGGGCACGCCGTGACCGACAGGCTCTGGGTCTTCAGCGACCTGCACCAGGACTGCCCCGAGAACGCCTGAGATCCCTGCGCCCGCGCGCCGTCCGGCTGCTTCGTCGGTCGTAGCAACTACGGGCGTCGAGCCTAGTCCTGGGCGTCCCGGGCCGCTTACATCCTCATCAACGCCAGCGCCGTCGTCGGCGTCCCGAGGCCGTAACGCATAAGGGGGCACGTTACCCGCTACGCGTCCTCGACGGAGTCGAGCTGCTACCGTCCGGGGCTTCTTGCTTCCGTCGGGTTCCCCTAGGCCCGCGGCAACCCCGGCCATCGCCCTGGGTCCTCGCTTAGGTCGATGGCCGCCCAGGCGCGGGGGGCACGCCGCCACCGTCAGGCGGAACGCTGTCCGGGCATGGGCGCGTAAACGGAAGTCGGGCTTTCCCCGTCCCAGGGACCGTCGCCAACGACGGCCTCGAAGAGCTTGTCCCGCACCTCCACGAACGGCCTGCCGTCGCCGATGCGCTGACGCAGCTTCTTCCGAAGCAGGCGGGGCGAGATCTCCTGAAAGGCGCGCGTCGCTCGGACCAGATCCCGGTCGAGCCCGGAAAGGATGTCCTCGCTGCCCAAGGCCCCCTTCTCGACCAAGAGGTCGTGCACCTGCCGCAGGAACTGAACCCAGAAGGCCCGGCTGCCCATCGCCGCCGCCTGTTCCTCGGGGCTTCCCTCAAGCCCGGCCACCTCGGCCTCTTCCCCCTGGGCCTCGACCACACCGAACCGATGGTCGACCAGCGTCAATCCCTCGCAGTCCCTGGACATCTGCACAAGGCGGTAGCGAAGCCACGCCTCGGTCAGCGGGAAACCCACTCGCTCGCCCTCTGCCTTCAGGGAAGTCGGGAGCGCCTTGAGCAATGGATGGACCGCCAGGGGCCCGCGTCGGACCAGCGTGGCCTTGACCGCCTCCCGCACCCGGTTCCAGTAGTCCTCCGCCTCCTGAGCCAACTTGAGGCCGTACAACGTGTCGACGAACACACCCATTTGCGTCCGCGGTCCGACCGGGGGGTCTGCAAGTCCGGGCGCCGCCGGCATCCCGGTCACCGAAGCTCGGACGCCACCCGAACGGTCGAGCTCGGACTGTAGGCGCGCGACCCTCTCCTCAAGGGCGTCGACCCGGTCCGCAGCCTCGGCGACGATCCGGTCGCACTCCTCGCGACGGCGCTCCACGTCGGCGAAATCCGCCAGCCTCTCCCTGGTCGCCTCGATGCGCGCCTGCTCAAGCAACTCCTTGCCGAGCGTCGTCAGCCGCGACTGGAGCGCTTCCGGCAAATCAGCGCGCTCGATGACCGGGTGGTAGTTCGCGTCCTTCCGCCAGTGGCCGAGTTCCCTCGCGATGTCGCCGAAAGAGCCCCGTCCGACCTCCTTGCGGACCGAACGGACCGAGACCCGTTCCTTGACGCCGCCCGGTGACGCATCCCGGGCCCGTATCCGGTCTGCCGCGTCGCAAACCTCTTTCCTCGTGACCATCGCCGCCATCCCTGACCCCGGCAGGCATGATGACTTGGAGCCATGAAGAAACGGTCGCCGGTCGTCCGCCCAGGCCAGAACGCGTACGCCGAACGCTATGCATTACCTCTCGGGACAGAAAGGCCGGGATGCCCCGGCGGTGCGCCTCGCCGCCGGCGAACAAATCCGGTACGTTCGACCTGAACGTGTCTCGCGACCGCGAGGTGGGCCAGTCCTTGAAGAAGCTCACGAGGAACCAACTGCAGGGCGACGGCGGCGTCCATCGCTTCGCGGTACGCGTCGGCGACTCCGGCCTCGCCTTCCACCCGACCGGCGCCCTGGACGCGGGCATCGACGGCTTTATCGAATTGCGGGACCCCGAAACGGGCGAGGTCAAGGCGCAGTATATCGCGGCGCAGCTCAAGACGGTCCAGAAGCTCGCCGAGGATAACGGCGAGACGTTCTCCTTCAGGGTCGACGAGCGGGACCTTGAGTATTGGCTAAACGCCAACACGCCGGTCATCCTGGTCGTGGTGAACCCCGAGACCGAGCTCGTCTGCTGGAAGTCGATCCAGTCGTACTTCCAGGACCTCGACCGCAAGCGCTCCAGGAAGGTCGTGTTCGTCCGCCATGAGGACGAGCTCACGCCGCAGACAGTCGGCAAGCTGGTTGCCCTCGTCGCGGGCTTCGCACGGCCTGGTGTGGTCACGCCCGCCATGCGGGTCGACGAGGAGTTGGAGACGAACCTGCTCCGGGCGAGCTTCCCGCACCGGCTCAACATCGCCACCATTGAAGGGAACGCCTCGGAAGTGAGGGAGGCGCTCAAGCGCAGGATCGAACGGCCTCCCATCGACTGGATCGTGGATGGCGACCGGCTGGTGACCTTCCGCGACCTCGACGACCCTCTCTTCGAGGACGCGTGCGACCAGGGCAGCATCGACCTGATCGAGACCTTGGACTGGGCCGAGGCCGACGGGGAAGCCAGCAAGAGGCTGTTCGTACGCCTCCTCGGCCTTTGCCTGGGCGAGCGTGTCCGTGAACGCCTCGTATTCGACCGCGCCCGCAGATACTACTTCTTCAAGGGCAACCCCCAGCGAAGGGGCAGGCGCGACTTCACCTTCACCGACGCGCGCGGGGAGGGAAAGCGCACCGTCGTCTCCCAGCACGGGCTCAACAAGGGGAAGACCGCCGCCTCCTACCTCAGGCACGCCGCCTTCGTCCCCCGGTTCCTCGAACTCGACGGCGAGTGGCACCTTGCCGTCGAGCCGACCTACCACTTCACCCGCGACGGGTTCGAGGAAAGCGCCTACGCGTCGGACTACCTCAAAAAGATCAAAGAGATCGAGCGTAACTCCAACGTGCGGGGACACCTGCGCATGTGGCGCGCCCTCCTCACCGAACGCGGCGACATGCTGCGCTCCGAGTACCCGTTCCTCAGCTTCGAGGCGCTCGAACCGCTGACGCACCAGTACGGCGTCCCGGACGACCTCTGGTCGGACCGCGAGGACCCCGAGATGAGCAAGGCTCGGAAGGCAGGTCAGCGTGAACTCGACCTTTAGGCTCCAGCACGTCCACGAGCCCTTGCTGGAGTTCGGCGGCGGCGCACGCCACCCGGACGTACGCTTCGGCCTGATCGATCATGGCCCGGTCGACTTCTCCATACAGGCGACGCGGACCGTCCGCGTCGGGGTGGTCGGGTCCTCCGAGACCGTCGATGGGTTCCGGGAATGGTTCGCACGGTGCGAGGGCGAGATCCCCGCCAAGCCGAGCCGGCAGCCCAACCTCTTCCCCGCCTTTCCGGGCAGCGGCATCAACGGGCCCTTCCGCTGCTGGTTCGAGATCGACGGTCACCACCAGCGCGTCCTGCGGCCGGCCAGCCTCTCCAAGATCACCGGCGAGGAACGCGACGACCTCGCCATCCGGATGGCCGTCGAGCTCTTCGAGGAGGAGATCCGCGACCTGTCGGAGCTCGACCGTCCGCCCCAAGTCGTCGTCTGCGCCTTGCCGGTTGAGCTGATCGAACGGGTGAAGAACCTTCGGACGCCAGAGGAATCGGAGCGCTCCCCGACGGAGGAGGAAGCGTCGGAAGAGGGCGAGGACCAGGACGGCGAGGACGAGCCGAACGCCCGCCTCTACGAGGATTTCCGGGGAGCCCTTAAGGCCGCCACGCTGGCCTACAAGGTGCCGATCCAGATCGTCTGGCCGTCCACCTACGACGAGCGGGCGGTGATCCGGCGTAAGCTGGCGAAACTCTCGACGCGCAGGGTCCAGTGTCCGGCGTCAGCACTTTTGAGACAGATTGAGGGCCTTCACGAACGGAGGATGGCTGGTTCATCGTAGCCCCCAGGAGCGAAGATGAAGCAGCCATCCGGGCCGGCACGGAAGCCGGCAGAAGCCG